>NZ_JACBIU010000040.1:0-36186 GCF_013839555.1 Nocardia sp. GTS18 | reverse complement strand
GGCAGCGGGGGAGGCGGCGGGAGATCGGGCAAGCCGCGCTGGTTCGCGGGCCCAAGCGGTGTGAAGCCCTCGGACGGGGGAGCGGGGGTCCGCGTCGGGAGGGCCGCTGCGGCCTGCTCGACAGGTGCCGGGGGCAGTGCGGGTCCCGGATGAGCAGGCGGAACGGTCGCATTCGGGATCGAGTGCGACGGCGAACTCGTGTGCGTCGGCGCGGCCGGGCCGCCGGTGGAGAACGGGGTCGGTGCAGAGGACTGCCCGGTGTTCCACGGGGAGAACCCATCCGGCCCGGTCTGCGGCGGCATGAGCCGATCGGGTGCGCCCTGCTCCTGGGGCCGCGCGGCGCCGGCCGAGGACCGCGAGTCGGCGGCACGCTGGGCGGAGTCGAGCCCCGGCGGAGCGAGTGGGTTCGGGGTACCGCCCTGAGCCTGCGGCCAAGGCGCGCCGGTCGAGGCCGGTGGCCAGGAGGAGTCGGCGCCCTGAGTCGGTGCGGGCGCGCTCGATGTCGACGGATTCGGACCGGGCATCAGCGGGTTCGCGGTCGACGGCGCATGCGGATCGTGGAAAGCAGGGCCTTGGCCGGTGGCGCCGGTTACCTGACCCGGCTGTTCGGGCTCGCGCTCCTTGCGGCGGCGGCCGCCCTTCTTCTCCTTGCGCGCGCTGTCGTCACCGCGCACGAAACGGCGACGCTTGGGTGCCTCGTCGATCGGTTCGTCCTGTGGCAGGTTCTCGACCGGTGCCTCGTACCCGACCTGGGTGACTTCGCTCTCCGACAGCCATGGCGGCAACATGGGGAGGCTGTCGTTGTTGCGGCTCACCGGTGCGCTCCGCTCACCAGGGTCCCCCGATCTGATCGACCCACTACTTGCGACGCCGGTGAGTTTACGCGACAACCCGATCGGCGTGGCGGGCGCCTCATGCCTGCCCGCGTGCCCACCGTCGACGCCTCCATTGTGCGACGTGCGCCACGTTCAGGGTGTACCGTCGGGGTCTTTTTGCCTCAGCGCACACGGCCCGGTAAGCTTGAGCGGCGGTGCACCTAGGCGCCGACTGTTCGCGTGCAAACCCGGGAAGTTCGTCGGGCCTGTGGGTGAGCAGCTACGAGGTAACCACTCAAGGTTGAGCATAACCGGGATCGCGGAGGATATGGCGAAGAAAGACGGGGCCATCGAGGTCGAGGGTCGAGTTGTCGAGCCGCTGCCCAATGCGATGTTCCGGATCGAGCTCGAGAACGGTCACAAGGTTCTCGCGCACATCAGCGGAAAGATGCGGCAGCACTACATTCGCATCCTTCCGGAAGACCGCGTGGTCGTCGAGCTCTCGCCGTACGACCTGTCCCGCGGCCGGATCGTCTACCGCTACAAGTGATGCCTGCCTGACGCCGCGAGCCTGAGGCACGCGGCGTCACACGGTGTTCCGGTCCAGGCCGGAACACGACAAGAGACTTCCCCAGTCGTCGGCTGGGGAAAAACTGTGTTCACAGACCCTTGTGAACCCACGAAAAGATTGGACGGACGTGAAGGTTCAGCCGAGCGTCAAGAAGATCTGCGAGAAGTGCAAGGTGATCCGCCGTCACGGTCGGGTCATGGTGATCTGCGACAACCTGCGCCACAAGCAGCGTCAGGGCTGATCCAGCCTCACCGCCGGGCACCGATCGTCTGATCGGACTGACCGAAAAGAAGAACTCCCAGCTCCAGCGCGTACGCACGTGTGCGCGCCAACCACCGGTACGGAGGCCGGTGCCCCCATTTGCAAAGACGGGGGGACGGACAGGGAGCAGACCTCCGCAACCATTAAGGAACCTGCCACATGGCACGTCTGATGGGCGTTGATCTCCCGCGCGAAAAGCGCATGGAGATCGCGCTGACCTACATTTTCGGAATCGGGCGCACCCGCGCCACCGAGATCCTGGCTCAGACCGGCGTCAGCCCGGACCTGCGCTCGAAGGATCTCAGCGACGACGACCTGAGCAAGCTGCGCGACTACATCGAAGCGTCGGAGTTCAAGGTCGAAGGTGACCTGCGCCGCGAGGTCCAGGCCGATATTCGCCGCAAGATCGAGATCGGCTGCTACCAGGGCATCCGCCACCGTCGTGGCCTGCCTGTGCGTGGTCAGCGCACCAAGACCAACGCGCGTACGCGCAAGGGTCCGAAGAAGACCGTCGCCGGCAAGAAGAAGTAGGGATAGCGTATGCCTCCGAAGAGCCGGGCCGCTGGCCCGAAGAAGACTCAGAAGTCGCGTCGCCGGGATAAGAAGAACATCCCGCACGGCCACGCGCACATCAAGAGCACGTTCAACAACACCATCGTCTCGATCACCGACCCCGAGGGCAATGTCATCTCGTGGGCGTCGTCGGGCCACGTCGGTTTCAAGGGTTCGCGTAAGAGCACCCCGTTCGCCGCGCAGCTCGCTGCCGAGAACGCTGCCCGCAAGGCGCAGGAGAACGGCGTCAAGAAGGTCGACGTGTTCGTGAAGGGCCCGGGTTCGGGCCGCGAGACCGCGATCCGTTCGCTTCAGGCCGCTGGCCTCGAGGTCGGCTCGATCTCCGATGTCACTCCTCAGCCGCACAACGGCTGCCGGCCGCCCAAGCGCCGTCGCGTCTAGCGGGAAAGGAAACAGCTAAAAAATGGCTCGTTATACAGGCCCCATCACCCGCAAGTCGCGTCGTCTGCGCGTCGACCTCGTCGGAGGCGACCAGGCGTTCGAGCGTCGTCCTTACCCGCCCGGCCAGCACGGCCGCGCGCGGATCAAGGAATCCGAGTACCTGATGCAGCTGCAGGAGAAGCAGAAGGCTCGCTTCTCCTACGGCGTCATGGAAAAGCAGTTCCGTCGCTACTACGAAGAGGCCAACCGCCTCAAGGGCAAGACCGGCGACAACCTGCTGCGTCTGCTCGAGTCGCGTCTGGACAACGTCGTGTACCGCGCCGGTCTGGCTCGTACCCGTCGTCAGGCCCGTCAGCTCGTCAGCCACGGCCACTTCCTGGTCAACGGCGTCAAGGTCGACGTGCCCAGCTACCAGGTCTCCCAGTACGACATCATCGATGTCAAGGAGAAGTCGCTGCCGACCCTGCCGTTCCAGGTGGCGCGTGAGACCGTCGGCGACCGTCAGGTCCCGGGCTGGCTGCAGGTCGTCCCCGGCCGCCTGCGCATCCTGGTGCACCAGCTCCCCGAGCGTGCCCAGATCGATGTGCCGCTGCAGGAACAGCTCATCGTCGAGTACTACTCGAAGTAAGCGCTTTTGGTGGGGGCCGTTCCTACGACGGCCCCCGCAATCACTGATTAGGCGTCAAATAGCGGACGCCCTGAACAGGAAGTAGATCCTCATGCTGATTTCCCAGCGTCCGACACTGACCGAAGAGGTTGTGGCGGAGAACCGCTCGAAGTTCACCATCGAACCCCTCGAGCCGGGCTTCGGTTACACCCTCGGCAACTCGCTGCGTCGTACCCTGCTGTCCTCCATCCCGGGGGCCGCGGTCACGAGCATCCGCATCGACGGTGTCCTGCACGAGTTCACCACCGTTCCCGGTGTGAAGGAAGACGTCACCGACATCATCCTGAACCTCAAGGGTCTGGTCGTGTCCTCCGAAGAGGACGAGCCGGTCACCATGTACGTGCGTAAGCAGGGCCCGGGCACCGTCACCGCCGGTGACATCGTCCCGCCGGCCGGCGTCGTCGTGCACAACCCGGACATGCACATCGCCACCCTGAACGACAAGGGCAAGCTCGAGATCGAGCTCGTCGTCGAGCGGGGCCGCGGTTACGTGCCCGCCGTGCAGAACAAGGCGACCGGCGCGGAAATCGGCCGGATCCCCGTGGATTCGATCTACTCCCCGGTGCTCAAGGTGACCTACAAGGTCGAGGCCACCCGTGTCGAGCAGCGCACCGACTTCGACCGTCTCATCCTCGACGTGGAGACCAAGAACTCCATCACGGCCCGGGACGCGCTGGCTTCGGCCGGTAAGACCCTGGTCGAGCTCTTCGGCCTGGCCCGTGAGCTCAACGTCGAAGCCGAGGGCATCGAGATCGGCCCCAGCCCGGCCGAGGCGGACCACATCGCCTCGTTCGGTCTGCCGATCGAGGACCTGGACCTCACCGTCCGGTCCTACAACTGCCTCAAGCGCGAGGGTGTGCACACGGTGGGCGAGCTCGTCGCCCGCACCGAGTCGGACCTGCTCGATATCCGCAACTTCGGCCAGAAGTCCATCGACGAGGTGAAGGTCAAGCTGCACGCGCTCGGCCTCTCGCTGAAGGACTCGCCCGCTTCGTTCGACCCGTCCTCCGTGGTGGGTTACGACGCGAGCACCGGCACCTGGAGCGATTCCGGCACCTTCAGTGACACCGACGGCGGCGAGCAGGACTACGCCGAGACCGAACAGCTCTAGGCCATCGGGGGGCACCCCGGCTGCGCCTTTCACAAGGAGAATCCAATGCCCAAGCCCAAGAAGGGTGCCCGCTTCGGCGGGTCGGCGTCGCACCAGAAGGCGATCTTCGCCAACCTGGCCACGGCGCTTTTCGAGCACGGTCGGATCACGACCACCGAGTCGAAGGCCAAGGCGGTCCGCCCCTACGCCGAGAAGCTCATCACCCGCGCGAAGGCCGGCACCCTTGCCGACCGTCGCGAGGTCATGAAGGTCATCCGCAACAAGGACATCGTGCACGCGCTGTTCGCGGAGATCGGCCCCTCGTTCGAGGGTCGCGAGGGTGGCTACACCCGTATCACCAAGGCGCTGCCGCGCAAGGGTGACAACGCGCCGATGGCCATCATCGAGCTGGTCCGCGAGAAGACCGTCACCAACGAGGCCGACCGCGCCCGTCGCGTCGCCGCTTCGCAGAAGACCGAGGCGCCCGCCGCCGAGGCTGCCGAAGCCAAGGCCGACGAGGTCGTCGAGGCTCCGGCCGCCGACGAGGCCGCTGAGGACAAGAAGGACGCCTGATTCTCAGGAGTTCGACCGAGCCCGTCACCCCTTCGAGGGTGGCGGGCTCGTTCTTTTGCCAGTGTTGGTGAGGCAGGGAGGTTCGATGGACGAGATCGGGCAAGGTCGGTCGCGCGTGCGGCTCGGAATCAGTTACGACGGCACCGATTTCATCGGCTGGGCGCGTCAGCCCGGGTTGCGCACCGTGCAGGGCGTGCTGGAGGAATCGCTGTCGAAGGTGTTCCGTGAGCCGATCGTGCTCACCGTCGCCGGGCGGACCGACGCGGGTGTGCACGCCGAGGGGCAGGTGGCGCATTTCGACACCTCCGGCGAATTCGATGCCGGCAAGCTGATGTACCGGATGGCCCGTTTCCTGCCCAAGGACGTCCGCATCACCGATATCCGGACGGCGCCACCGGAATTCGACGCGCGGTTCTCGGCGATGCGTCGCCACTACGCCTACCGCCTCACCACCGCCCCCTACGGTGCCGAGCCGTTGCGCGCGCGCAGCGTGGTCGCGTGTAAGCCGGGTGTGGATCTGGAAGCCATGCGCGCCGCCTCCGGAAAGTTGTTGGGACTGCACGACTTCGCCGCCTTCTGCCGTCGCCGCGAGGGCGCGACCACCGTGCGCGAACTGCAGCGTTTCGACTGGGAGCGTGAGGGCGACCTGCTCACCGCGTACGTGAGCGCTGATGCGTTCTGCTGGTCGATGGTTCGCAGCCTGGTCGGCGCGGTGCTCGCTGTCGGTGAGGGACGACGGACACCGGAGTGGGTCGGGGCACTGCTGTCGGAAACGGAACGCTCCAGCTCCGTGACCGTCGCTCCCGCACACGGCCTGAGCCTGATCGCCGTCGACTATCCCGCCGACGCCGACCTGGCCGCCCGCAACGCTCAGACCCGCGAGACCCGGACCGTCCCCGCCGCCGAGGGCTGCTGCGGCGACTGACTGTCAAAGAGGTTTGCACAGCGAGGTTTTCGCAGGTCATTCGCTACGTGATCCACAGATCCTGTGACTGAGCCGGGCTATTCTCGGGTTGGAGCCGTAGAGGCGGATATGCGTGTGCCGGAGGCAACCCATGGTGAACGGACCGACGACAATCGAATTCTCGACGCCGGAATCGCGCGGCGAGGAAGTCGACCGGTGGGCCGCGCTGATGGAGCAAACCTACTTCCCGCTCGCCTTCGGCCCCATCCGCGACGCACCTGTTTACGGCAAGGTGACCAGCGGTGCGCTGCCCGGCGCGGCCGACTTCTCCCTCACCGTGCTGGCCGGCCATAACCATCAGTACCTCCGGACGAAGACGCATGTGGCTCGCGCTGCCGAGGAGTACGTGCTGGTCAGCATCCAGGTGGCCGGTGAAGCCCGCCTCACCCAAAGCGGCCGTTCCGTGCTGCTCGAACCCGGGCAGATGACGATCCTCGACGGCTCGCTGCCCTCGCTGTGGGACGAAGCCGTGGCCTTCGAGCAGGTGCTGGTCCAGATTCCGGTAGGGACGCTGCGGGAGCGGCCGGGACTGAGCGCAGTGCCCATCCCCGCCGCCGTCGCGATCGAACCGGACAGCCCGGCAGGCGTTGTCGCCACCTACTTCCGCAACCTCGCCCGCATCCGGGAACGAGCACCCGCGCAGGCCGAGATCCTGGCCAGGAGCGCGCTCGATCTCCTCGGTTCGGCTGTCCTGCTGACCGCAGGCGTCGCGCCGGTCGACACGCCTTCCGACGCGCTGAGCCGCGAACACGTCATGACCTATCTGCGCGACAACTACACCGACCCCGACCTCACCGCCGACGACATCGCCGCCGCCTGCCACATCTCCCGCCGCACCCTCTTCCGCCTCTTCGCCGGACCAGGCGAAAGCCTGAACACCACACTGCGCACCCTCCGCCTACGTCACGCCACCCGCCTGCTCACGAACAACCACCACCTCCCCACCGCCGCAGTAGCATTCGCCTCGGGCTTCTCCTCCGAACGCCACTTCTACCGCGTCTTCCACCACGAAACCGGAACAACACCAGGTGAATACCGCCACCGCTGCCCGCCACGACAACCGGTCGGGCGTGACAAGGATCCTTGACCGGGGTGGCGCGAGCAACTCGGGAACTGGCGGGCGCGGGGGCATACGCGCTGGTAGGCTCTGGCCGGTTACGAGTCGAGCGGTCCGTCTGGACTACCATTGCGCCGCAGTCGATTTCAGGGAGTTATTGTGAATCCGCAGGACACGAATCAGGGTGCCATCCGCAACTCGCCGTTGTCCGCGGCGGTGCCCGAGCACCGGATTCCGCTCTACGACGAGGCGTTCGCGGCCGATCCGCACGGTGCCTACCGCCGGATGCGTGACCAGTACGAATCGCTGGTGCCCGTCGAGCTGTGGCCGGGCGTGCCCGCGACGCTGGTCATCAAATTCAGTACCGCGGTGCGGATTCTCAACGACCCCGCGAACTTCTCCGCCGATCCGCGGGCGTGGCAGGCGACCGTGCCACGCGATATCCCGATCATGCCGATGATCGAGTACCGGCCGAACGCGCTGCGTACCACCGGCAAAGGGCACACCCGCTACCGCGACGCCGTGAACGACGCGCTCGCCGGGATGGACCTCAATGTCATGCGCACCAGCGTGGAGCGATCGGCCATCCCGATCATCAACTCGTTCTGCACGGACGGGCACGCGGATGTGCTGCACCAGTACATCTTCCCGATGGTGTTCTCGGTGCTGTGCGAATTCCTCGGCTGCCCGCCCGAGATCGGCGCGGAGGTCGCCAGGGCCAATGCCGCGATGTTCGACGGCGTGGACACCGACAAGGTGAACACGATCATGACCAACGCCCTGCTCGACCTCACCGCACTGAAGCGGTCGCAGCCGGGCGACGACATCACCACCCGCCTCGTCCAGCATCCGGCGCGGCTGACCGACGACGAGATGGTGCATCAGCTGGTGCTGCTGTTCGCGGCAGGCGTCGAGCCGCCGATGAACCTCATCGCCAACACTCTGCTGCTGATGCTGACCGATCCACGCTTCACCGGCGAAGGCAACTCGATGCCGTTGTCGACCAAGATGGCGATCGATGAGCGCCTCGCCACCGACCCGCCGATGGCGAACTACTGCATCACCTACCCGCGCCAGTCCGTGCCGATCGACGGTGTACTGCTGCCCGCTCAGCAGCCGGTCATCATCAGCATGGCCGCCTGCAATACCGATCCGACGATCAACACCGGCGATTTCCTCGGCAACGGCTGGAATCTGGCGTTCAGTGCGGGCGAACACGCCTGCCCCGCGCATGCGCGCCCGTATGGCGTACTCCTGGCGCAGGACGTCATCGACCAGCTCTTCGATGTCCTGCCGGAGCTGAAGCTCGGAGTGGCCCAGGACGACCTCGTGTGGCGTCCCGGGCCATTCCACCGAGCGTTGTCAGCGTTGCCGGTCGTGTTCCCACGAACGGCACCGCTGTCGCTGTAACCGCATATCAGCCGTTGATGCGGCTCTCCCACGCGCCGGGTAGATCGTCGAACAGCACCGGCGCGCCGAGGATCTCGTCGTCGAAGCCGAAGGAATCGAGCAGGGCCGGAACGTTGTCGGCGAGAGTGTCGATGGCGTCCCGGAGCTGCTGCTTGATGCCTTCGACAGCGGCAACGTCCAGGTAACCGCGGGTGAGGTACCACGCGGCATTCTGATCCAGGTAGTGCAGCGCGAAAACATCACGCACGGCGGCGATTTCGGGCAGGTGCTCGTACCGGTGGAGCAGCTGCAACGCTTCCTCCGCGCTGTAGGCCTCGGCGAGTTCGAGCGCTTCCGGAATGACGGCGAGCCGATCCGCGAGTTCTCCCGATTCCAGATGCCGCTGAGCTTCCTGCACGATCGTGAGGGTGCGCGCGGTGAACAGGCCGAGGCGGTCGGTGGTGACGGCGGGATCGTGCAGACCGGTCTGCGGCGGTACCTTGCCCGCGAGGTGCCTGGCCAGGACGCGACCGGCGACCGAGCCGAGCACATGGCAGTCGCCTTCGCCGGTGATGGCCGCGTGGCAAACGCCGATGTAGTCGGCGACCCGGTTGGCGCTGAACATGCCCTGCGCACCCATCTTGATGCGACAGTGGGTCACCGTGTCCAGGGCGTGCAGCTGGATGAAGTGCTTGGCCAGCATCACCGAGACGACGGTGTCGCGATCGGTGAGGTCGCTGTTGGCGAGGGAGGTCTTGACCGCGTTGCCGAAGATGGTGCGCGCGACCGTGCCGGCCAGATCGGTGAGCAGGGTGTTGCGCACGTGCGGGATGTCGGCCATCACCGTCGTGGCGGTCGGCGTCAACGGTACCCCGCGCTTGGCGGCGTAGCGCAGCGCGATGTAGAGCGAGGCTCGCGCGGTGGCGTTCAGGCAGGACGCGAGGGCCAGGCGCCCGACCGTCAGCTGGCTGATCGCGGAGGCGAACGAGCGGCGCTGGCTGTCCTCGTCGTTCCAGGTCAGGACACCGTTGTCGTCGATGGTCGCCAGGTTTCCACCCAGCCAGGCGCTGCGGTCGACGCGGAGATTGTCGAAGCTGATGACCGAGTTGTCCATGATGACCAGCGGCTGCCGGTCGAGCTGGGTGATCGTGACACCGGGTGCGGCCGTGCCGTCGGCCACCCGCAGACGCGCGGTGAACAGGTGCACGCCCTGATCGACACCCGCTGAGTCGATGAAGCGGGCACCGACGACGCACACGCGCGAGACCGGGATACCGACGCTCGGCATGAACTTGCGGGCCCTCGGGTTCGGGGTGTTGATGATGAACCCGCCGTCTTCCCAGGTCGCGGTGGTCTGCATGAAGCCGATGTTGGAGCCGCAACCGTACTCGGTGAGCAGCATGACGCCGATCGCGGTGGCGTCGTCGAGGTCGTGCAGGTACGGCGCCGCCGAGTCGGAGTCGGTGAGCGTGGACAGCGAGCCCGAGGCCAGGTTGAAGTGGCCCGAGATCAACGGGATGAGGTCGGTCGCCAGCACCGCGGACCAGTCGAACAAGGCGAACAGCTGGGGGAGGTTGGTCGCGACATCGCTGGCCTTACCGAGTTCCTTGACCAGGTCACGCAGCTGGGCGTAGGCGTTCTCGCGCCGCTGCGCTTGGCCCTGGTGCACGGTGATGGCGTAGTCCGGGTCGATCAGCAGTTGCTGCAACCGTTCCTGAAAATCTCGCTCACCGTGGCGGAGAAGTTCCGAAAGAGGGGTGTCTGCCGTGTTGCTTTGCGCCGTCATCATCGATCCTGCTCTCGCGTGGGCGCCACGACGAACAGGTTCACGGCGCCCCTGAATACCGAAAATGCATTGTTGCACAGCGGATTACGCCAATTCTGTGAATCGTCACTTCACAACGGTCGGTGCAGGCAGACGCGGTCTTTCAGGATCGGACGAGTCGCGCGATGGCGTCGGTGGCTTCCTTGATCTTCGCCTCGGCTTCGGGTCCGCCCGCGACGGCGGCGTCGACGACGCAGTGGCTGATGTGGTCTTCGAGCAGCCCCATCGCGACGGCCTGCAGGGCCTTGGTCATGGCCGAGACCTGGGTGAGGATGTCGATGCAGTACTTCTCCTCCTCGACCATGCGCTGCAGGCCGCGGGCCTGGCCCTCGATGCGGCGCAGGCGCTTGAGGTAGTCGTCCTTGGCGGTGATGTAGCCGTGGCCGTGGTGGCCGGCGTGCTCGTCGGCGGGCGCGGTGTCGGGGGTGGGTGTGGTCACCGTGGTCTCCTCTTGCGTCGTGCCCGCCGGGGTGCGAGCTGATACCCCCCTAGGGTACAGTTTTGCGCCGGACTTGTCAGATATGGTCCCGGTGCTCCTCGCTACCAGGCCGGACGGGAGAATCAGCGGTATGAGTTCGCATCCCCGGCCCGCCCTCGCCGTCATCGGCGGCAGCGGTTTCTATGACTTCTTCGACAACGACGCGGTGCACGTCGACGTCGACACACCGTACGGCACGCCTAGCGCCCCGGTCGCGATCGGCGAGGTGGAAGGCCGCCACGTCGCCTTCCTCCCGCGCCACGGCAAGCAGCACGAATACGCCCCGCACACCCTGCCCTACCAGGCCAACATGTGGGCGCTGCGCTCGCTCGGCGTGCGCCGGGTGTTCGCGCCGTGCGCGGTCGGCAGCCTGCGCGCCGACTGGGGGCCGGGGACCGTCGCGGTACCGGATCAGCTCGTCGACCGGACCTCGGGCCGTCCGCAGACCTACTTCGACGGCGGCGGTATCCACGTCTCCTTCGCCGACCCCTACTGCGACGACCTGCGCGGCGCGGCGGTGAAGGCGGCCGGTGCAGGCCAGTTGCGCGTCGAACCCTCGGGCACGATGGTCGTGGTGCAGGGCCCGCGCTTCTCGACAAGGGCCGAGAGCCGCTGGTTCGCCGGGCAGGGCTGGGACCTGGTCAATATGACCGGCCACCCCGAGGCCGTCCTGGCTCGGGAACTCGAAATGTGCTACGCCGCAGTCGCTCTGGTCACCGATCTGGACGCGGGCCTGGAGGAGGGGCAGGGCGTGCACGCGGTCGACGTGTTCGCGGAGTTCAAGAAGAACCTCGGCCCGTTCAAGGAGCTCATGCGCAGCGCGGTGGCGGCCGTCGACGGCACCGACACCTGCGAGCGCTGCCAGGTGCACGCCGGGGTGTCACTGCCCTTCGAACTGCCCTGAGAAGAACCGGCTCAGCCTTCGAACTGCCCGGGGGCGAGCCGCACCTGAGCCAGGACGAACAACGGCGTGCCGTCACCCGGCGCGCCGGGCAGGGGTGACACCTCGACGTCGGCCACCAGCCACTCACCCGACTCGGTGGCCAGCCGCAAGCCCGGCAGTGTCGCGTTCCTCGCCCCCGCCAGGATCTGCTCGCGCACCTCGAGGATCCTGACCCGGTCCTCGGGGTGGGGGATGTCGCGGTCGTCGACCAGATGCCAGCGCACACCGGGCAGCGGCTCGGTCACCCACCGCACCGGACGCGCCTGCACGGTGTCGATGACGGCCAGATACAGCCCGGGCTGGGTGTCGCGCAGCAATTCGAGGGTGGTCGCCTCGAGTGACTTCGGTTGTGGCGCAATGCTGTCGGTGACATCGATCGATACGCCACGCCACTGGAACCGGTCTTCGGTCTCGTTGCGGGTGGCGATCAGCATCGACCGAGGCCCGACCCCGGAACGTATCGTGGCGATTCCCGACCAGCGACTGCCCGGCTCCGAACGATTCAGCGCGGCAACGAGATCGAGCGCGGCGTCGAAGCGCTCCACCAGCTGGTACGGCTCGGCGCCACGGTATTCCCTGGGTTCGGCACCGAAATGCGCGCCGAGGCCGCCGGGCCTGCTGCTCACCCGCCGGGTGCGCGCATCGATCCGGAACGGCGAGACACCCAGTTCCTCGGTGGGCGCCTGTCTGCCCACCCACACTTTCACCGCATGCGGCGCCGAGCCCGGCCACACCACGGGGACCGCGCGAAACCGGTGCTCCGACCACGGTTTCCGCGATTTCGGCAGCACCTTGTCGACCGGTTCGCCCGTGTCGTAGGCGGCCACAACCAAGGGCCGCAACTGCGCCGAGATCGCCCGCTCGTAGGACGTCCACTCGCGCGGCGTCGTGCCCGAAGTGAGCATCGACCAGGTATGCGCTTCCCCCAGGGTTTCCACCAACTGCCAGCGGTCGAGAATCATGAGCGTCCCCCTTCGTCACACGTCGCCGGAACATGAACGAACGGTGACCATCGTGCCTGATCCGCCCGCCCGCATCGGCGCCGGGGCAGCATCGATAGGCTCAGGGTATGGATGAACCACTGCGGTTGGAGGTCATCGTCGCCAGCACGCGGCCGGGCCGGTTCGCGCCCGTGGTGGCCGACTGGTTCCTCGGGGCGCTGGCCGACCGGCCGGAATTCGAGCTGGGGGTGCTGGATCTGATCGATCACCCGATGCCGACCGAGCTCACCGAAACCCCGCAGGTCGCGGCATTCCGGGAACGGCTCGGCGCCGCCGATGCCTTCGTGGTCGTCACCTCCGAGTACAACCACGGCTATCCGGCCTCGCTCAAGGCCGCGCTCGACAGCGCCAAACACGAATGGCGGGCCAAGCCGATCGGTTTCGTGTCCTACGGCGGGCTGTCGGGCGGATTGCGCGCGGTCGAGCAGTTGCGGCAGGTCGTCGCCGAACTGCACATGGTCTCGGTGCGCGAATCGGTGAGCTTCGCCCAGGCCAAACGTCACTTCGACCCGACCGACGGCGCGGCGGTCGATGCCCGCGAGCGCATGCTTCGCCAATTGGCCTGGTGGGGAACGGTTCTGCGGGAAGCGCGGCCGACCTATCCCGGCTGAGACGCCATCGCCCGCTGACCGCGCGGCTGACCGATGTAGGTCGACTCGCGCGGAATGGAGACCAGCGTGAGGTTCACCCTCGTCGTGCCCGTACGCAGCACCACCCGGTTACCGACCGCACCCGGCTGGTAGATCTCGAGGTCGGGGCGGGAAGCGGGCCAGCCGTTGGGGTCGGCGGTGAGGTAGATCGTAGTGACACCGGCGTGCGGGGCGGGCGCGAGCACACCGTCGACGATGGTCGCGGTGAATCCTGCGTCGGACTGGTGTGTTTCGACCGCGATCGTCAACCGCTCGGGGTTGCCGACGGTGGTCACCAACTGCTCCCACGCCTGGGCCCGATCGGTGCGGATCAGCACCCGCTCACCCACGGCGAGCGCACGGAATACCAGCTGTTGGGCCAGGTACAGCTCACCGGCGACGTAGACGGTGGAGATACCGGCGCCGATGATGCGCGTCGCCACACCGTTGCCCTCCTCGTCGGAACCGAGGAGCTGCCCGCACCCGGCCGAGGGCAGGTGCAGCGCGCCGATCACATCGATCGGGTACTCGGTGGTCGGCACCGTGTCGTCGACGCCGGGCACCGCGATCGGCAGGTGCGCGAGCAGCGCGTCGCGGTGGCGCCCGTTCATCGAGATCATGCCCTTGGTCTTGGCCTTCTCGGGCAGCTCACGCGCGGTCAGGCGCCAGGCCGCGCCCACGCTCACCGATTCGGCATCGCTACCCGGGCGCAGCCGCACGGCGACGGTCGTGCCGCGCGACGGGGCCACCCACAGCTGGGCGAGCAGGTCCGAACCGAGCTGCGCGGGGTCGACGGCGCTGCCGATATTGACCGCGTTGCCGATCTCGGCGTACTTCCAGCGCTGGGTGAGGGTGCGTGGATCGAGCCCGACGGTGATCTGCTGCACGGCTTTCCGGATTTCGGGAGCGGTGAGGATGCGGGCGTTGCAGTCGGCGTCTTCCAGCGTGCGCATGATGCGCTGGGTGGCGATGGTGACCGCGCGGGAGGCGCCTTCGGTGCCGCCGCCACGTCGTGCCGCGGCCTCGGGACACTGCACCGCGTCGAAGCTGATCGCCAGCCACACCGTGCGATGCGCAGTGGCGGGCAGCGGGCCGAGCAGCGACTCGTAGATGGCGCCCGCGGGTGTGCCGGAGCGGCTGCGGTGGCCGTGGCTGATGATGTCGATGCCGCTGAGCAGGATGTCGTGCTGGGTGAGGCAGGCGGCGAGTTCGGGCAGCGGCAGCAGGTGGGAGGCGTGCACAGCGGTGCGCGCGATCCGGGTGAGTCCGCCCTTGGGCGGCAGGACCTCGACCACGGTGACCACCCGGCTGCCGTCCCAGTACAGTCCGAGCGAACGGCCGTCGGCGCCACGGAAATCCACGGTGTCGCCGAGGGTGTAATCCCGCTTGCTCGCATAACCGCGGATGGTGGAGAGCCAGTCGAGGATCGTGCGCTTGCCGATCGGGATCAGCGGAACGAGCATCACCGCAACCGCCACCCCGAGCGACGGCAACGCGCCGAGGCCGACCACCAGCGCGACAAGCCCCGCGATCAGGCCGAGGACCTGCGCGATGAGCAGATGCGGCAGCGAAATCCGACCGAACAGCGGACGCGGACCCGCACCGGTGAAGTCGGCCATTCGTTCCTCCCCCAAGTACCCGATTACCGATCGACCGATGGCCGAATGCGAACAAGTGCTGCCGGGAACTGTACTGTGTTGCCCGGACAAGAGCACTGTTCGGGGGAGGAACCATGCCTTCAAAACCCACTACGCGCTGGCAGGTCAGCGGTTACCGCTTCCTGGTGCGGCGGATGGAGCACGCCCTTGTACGGCGCGACGTGCGCATGCTGCACGATCCGATGCGCGCCCAAACCCGTGCCTACGTGGTCGGATTGGTTCTCGGCATCGTCGTCCTTGCCGGTTGCGGCGTGCTCGCCCTGCTCAAACCGCAGGACAAGATCGGCGACAACAAGATCCTGATCGGTAAGGAGTCCGGCGGCGTCTACGTGGTGATCGACAATGTCGTCCACCCCGCGCTCAACCTGGCCTCCGCCCGCCTGGCCGCGGGTGAGGCGGCCAAAGCGGTGATCGTCAAGGAGTCCGAACTCGGCAAGAAGCCGCGTGGTCAGCTCGTCGGTATCCCCGGTGCCCCCTCGTCGATCCAGTACGACAAGGACGGCAAGGGCAGGCCCTGGTCGGTGTGCGACCGGCTCAAGGCCGACGGCAGCACCGACCTCACCACCTCTGTCCTCGCCGGCACACCCGAACTCGGCGACAAGGCGTCCAAGGTCGACACCGGTAAGGCGATGCTCGTCAAGGGCAAGGACGCCACCTACCTGATCTATGACGGCAAGCGGGCCCGCGTGAAGATGGACGATCCGCCGGTCACCCAGGCGCTCGGCATCAGCGGCGAAACGCCGCGCCCGATCAGCGAGGGACTGCTCAACGCGATTCCCGAGATGCTGCCGATCATCACCCCGGTCATCGACAACCCGGGCGGCACCCCGCCTTACAAAGTCGGCGGCCACCGCATCGGTGACGTCGTCCAGGTCTTCAACGAGCCCAACCAGAACTATGTCGTGCTGCACGAGGGACTGCAGGCGGTCTCGGCGTTGACCGCCCAGATTATCCGCAACTTCTACCCGACGGACATGCCGGGCACCACGATTCAGGCGACGGACAAGACCTTCGCCCCGCACGTGCAGACCCTGCGGGTGCAGGACTACCCCGCCGAGCGGCCGACCCTGATCACCGCCAAGGACCAGCCGGTCAGCTGCATCTCCTGGAAGCCGATCGCCGGTGCCACCGACAACGACGACAGCACCGCTCGCGCCGAACTTTCCCTGATCACGGGAATCGACATGCCGATCCCGAACAAGGCCAAGCTCGTCGACCTGGCTCAGGCCGACGGTGTCGGCCCGAACGCCGACTCCGTCTACATCCCGCCGGGCGTCGGTGCCTACGTGCAGTCCACCGGCATCGAGCCCGACAGCCGCCGCAAGGACAGCCTGTTCTACATCGCCGACACCGGCGTGCGCTTCGGCATCAAGAACGCCGAAGCGGTGAAGGCGCTCGGCCTCGAGAACGTCACCGCCGAACCGGCGCCCTGGGCGATCATCGGGCTGCTCGCCGGCGGCCCGAGCCTCGGCCGCGAGGACGCGATGGTCGCGCACGACGGTGTGTCGCCCGATCCCTCACCCGCGAAACAGCCTGTCGCGTCGGTGAATTAGCCGCCAGGGGTTTGTCGGTCGGTGGTCAGCTCGGCCACCTCGGCGCGCAGCGAACGCACCTCCTCTACTAGTTCGGCGAGGGTGCGTTCGGTGCGGTCGGCGGCCTCGTCGACGGTTTTGAGCTGTTCGACCACCCAGCTGGTCATGGTGCCGATGGCGAAGGAGATCAGGCCGATGCCGAGCGTCATCAGGACCAGCGACACCAGGCGGCCCTCGGGCGTCACCGGGTAGACGTCGCCGTAGCCGACGGTGGTCACCGAGACCGCCGACCACCACAGCGCGTCGGCGAAGGACTTGATCTTGCTGTCCGGTGCGCCGTACTCGGCGTCGAAGAACGCCAGGCTGCACAGCAGCAGGATGAGCAGCGAGCTCGTCGCGACGAAGGTCATCAGCCGGGTGCGCGGTTTGGTCGCGCGATTGAGGCTGTCGAGCAGCAGTAGTGCCACGCGCAGCAGTCGCAGCGGCCGGAACGGTGGGACCAGGACTACGAGCAGGTCGAGCGGGTGTTTGCGGACGAACCGGCCACGGTCGGTCGACAGGTACAGCCGAACCGCGAAGTCGATCGCGAATGCCGCCCATATCGCGATATCGGCCCAGATGAGCGTGATATCGAGGGTGGGGGAGGCCTGGGTGTCGAGCACCCGCCAGGCGTAGATGAGCAGGAACGCGATCGCGAGCATCATCAACGGCAGGTTGGTGCGCTGCTCCCAGCGTTGCCGCCGGGTGAGCGGGCGCTCGGTCGTTGTTGTCATCGCTACCTGCTTCGCTGGACTACACGTCTGAGCAGGACAGTAGCGCGCCCGGCGCACCGGCGAGGACAGTGCCGGACCCACGAAAAAGGGGCTGCCTGCCCACCGGTCGAATCCCGTTGGGAGGCAGCCCCGTCCGTGCGAAAGCTACAGACCGCGCACCAGCGAGTAGAGATCGGCGACCCAGAACACCAGCGGAAGCACCGCGGCGACGAAGCCGTACTCGATGAGCTCGGCGGCCCGGCGCATCGGCGGGGTGGCGGACTGGTTGGGCACGATCAGGCCGATGACCAGCGCGGCGACCAGGATCACCAGCGCGGCCCCGAACACCACGAGCGGCTGTTCCATCCCGACCGCGACACCGATCAGCATCAGCAGCACGATCGCCGCACCACCCGCGATCAGCACGACGGCCTGCTCGGCGCCCGCGTACGTGCGGCTGCGGAACATCAGCACCACCGCGCACACCAGCGCCAGCGCGATGCCGGGCCAGTAGGGGTCGTCGGCGGAGGGATTGGTCGCCAGCAGCGCGCCGACGACGGTGACCAGCGTGGTCGCGCTGACGAGGCCGGCGAGGTAGTTGCGGGCGCGCTCCGAACGGGCGCGCAGGTTGTCGAGGGTGGGCAGCGCGCGGTGGTCGTCCGGGTCGTCCTCGGTGGGGTCGATCGGGGTGCCGGGGGAGGGGACCGGCGGCAGCGGCAGCTTGGCCAGCAGCATCGAAACACGCGGCGAGAGTGAAAGACCCGCGAGCGCCAGCGCCGCGACGACGGCGCCGATGGCCTTCACCGGCTGATCGGTGAGCAGACCGACCAGCGCGGCGGGAACGACGAACACCGAAATCGCGGCGGCACCGATGAACAGCGCGAGCCCCACCCCGGTGACCCGCCACGCGAGCACCGCCGTCGCACCGAACAGTGCGGCGCCGAGCAACAGATTCGCCCAGCCGTAGTGGTCGGGCACCAGCATCATGCCGCCGGTGAACGCGGTCGGCAGCGCACATCCGCCGAGGACCAGCGCGGCGGAGGTGTCGCCGTACATGCGGCTGAGCACGGTCCCGGCGATCACGCACAGCACCGCGACGAACAGGGCCAGCGACCCGCTCACCCAGAACGGCACACCGTCGGGGGCGGCGAGCAGGCCGAAGCAGCCGACCAGCATGGTGAGCGCGGCGAGCACCGAACCGGTGATGCGCGCGGTCTTGGGGGTCCAGCTGCGGTAGTGCTCGGCGTCGGCGATCGCGACGTTGTACATGATGTCGTCGAACAGCGGCGTCGGCGCGGTGTGCGAGGCGCTCTCGAGCATCAGCAGTTCACCGTCGCGCACACCGTGTTCGCCGAGGCTCAGCGAGTTCGAGAAGGGCGGATGGCCGATGCGGGCCAGGACCCATTCGGCGGGTTCGTAGCGTTCGCCGTCGTTGTCGAAGTCGTTGGAGCGGCTGTGCGCGGCGACCATGTCGACCACACTCGGGATGACGAGCGCGACCGGAACGTCCACCGGAATCGCCATGTCGACCTGTGTGTGCTTGGCCAGAATCGTCACCCGGGCAAGGTCGGGTGCGCGAACGATTCCGCGCGCGGAATCCTCTTCCACATGATCGAGTCGCGCGTGCGTCAAAACTCCCCCAACTCCGTCTCTACCTCGCGTTTCCGCTCGACCGGTCAGCGGCCGACAGTTTGCGGAACCCACCGTTCGGACAGCAGAATGCCTGACGAACCATACGACATGTCGGCCGCGACCTCTACACTGAGCCCGTCGCGAGGACAGACAGCGAGTAGTCAAGCAGGGGGAGTCTTCGACCATGAGCACAGTCCGGTTCCAGCGCCGTGCCCGGCGCGAGATGCCGCGCACGCCCGGTGGCGAAGTCACCCTCCAGCCGCCGCCCGAGATCCCACGCATCACCCCCGGAAATCTGCTGATGAAGCTGATGCCCGTGGTCATGGTGGTCGGCATGGTCGGCATGATGGCGCTGATGTTCACCCAGGGCAGCGGCATGCTGTCCAACCCGATGTCGATGATGTTCCCGCTGATGATGATCATGTCGATGGTCACCATGTTCGGCCAGGGAAACGGCAAGGGCGCCAAGGCCGCCGAGGCCAACGAGGATCGTAAAGACTACTTGCGCTATCTCGATCAGGTCCGCAAGGACGTCGACGAGACCGCCAAGCAGCAGCGCGCCGCCGTCGAGTGGAGTCACCCCGAGCCCGGCCTGATCTGGATGCTCGCCGGCACCAGCCGCATGTGGGAGCGACGCTCCGGCGACAAGGACTTCTGCCACGCCCGCATCGGCCTGGGTGGTCAGCGCCTCGCGACCCGCCTCGTCGCCCCCGAGACCGGTCCCGTCGAAGAGCTCGAGCCGATCGCGGCGGTCTCCCTCCGCCGTTTCGTCCGCGCCCATTCAACCGTCCCCGACCTGCCGACGGCCATCGCGGTGAAGGGCTTCGGCACCATCGCCCTCGACGGCGACCGCGCCCAGGCCCGTGACATGACGCGCGCGATGTTGTTGCAGCTGTGCATGTTCCAGGCTCCCGACCAGGTGCTGGTCGCGGTGGTGTGTGGCCCCGACACCGCCCGTGAATGGGAATGGACCAAGTGGCTGCCGCACACCCAGCATCCCGAGGTGACCGACGGTGTCGGCACCCAGCGCATGTTCTACGGCTCCATCCGCGAAGCGATGTCGGGCCTGCACCCGCTGCTCGGCAACCGGGTGCGTTACTCGCGTAACCAGCCGAACAACCCGAACATGGTGCACGTGGTGATCGTGGTCGACGGCGGTCTGCTCGAAGCCGAGGACGACCAGCTGCGCGAGTCCGGTTTCGAGGGCGTCACCATCATCGACCTGTGCAATTACGCACCGCGCCTTGCCGTTTCGCGCGGCATCAAGATGGTCGTCGAGAACGGCGAATGCCTCGGCCGCGGTGCCACCGGCAACCAGGAACGCTTCGCCACCATCGACCGCGTCAGCGCCGAGCAGGCCCAGCAGGCCGCCCGCCGCCTCGCCCCCTACCGCGCCGCCACCCAGCGCAGCAGCGATGTGGAGACCGACGAGTCCGAGGCCATCACCAGCTGGGCGCAGCTGATGAACCTCGGCGACATCGGCAACTTCAACCCCGCCAGTGCGTGGCGTCCCCGCTACGGCCGCGAACGCCTGCGCGTGCCCTTCGGTCTCGGCGCCGACGGTGCCCCCGTGGAACTCGACATCAAGGAAGCCGCCGAGAACGGCATGGGCCCGCACGGCCTCTGCATCGGCGCCACCGGTTCCGGTAAGTCCGAGTTCCTGCGCACCCTCGTGCTCAGCCTGCTCGCCACCCACTCACCCGACCAGCTCAACCTCGTCCTGGTCGACTTCAAGGGTGGCGCCACCTTCCTCGGCCTCGACGGTGTCCCGCACGTCGCCGCGGTCATCACCAACCTCGAAGACGAGGCCGACCTCGTCGACCGTATGAAGGACGCCCTGGCCGGTGAGATGAACCGCCGCCAGGAAGTCCTGCGTCAGGCGGGCAACTTCGCCAACGTCTCCGAATACGAGAAGGCCCGCGCCGCGGGCGCCGACCTCGACCCACTGCCAGCCCTGTTCGTCGTGCTCGACGAGTTCTCCGAACTCCTCACCCAGCACCCCGATTTCGCCGAACTGTTCGTGATGATCGGCCGCCTCGGCCGCTCGCTGCACGTGCACCTGCTGCTCGCCTCCCAGCGTCTGGAAGAGGGCAAGCTCAAGGGCCTCGAGTCCCACCTGTCCTACCGCATCGGCCTGAAAACCTTCTCCGCCAACGAGTCCCGCCAGGTCCTCGGCGTCCCCGACGCCTACAACCTGCCCAACTCACCCGGTGGCGGCTACCTCAAAGCCGACTCCGGCGAGATCCAGCGCTTCCAGGCCTCCTACGTCTCCGGCCCCTACGTCGGCGGCGGCTCCCAGCGCGAGGTCACCAGCGCGGGCATCGTCGGCGGCGAGATCGACGTCAACGCCCGCCCCTTCAGCGCCACCCACGTCGACTTCCGCACCTCCGACCGCATCCCGCTGCCGGTCGAGGCCGATTACGAGCCGGAGCCGACGGGCGACGAGAACGACCAGGTATCGAACCTGAACATGCTCGTCTCCCGCATCCAGGGTCATGGGCGGCCCGCCCACGAGATCTGGTTGCCGCCGTTGGACGAGGCGCCGACGTTGGATCAGTTGATTCCGCGGTCGATTCTCACGGGGGAGTACTCCGCCGCGGCCACATTGCGCGCGCCGATCGGCATCGTCGACAAGCCTTACGATCAGCGCCGTGACCCGCTGATGCTCGACCTGTCCGGTGCACGCGGCCACGTGGCGATCGTCGGTGGCCCGCAATCGGGTAAGTCGACCGCGTTGCGTTCGCTCGTGATGGCCATGTCGTTGGCGCACACGGCCGAACAGGTGCAGTTCTACTGTCTGGATTTCGGTGGTGGCACCCTGGGCAGCCTCGAAGGCCTGCCGCACGTGGGTTCGGTGGCGAGCCGTCTCGATCCCGACAAGGTCCGCCGCACAGTGGCAGAGATGTCGACGCTGGTCCGGCAGCGAGAGAAGCGCTTTCACCAGCTCGGCATCGAGTCCATGGCCGAGTACCGGCGCCTGCGCGCGTCCGACCCCAACAGCAGCCCCGCAGCCGCCGGTGCCCACGCCGACCCCTACGGTGACGCCTTCCTGGTGATCGACGGCTTCGGCACGATCCGCCAGGACTACGAAGCCCTCGAGCAGCAGATCACCAATCTTGCGCTGCAAGGCCTTTCGTACGGCGTACACGTGGTGATCTCGCTTTCGCGGTGGATGGAAGCCCGCCCCGCTCTCAAAGACCAGATCGGCACCCGCATCGAACTTCGCCTCGGTGACCCGATGGACTCCGAGATCGGCCGTAAGTTCGCGTCGCTCGTTCCGCAGGGCAGGCCAGGCCGCGGTATCACGCCTGACGCCCTGCACATGCTGATGGCGTTGCCGCGTGTCGACGGCAGTTCGGAGCCGACGGATCTGAGCACCGGTGTCGCGCACGCAGTCGATTTGATCGCCCAGCGCACTCCGGGCCGCCCGGCCCCTGGCACCCGCACCCTGCCCGACGAGCTCGATCGTGCATCGCTGCTGCGCGCGATGAACGATTGGCCCGCCGGCCTCGACCCGTCGCGCCCGAACCTGCAGGTTCCGATCGGTGTCAACGAATCCGAACTCGCCCCGGTGATGCTGAATCTCGCAGAGACGCCGCACTTCTTGGTGTTCGGTGACAGTGAGTGCGGTAAGACCGCGTTGCTGCGTGACATCTGCCAGGGCATCGTGGAATCGAATACGCCCGGTCAGGCGAAGATCATCCTCGGCGACTACCGACGCACCCTGCTCGGAACGGTCGAGGGAAATCACCTCGCCGGCTACGCGCCGTCGTCGGAAGTACTTGCTCCGTTCATTCAGCAGGTCGTCGGCATCCTGAAGTCACGGATGCCTGGTCCGAGCATCACCCAGCAGGAGCTACGCGCACGTTCGTGGTGGTCGGGTCCGGAGCTGTACCTGATCATCGACGACTACGATCTGGTGGTCACGTCGTCGGGTAATCCGCTGACACCCCTGGTGGAGTACATCCCGCACGCGAAGGACATCGGCTTCCACCTGATCATCGCCCGTCGCTCGGGTGGCGCGTCGCGCGCCCTCTACGAACCGGTCATCTCCCGTATGCGCGATGTCGGCTGCATCGGCATGGTGATGAGCGGTAGCCGTGACGAAGGTCAGCTGTTCGGCAACATCCGCCCGAGCGCGATGCCCCCCGGCCGAGGAACATTGGTTACCAGGAACGCGATCGACCTGGTGCAGGTGGCATGGTCGCCGGCCCTGTGAGCATCGTCGATGTGGTCGTCAGCGGCGCGCGCATCTGGGCGCGCACCGCCGACCACCACGCAGACGTACTCCCCTCGGTGATGCCCGTGCAGGGAGGGATCGCGGTCGGAGCTCCCATTGGGGCCGAGCAACCGTCGGCAGCCCTGTTGACCTTGGCCGACGCGGCATGGATCGGATTCGGCCCGACACCTTTATCGATGGCCGACGCTGTGAATGCGGTCGTCGATGAGCTGTTCTCCGAGTTGATGCCGATAGCCCCAGGTTCGGCAATCGATGTGGCACACCCCGGTTCATGGTCCACAGCGCAATGTGCAGTCTTCGAGAACTCGCTCGCCAGGTATTCGAGCGCGGTAGTCCTCGAGACACTCGCGACGCGCATCGCTTCGTTGCGGCAGGCCCTGTCCTCATCCGAATTGATCGTCGTGGTGGAGGTGGAGCCGCTCCACCTCACGGTGAGTGCCGTCGCGCGGGCCCACGATCAGGTGCAACTCACTGCGTGTGAGCACGATCCGACCCTTGGCGCAGAAGAATTGAGCGAGGCGACCTTCGAACGCCTGGCCGCGATGATCCGTCATGTCGTGGAGGGGCACCGCCCGTCGACCGTCATCGTGGTCGGTCAACACGACGGTTCGCTCGACCAACAGCTACGCGACTTCGTCTCCGCGTCCTGGACCTCTCAGCCACCGTTGGTGCAATCATCGACGTTCACTGCCTTGCTTCGTCCGCAAGCCCGCCGCGGCGGCGCACCCGGCTCATCAGGCCAACCGAATCGCCAGGATTGGGTCGGAACCTTGCGTGAGCGCGCGGCAGCGTCAGCGCCCAGCCCACGCGCTGGAATGGCGAAAGCCATTGCTGCTGCTGCAGTTGTTCTCGTTCTGGTCTCGTTGGGCGTGGCTGGGATCATGGCGGCCAAGGGCGGGGAGGGAGAGGCTTCAGCGGCCCAAGGCTCGCTGTCGACAACCACTTCCACCCAAGCCCTGCGACCGCCGACCACACAGTCTCTGCCGCCGTCCAGCCGACCGGCAGCACCTTCGCCCAACCACGTGATGGGTCGTGTCTCCTTCGATATCCCCGCGAACTGGCAGCTCACGGCGGCTTCGACCCCGGAACGAGCAGTGCTGACACCGAAGTCCGCGGCGGCGGCCCGAATCACTGTGATATACAACACTGTTGCAGATCTCGCCGGATATGATGAAGTGCTAAGGGACATTACGTCACGAATCGAGCGGGCCCAGCCCGGCCGGTTCACCACACCGGAACGTGACGTGGTGTTCGCTGGGCGCCGGGGGATCGGCTACCAAGAGCTTCCTGGTGACGGGTCCGTCGTCAGGTGGTATGTCCTGCTCGACCATGGTGTCCAAACCAACGTTGGTTGCCAACATGGAACAGAAGGATGGGGGACTGTCGGATCAGCGTGCGAGGACGTGATGAGATCTGTCGCAATCACGCCGTAGATCCAGGAAATTTTCTCCGAAATGACGGAACCGAACACACCGTCGGTGCGTCCAACCAATATGAAGGGCTCAGATCGCCACCAGGGGGGTCTGGTCCACCGCTGACCACGAAGGAGCCAGAAGATGGGTTTCAACGCAACTCCTGACGAGATCCGGGCGTTCTCCGGACGGATGAAGGATAAGCACGACGCGATCCAGGGGATGATCACCCGCGCTGAAGGCCACGCGAGCGACGTGAACAGCCCGGCATTCCAAGGTGCAGCGGGCAAGGCTTTCCAGTCTTCGATGCAGGAGTACCTGACGAACGCCAAGAAGCTGAACGACGCTCTGTATGACGCGTCCGACAAGGTCTCGACCATCGCTGGGAAGATCGACGACACCGAGGTCGACAACGCTCAGCAGATCATTCAGGCCCAGCAGTTGAACATGAACACTGCTCCGTAATCCAGCTCGATCCATACTTATTTTAGAAGGGGAAAACAATGGCTGACATCGGTTCGATCCGGTATGACTTCGCGGCAATCAACGACGCTGGCACGGGTCTGCAGTCTCAGGCTCAGGCAATCACCAGCGCGCTGCAGGATTACGAGAACGAGTTTCAGCGCTTCATCGAGGAGAACTGGTCCGAGGGTGAAGGCTCGGCCGCCTTCACCATCATGCAGACCAAGTGGTCGCAGGACTCGATCAACCTGAACACGAGCCTGCAGAAGATCGGTGCGACGACACTGTCGGGTGCCGACAGCATGAAGGCGACTGACCAGGCGCTGGCGAACATGCTTTTGGGCTGATCCAAAACTGCCTGGGGCGCGGGTGCGGGATTCCTGCATCCGCGTCCCTTCTATTTGAGAAGCGTTAACAGCTTGTATTGTGCGGCTGTCCGTTGATGGGTGTCCTGCATGTTGGCCCCGCCTATTCGGGCAGCAAATCTGCCCACGGTAATGAAGCACTGTGGAGGGATATTGGCGTACGACGGATCTGCAGGGTCTACTTCGTAGCATTTTGCCGATGGGAGGCCTGGAGGGTGGGTGCCTGAGGGCCTCAAGCCGATGAGGTCAAGGCTTCCGTTCCTAAGTGCTGTTGAGAGGCGCTCTGCAGCCGCCGCATCGCGTGCGCGCCACACTCGTGACAGGCCACCCGACGTGTAGTAGTCCACGCCGGCGTCGGTGAATGCGTTGGACATCAGCTTCGTATATTTTGACAATGATAGAGCGACGCGAGCCGGATATACCGCACTTTTGATACGCCCATCTTCAGACGGTAGTGTGTGGGCCAAAAGGTTGTCGATATCCAACTGTAGCTTTGGTATTTCAGCGAGCGGCGTCGGCTCGTAATCTTTCAGCATCGCCAGTTGTTTATCGAAAAACTTCTTAGCAATAGACGCAGACTCGGCTGCTTCGTAGGGTCTGCTGACCGGGTCGCCGACCTTGATGTACAGCAGCATTTCATGGTGGCTTGTCCAAGACTCCATCGTGCCGCCGTAGAAGACTCCGGGAGTAACTTTGGTAATCGTGTTCGGCTGGTCTGCTATCGGATAGTTCTCGCCTGCGGCTCGTTCTGAAATTCGATGAACGGCATTGGCGGCAGCTGATGCCGTCTCAAACCTAAGTGTATAAGTTTTTATTTGACGCCCGAAGTCCGGTTCGAACCTGCGTTGTCCGAACGTTTGCCACCCGGCTACCAAGCCAGGGATTTCGGCATTGAAGTTTTCGGCATCGACGCCTGTGTTATCGAATCCGTCTGGTGGTTCGCTCCTTGTGACGTGCTGCCTATAGCCAAAATAGTTTCCGAACTCGAAGCGATGATCGTATTCGAACGGCAGCGGGGTGTGGGAACCTATGTTGATCGCTTCTCGAAGGGAGCCGGATTCGGAATTTTGGAAGGCCTCCGCAGCAGCTGGCATTGTTTGATAGTTTCCCACATCGAGTTTATCCAGCTCGATGTCGGAGGTGTTTGTATTTGGATTGCTACAAGCTGCCGCCGCAGAGATCGTGATGGCGGCTACGGTGAGCGCAATTGTGTTCCGCATATTCACCCGCATTTCTTGAGTATTGCGTATTGGGCGGCGGTGCGCTCTTGTAGGGAATAGTCGGCGCGCGCTGACGTATTCCCCATCTTCTCCGCCACCACTGCGACGTAACGGTCGTATACCACCGCGCAAATTGCGTCGTAGCCTCGGCTGGGATCCTTTACATCCAATCGTATGCACTGTGCGTCGGCGATTCCTGGTGGCGGATCGAGGGCGACATCATCCTTCGTCGGCTGGGCGAGGAATGTCTGCAGCTCGAATGCGGCAGCTAGATCGCGCGTCCGGTAGACGGTGGTCGCCCGGCGGGCAATCATATCTACTCCGGTATCGGCGTACTTCTTTCGGGCACCCTCGGGATCGCGTTCGTAATGGAGCATGCCAGAGGGTTGGAGTAGGCCGAAGTACTTCTCGTACTCGAGCCAGCTTCCGATTTCACGGGGCATTGCACGCCGCATCAGATTGCCAGGGTCGAGGGGGTGATCGAGTACGTCGTCCATTGGGATCGGTTGCTGGCTATCGAGCGATGCAGCCTGAATCTGCAGAGCCTGTTTCGCTACCGATTCCAGCTGGGGACTATCTGCGAACGAAATGCGGGCAGAAATCATCACTACATACGTTCCGTGTGCCTGCCAAACGTCGATGGCCTTGTCATCAAGCACCGATGCATGTGTTGCAGCGCCGCTGTCCAGCGCGTGCTCGATTCGTGGGCCCGATTCCAGTGTCGCCCTGTGTAGTTCATGTGCCGAACGGGCCGCTTCTGTATCCGAATCAAACCGGAATATTCCGACCTCAAATTCTTTCGGGGTCCGCAGGCTCTTGTTCGATTTCCTGGCTGTCAATCCCGTGATGAAGTGTTTGCTGTCCTTGAGTATCCTCTTGTGGTTCTCGCCTAACCCGAGGGTAATCGGAATGTCCAACACATCGATGAAGATGCTGGTCTTTCCTGTTACGACAAGCTCATGGTCAATATCCATGGGGTGAATGGCATAGTTTAAGAGCCTGCGCCCCTCCATGAGTCTGAGCCATTCATGGCCCGGTGTTGTGCTGTTATCCCCGGCTTTGTATTCTGTCGGTTCAGTTAGATATGGCCCGGTTCGAATCTGATCGAGGTCAACTGGAGTTGAACCTGGCTTCGGATTACCTTCAACGGCTATTCCACATCCGCCGCACAATGTGATGACGGCGGTGATCAAGGCGATCCGAAGAATGCGCGCAGTTTTCTGGTTCGCGGCATGCATCTAGTAACAACTACTTTCTACTGCACAGCCTTGGCGATAATGGGCACCATCTTCTCGATGAGAATCTGTTCCGACTGAGAACTCCACACCTGGAAGGCCTGTACAGTGGCTGGGTCGTCGATGATGACTGTCTTACCGCTACCGCTGGTGAGTGAGTACGGTAGACCGCGGAATCCGCCGTTGCCGGCTTGGCTGTCCGTACGGAGAATGAGGACTACATCGGTCGTGTTCTTGACGTTGTAGTCGCCAACAGAGAGCGCTCGCGGTGACTTTTCGTCGCCGACCGCCTTGAATTCCGGATTGTAGTCGAAATCCAAATCTCGCAGGAACTTCCACTGGTCGCTGGGGTTCAAGACTACGGACAGGCTGGAGTTGCCGAAGTTGTATGCCGTGATGGTTTTGCCGCTGAACTGGGGGTTCTGGGCTCTGGCTTCGCTCATCGGGTCACCAGCAGATGCTGCACCATCTGGTCTCGTCAGAACAAACACACCTGTGCCGACCAGTGCTGCGACGAGGAGCGCAATCAACCCGGGTAGCAAGAACTTTCGCGCTCGTTTCGGCGAGCGCAACGGCTGAGGGTTGCGTGCGGTGACGATGTCGCTTTCCGGGACACTGCCGTGGTAGCCGGTGTTCGTAGCGATAGGGCGGCTGGGATCGGTGGCCCACCGTTGCTGGCCGACCGGTTCGGTGGCGATGGTCCTGGGCCCGGTGGTGTGAGCAGTAGGCATGCTCGGCGTCGTGAGGAAGCCTTGCGAGGCAGGGGCCTGCATAGGGGCGCCGAAGAGGGCGGTGTGGGCGTCCTGGACGAATTCGCGGCAAGTGTTGTAGCGCTGGGCGGGGTCCTTGGCCATCACCTTGGCGATGACGTGGTCGATCGCGGGCGGGAGGTCGGGGCGGACGGCGGTCGGACGGGGCGGTGGTTCGTGCAGATGGCCCATCATGACCATGGCCGACACCGTTGCCGGGTAAGGGTTTTGGCCGGTGAGGAGTTTGTAGAGGGAGCAGCCGAGGCTGTAGATGTCGGCGCGGTGGTCGAGTTTGGAACCCATCAGCTGCTCGGGGGGAGCGTAGGCGATGGTGGCCATGATGTTGCCGGTGGACGTGAGTTCCTGGCCGTCGTCCGACGACTTCGCGACGCCGAAATCGGTGAGCAGCACGCGCTCCTCGTCACCGTCCTCGGCGGCGGCGATGAGGAAGTTGGCCGGTTTGATGTCGCGGTGCAGCAGACCGCGGCGGTGGGCGTAGTCCAAGCCTTTGCCGACTTCGCCGATGATGCGCAGCGCGCGATGCGCGGGCATCCGCGCCGGGCCCTTCGCGACCTCGGCCGAGGCGTCGGTTCCGTCGATGTACTGCATGGCGATCCAGAGCTGACCGTCCTCGTCACCGCGGTTGTACACCGCGACGATATTGGGATGGTCCAGGCCGGCTGCCAGGTTCGCCTCACGTTCGAACCGGGCGCGGAACTCGGAGTCGGTAGACAAGTCGCCGCTGAGCACCTTGAGGGCGTCGCGGCGTGGCAGGCTGGGGTTCTGGGCGAGGTAGACGGTGCCCATGCCACCGGCACCGAGCACCTTGATCACTCGGTAGCCACCTACAATTGCGCCGGGCCGCAAGGCCATTCGCATCTCCTCATCCTTCGCGCGCCCCGCAGTGCACGTGCCAACCAGGGCAATCTAACAGGTGTCGCGTTACCGCACCGTCCACGCATTCATCAGCTGAAACCGTGCAGGAGCTTGTACTGGGCGGCCAGCTGTTGCTGGGCATCCTGCAGATTCATGCTCTCGGATTTGATGACATACCGACCGATGGTCGTGATGCACATCGGCGGTGCGTCGGAGGCGTATTTCACCTCGGGTTTGGCGTTGTAGCACTCCGCGCCTGGCATATCGGCCGGCCCGTCCACCTTCATGTGGTCCTCGGTCGTCGAATCGGTTGCTTCGGCGACCATGTACCTGATGGCGGCATCGGCGTCACGCGCACGGAACACCGATCCGCCGGCGAAGCCGGCGTAATCGATACCCGCATCGGTGATGGCGGCTATCAGCTTGTCGCGGCGCGAGCCAGCCAGATGCAGGACTGCCTGTACCGGGAATGCCGCGCCCTCGCTTTCTTTCGTTTTCGCCGGAAGAGTGTGGGCGAGGAGGCCGTCGACATCGAGCGGTAGTTTCCCGAAATCGGCTACCGGCGTGGGTGTGTACGACTCGAGCAGTTCGAGTTGCTTGTCGAAGAAGCGTTTCACGATGTCGGCATCGGCCGCCGCGTCGAACGGAACGCTGATGGGGTCGGACAGACTCGCGTGGATGAGCAGGTCACCCCGGAGTAGCCAAGCGCGCAGGTACTGGGTCGTGTACGCACCCTTGTTGATATCGACACGGGTCTGGACTTCCGGATGATCGGGAATCACGGGTCCCGGCGCGCCCTTGGTTCGCTTGGCGATTTCATCGGCGGCGAAGCGGGCCTGATCGGTGGTTTCATAACGCACGACCATGGTGTCGATCTCGCGACCGGCGCTGAACTCTTCGCGTCGTTGCCCGGCGGTCTCCCATCCCGCGACCACACCGGGAATGGCGGCCAAAGTGTCTTTGCCGTTCTCGAAATCGGTACCGGGATACCAAGGCGGAGCTTCGACCGTAATGGCGTGGCCGGGGCGCGCGGCATAGACGAATCGCTGATCGTAGTCGTAGGGCGTCGGCGAGGCGGCGGCGATCCGGATGGATTCACGCAGTGCGCCGGACTGTGCGGTGCGGGTGGTCTCGACATCCAGGGGTGCGGTCGGGTAATTGCCGGAATCCAGCTTCGCCACATCCACCTGGGGTGCGGCCGGTGCGGTCGGTTCCGGATCGTCACCACAGCCGCTGAGGACGAGAGCGAGGGCGACAAAAGTACTGTAGGCGCGGATCTTTCGCATAGTCGTCTACTCGCTCTTCTCGAAGATCAGATACTGCGCGGCGGTCCGCTCCTGCAACACCGGATCGGCCTGCAGTGCGGTGCGAGACGCAGTCGCCATCGCCATCACCACCGCGACGTAACGGCCGTGTACCAGCACACAGAAGCCGTTGTAGCCACGGTTGGGGTCGGTATCCGAGAGCCGCACGCACTGGGCGTCGGCAATGCCGGGCGGCGGATCCAGCACGGCGTCCTCTTTGCCACGTCGGGCCAGCGCGGTCTGTAGCAGGAACGCGGACTCGACGTCGCGCGTGCGGTAAACGGTGCTGTAGCGGCGGCCGACCAAATCGACACCCGCCGCTTCGAATGCCTTGCGGGTCTCGAGAGTATGGCGTTCGTAGTGCAAGATGCCCGAGGGCTGGAAGGTGCCGAAATCTTCCTGATGGAAACTCATGCCGAACGGGTCACCGGCCGGCGATTTGCCCATGGTCCGGCGCATGATGCCGTCTTGATCCAACGGTAGGTCGAGCAGGTCGTCGGCAGGAACCGGCTTGTAGGAGTCCAGCGCTTTGATCTGGGCGTCCAGCACCTTCTGGATCTTCTGCGGCAAGGCGGTGCGGTCCGGTTGGGGCTGCTGGATCGAGGTGACAACCACGAACGGTCCGTGCGCCTGGAACGCATTGACGCTTGCCGTCCCGATGGTGCCGTTGGCCTGGGGGTAGCCCGGAATTTCGATCGGCTGGCGGGGTGGCTCCCCTCGCGTACTCACTTCGAACATCCCGGTGGAGACGTTCTTGGCATTCTCGGCTGTACCGAAATGCAGCACGCCCACATACATCGACTCGGTGGCGCGAGCACTGCCGTTGGTCCGAACTGTCGACACCCCGGACACCAGGTCGTTCTGGTCGACGATCGCGTTGAAAGTGCTCGGCAGTCCGCCGGTCTTCGACATCTCGGACGAATCGGCGAAGATCCGGGTGTGGTCCAGTTCGGTGAGGCTCGGCATGAAATCGATCGGGTGGACGAGAAGATTCAGCAGCTGCCGACCCTCGATCAACCTGATGCGTTGTGCCGTATGCGAGCTGAAATTGAGTTCGAAGGGAGTGGGCTCGACGACCTGGGCGCCGGTCTTCAACGCGGCTATGTCGACGGGGGTGACGCCTGGCTTGGCCTGACCGGAAATCGTTGAAGCACAACCTGATCCAAGAGTCAGTACGGTGAGCAGCCCGATAAGCCGCAGAGAATTCTTCATCGCGGATTCCTTATCGAGCGGCCAGCAGAATGTACTGCGCGGTCGTCTGCTGGTGCAGGTCCTGCAGGTTCTTGTTGCGAACCTGCACGGCGTAGCGGTCCACCTGCAGGTAGCAGATGTGGTCGACGGGTTTCACCTGGCCCTCGGAGTCTTTGTAGGTATTGGCGAAACACTTGACGGGCACGGGGAGCTTTTCGGGCGTTTCGACCTCTTGCTTGTCGTCCGCCGGGGCAATCGCCTCCTGGTACATGCCATTCGCGCCTGCCGCTGTGGTCGAACGGAAGATGACGGCCTCGCCGAAGGTGATGAGGTCGATCTGATGCTCGGCAAAATCGGCCAGCACATCCGGTGACGGTTCGGCGAACAAGCTCAATGCGCCGCGGCCGGTGGAATACCCGTCGGGCTGCGCGCGTACGGGTGCGCCGGGATCCGAGGGCAGGGTGCGGCCGAGCAGTCCGGTGGGGTCGAGCGGGACGTGCTCTAGTTTGTCCGAGGGCGTCGGCACGAACTTGTCGAGCAGGGGGATCTGCACCTCGAGTGTCTTCTCCACCTGGCTCGTGAGCCACGGCAGGTCCGGTGCCCGCGTCTCGTCGTCGATCTTCATGAAGATGACGTAGCGGTCGTGCACGGTCCACGAACCGATCGAGGACACCGACGGGCGCCAATGCGCGAAAGTCTTGGGGTACTTGGTGATCGGCACCTTCACGTTCTCGGCGTTGAAGGTGAAGTCGTCGTGCTCGAGCGTCGGTCCCACGGACTCCGCGGTTTTCGCGTCGGGGAACATCAGCACCGAGAGATGCAGCTTGCGCGACTTGTTCTCGGCGTCGAGTGCGGTGGCCCACGAGTTCAGCCAGCCGGCGACGAGGTCTTCGGCGACCTCGTCGAAGGTGTCGTTGACGATGAGCCCGCCGAGACCCTTGCGGTTCAGCACGATTTGAGTGCTGGGAACGAACGAATCGAATCGCGCGTCACGGACGTAGGCGGGATCGACCTCGAACGGGACTGCCACGTAGTCCGCTAGACGCTGAGCCTCCCACGCGCGTGCCTGGGTCAGACTCTTGGCGTTGCCGACCACCCGAGGTTCGGTCTGGTAGTTGCCGAAGTCGAGACCCGAGGTGTCAGGCGCCTCGCGTGTCGCTGAGCCGGACACCTGCCCGCCGCACCCGGCGACGGTGGCAGTGATGACGCCGGCGACTGCCGCCTGAACTGCGAAACGGGTTATCGATGCGCCACGGCAGAACCTCACGCCTCCCCCTCCAACTAACTCTTCGATCCGATCGTGAGCTCGTCGGCCCACCTCGTCCCCGGTGATCTGGTTCGCGGGCATAGTAGCGCACCGACGGTTATGACTTCCTTGTCAGACGCTGGGCTCACTGGTATCCGGCAAGAAGCTTGTACTGAGCGGCGAGGCGCTGATGAGCGTCCTGTGGATTCGCTCCGACCGACCCGATAACGTATCGGCCCACTGTGGTCAGACAAGTCGGCGGCAGAGCAATGGCCATCGCTTTACCAGGTTTGGCTTTGTAACACCGCGCGCCGGGCATTTCGGCAGGTGCGTCCATCGGTTCGTACCTGGCGTCGATGTCGGCGGCCTCTGCCGCCAGGTACCGGACCGCTGCGGCCGCGTCACGTGTGCGATACACCGTGCCGCCTGCGGCAGCGGCGTAGTCGACGCCGGCGTCATCGAAGGCAGGCATCATTCTGTCGGGTCGATTTGCCAGGTGCAGCAGGGCCTGCCTGGGATATACGCGGCCGACTGCGAGTCCATTCTCGGCGGGCAGGGTACGGGTGAGTAAACCGTCCACGTCCAAGGGGGCCTTGTCGATCTCGGCCACGGGGGTGGGGGAGTAGGACTCGAGGATGGCCAATTGCTTGTCGAAGAAGCGTTTGACGATGTCGGCGTTGGCTGCCGCGTCGAAGGGCACACTGACCGGGTCGCTCAGCGCGGCGTGGATGAGCAGATCGCCGCGAACCAGCCACGCGCGCATGTATTGAGTACTGAACGAGTCCTTCGTGATCGCGACCCGTACCTGCGCATCCGGGTAGCCGGGCACTTCTCCTGGGACACCGTTTGTGCGCTTGGCCAACTCCTCGTAGGCGAACCGCGCGTGGTCGTCGTCGGTGTACCGGACCACCATCGTGTCGATTTCACGGCCGGTATAGATGTGGGCACGGCGGGAGGCGGCGGTCTGCCAGCCCGCTACCACACCGGGGATGGCGTCGAGTGTTTCCTCGGCGCCCTTGAAGTCGGTCCCCGGGTACCACGGTGGTTTGCCTGTGGTGATTTCGCGGCTCACCCGCAGCCGGTTGTAGACGAATCGGTGGTCGTAGTCGTATGGCATCGGCGACGCGGCACCGATCATGATGGATTCTCGAACGGCCCCTGAAAGTGGCTGTCTCGTCGCCTCGACATCGACCGGCGTCGTCGGATAGTTCCCGGAGTTCAGCTTGCTGATATCCACTTCGGGTGCGGTCGGAGCAGGGGGCTCCGATGAGCCTCCACAGGCGCTCGAGAGGATAATCAGGGCTGAAAAGGCGCTGTACGCGCGGAGCTTTCGCATATTCATCACTCGCTCTTCGCCAGAATCGCGTACTGCGCGGCTGTGCGTTCCTGCAATGTCGGATCTGACGGCTGCGTGCTGTTCAACTGGGATGCCTGAGACATCACCACGGCGACATACCGTTCGTACACCAGGACGCAGAAACCGTTGTAGTTGCGATTCTTGTCGGGTTCGGCCAATCGCACGCATTGAGCATCGGCGATGCCAGGCGGCGGCTCGAGAACGGTGTCGTGCTTGCCGCGCCGAGCGAGCGCGGTTTGCAGCAAGAAGGCGGATTCGACATCCCTGGTTCGGTAGACCGTGCTGTAGCGGCGTCCGATGAGATCGACCCCCGCGTCTTCCAGCGCTTTGCGGGTTTCGTGGGGGTTGCGCTCGTAATGCAGGATCCCGGACGGGAGGAATATGCCGAAATCCTCGTTGTGGAAGCCCATCTGAAAAGGGTCTCCCACCGGGGACTTGCTCATCGTGCGCCGAACCATGCCATCCTGGTCGAGTGGCAGATCGAGCAGGTCGTCCGCAGCGACGGCCTGGAACTTGTCCAGCGCCTCGATCTGCTTGTCGAGCACGTTCTTGATCATGTCGGCCGATGAGTTGCGGTCTGCTACCGGCTGTATCGCGGTGACGATCACGAATCGGCCGTGCGGCTGGAAAGCGTTGACGCTGCTGTCCGAAGTGGAGCCGTGCGCGCCCGGGTAGCTCGGAATCGCCACCGGCTGCCGGGAGTCCTCCTGCGTGAGTCCAACGGCGTACATCGCGGCGGCGGCCGCGACGGCGTTCTGCTCTGTGCCGAATTCCAGGATCCCGACGAACAGGGATTCGAAGTCACGGCTGCTGCCGTTCGTTCGTGTTGTGCAGACGCCGGTGACCAGATCATTGGTGGTGACAGCATCTTTGAACTTCTCTGGAAGTCCACCGGTCTTGGTCATCTCTTCGGCGTCGGCGAAGATCTTGGTGTAGCTCAACTCGGTCAGGGTCGGCACGAAGTCGGTCGGGTGGACCAGGACGTTGAGGAGCCGCCGCCCTTCGATCAGCCTGACCCGCTGTGCGGCGTGCGAGCTGAAGTTCAGTTCGAAGTCGGTCGGTTCGGTGACCATCGCGCCCGTTTGCAGGGCCGCGAGGTCGACCGGTGTCGTCCTCGGCGTGGCTTGGCCGGCTACTGTTGCCGCGCAACCGGATCCGAGCACCAGGACCGCCGTCAACGCAGCGAATCGCCCGAGCCGCATGTTCCCCCTCCAACCGATCACCGCGTATCGCGGCGTACAACCGATCGACAGGCTACCGCGTCTGCGGCCGACGGCTACTTCACCCGGTTTTTCAAGATCGGGACGAGGCGGGAGAGGAGGGTTTGGTCGGAGGTGGTGGTCCAGGTGCGGATGGCGGTGACGGTGAGGGGGTCGTCGATGGGGATGACGGTGGCTCGGGAGCCGGTGAGTTGGTAGGGGAGGCCGAGGAGGCCGCCGCCGCCTGCTTTTTCGTCGCTGCGGACCGCGAGGATGTAGCTGTCGTCGGGGGTGTCGAAGCGGGCGGTGGTGCTGGTGACGGGGCGGGGGGAGGGTTCTTCGCCGGTTTTCGTGTAGTTGAAGTTGTAGACGAAGCCGAGGTCTTCGAAGAATTTCGTGGGGAGGGTGCCGCCTAGGTAGGTGGCGAGTTTGCCGTCGGCGGCCACGTCGACCATGAGGACGGTTTTGCCTGTGAAGGCGGGGTTGTCCTTGCGGGCTTGTTCCAGCGGGGTCAGGGCGGCGGTGGTGCTGGGCGCGGG
>NZ_JACBIU010000039.1:0-37775 GCF_013839555.1 Nocardia sp. GTS18 | reverse complement strand
AGATTCGCTGTTGTTCAAAAATGTCCAACCTCCCACGACCGGGGGGTACGCGAAGGCTGGAACCAATAAAAATATTGGCACTGACATTCATCGACACACTATTGAGTTCTCAAAGAACACACGCACACACTTCCGACCCGACGTTCAGTCGAGGTTTCGGTGCGGCAAGGGTTCGTACTGTAGTCCAAGCAACCCGCCGGACGCAAATCCGGTCAAGCCCTGAACACGCAATCAGTCAGGCGCTCATCGTCCTACCTCGTGTCTCAGCCGGGCTGAGTCGGTGTCCGTGTCGCTCTGACTCGAACTAAGTTACGTGCCGCCAAACACGAAGTCAAATCGGCTGGTCAGAGCAGGTTTTTCAGATCTTGGTCGAACCAGCCCGGAGCTGCACCGGTGAACCGGTCGCGGTCCCACCGTCCCACCCCTGCGGGTATGGCGCCGAGCAACGGTGTTCCGGTGATTCGAGGCAGATCGTGGCGGTTGCATTCGGAAGCGAGGTCGGGTTCATCAGGCCAGGCGCCGATGACGAGCCCGGCGCAGCGCACTCCCGCGGCAGCGAGGGTTCTTGTGGTGAGTTCGCTGTGGTTGAGCGTGCCCAGGCCGGCGGCAGCGACGACCAGAACGGGGGCGCCGAGTTTCTCGGCGAGGTCGAGCAGGGTGAACTCCCCCATCCGGACCAGCAGCCCGCCCGCCCCTTCGACGAGTACCAGGTCGGCGTCGGTGAGCGTCTCGATACCTGCGACCGTCTCCGCGAGCGTCAGCAAGGGCATGCCTGCCCGGCGGGCGGCGGTGTCGGGGGCGAGCGGTTCCGGGTAGCGGGCCAGCTCGAGGGTACGGGTGACGCCGGTCAGGCGGGTGATATCGGCGAGGTCGCCGGGTTCGCCGGGCGCTATGCCGGTCTGGGCCGGTTTGCAGACCGCGACCGTGCGGCCTTCGGCCCGGGCGGCCGCGGCCAGCGCGGCGGTCGCGACGGTTTTGCCGACATCGGTCGACGTACCGCTGACCAGAAGAACACCCATCTCGCTACCTCACCATTCCTCGGTTCATCACCGATCCGTTCCCTAGCTGCCCAGATTCGGGCGGGCGACCGTGTCAGACGACCAGCGCGTCCCCACGGGCCTCGGCCAGTACCGCGCCGAGCACCTCGGCGATGGTGTCCAGTTCGGTGGCGGTGAGATCGGCGCGGGCGGTGAGGCGAAGACGCGAGGTGCCCTCGGGGACCGACGGCGGACGGAAGCAACCGACTTCGAGCCCGCGCGCTCGGCACGCCTGAGCGGCGTCGAAGGCGCGTTGGGCGTCGCCGAGAACGACCGAGACCACGGCCGAGGTCGGTTCGGGCACGCCGGCGACGCGGGCGATGTCCGCCGCGCGGTCCAGGACACGGGTGGCCATGGACGGGTCGCGGCGCAGCAGTGACAGGGCCGCGCGGGCGGCGCCGACGGCGGCGGGTGCCAGGCCGGTGTCGAAGATGAAGGTGCGGGCGGCATCGATGAGATGGGCACGGATCCTGTTGTCGGCGAGCACTACTCCGCCTTGGGCGGCGAACGCCTTCGACAGGGTGGCGGTGATGACGAGGTCGGGCTGACCCGCCAAGCCCAGTTCGTGCACCAATCCCCTGCCGCCGGCACCGCGGACGCCGAGCCCGTGGGCTTCGTCTACGACGAGGACCGCACCGTTGGCCCGGGTGACCCGGTGCAGGTCGGTCAGCGGCGCGAGGTCGCCGTCGGCGCTGAAGACCGAGTCGGTGAGGACGAGCGCCCGCTCCTCGACGCGCTCGGCCAGCAGCCGGTCGACGGCGGCGACATCGCGGTGCGGTGCGACGGCGATCCGGGCGCGGGAGAGCCTGCACGCATCGACGAGGGAGGCGTGGCTGCCCGCATCGGAGACGACGAAGCTGTCACGCCCGGCCAGGGCGGTGACCACACCCAGGTTGGCGGCGTAACCGGAGGCGAAGACCAATCCTGCTTCGGCGCCGACGAATTCGGCCAGTTCGGTTTCCAGGAGCTGGTGTTCGGCGGTGGTTCCGGTGACCAGCCGCGAACCGGTGGAACCCGCGCCCCAGCGGCGGACCGCGGCGATCGCGCCCTCGATCACTTCCGGGTGGCGTACCAGGCCGAGGTAGTCGTTGGAGGCGAGGTCGATGCTCGCCTGCTCGGGTTCGCGCACGCGCAGGTGCCTGCGCAGCCCGGCGGCGGTGCGCGCGGTGGCGCGTTCGTCCAGCCAGCTCAACGGGTCCGTAGTCACAGTCGAGGAGGATACTTGAACACCGTTCAGGCCGGTCATCGGAGCGAGGCTTTCACAGCGGCGTGCACGGCGCCGGTGATCGCGGCGATATCGGCGGAACTGCTGATGAACGGGGGCATGGTGTAGACGAGATTGCGGAAAGGACGCAGCCAAGCACCGGCGTCGACAGCGGCATCGGTGGCTGCGCGCATGTCGACGGGTTCGGCGAGTTCGACGACGCCGATGGCCCCGAGCACACGCACGTCGACTACCCCCGGCAGGTCGGCGACCGGCGCGAGACCTTCGCGCAGCTCGCTTTCGATCCGTGCGACCTCACCGCGCCAATCACGCGAGCGCAGCAGTTCGATCGAGGCCACCGCGACCGCGCACGCCAGCGGGTTGCCCATGAAGGTCGGCCCGTGCATCAGACCGCCGTGCGCGACGCTGATGGTTTCGGCGATACGAGTGGTGCACAGCGCGGCGGCGAGGGTGAGATAGCCGCCGGTCAGCGCCTTGCCCACACACATGACGTCCGGCGCGACCCCGGCGTGGTCGGCGGCGAACAGCGCGCCGGTGCGGCCGAAGCCTGTGGCGATCTCGTCGAAGACGAGCAGCACGTCGTTCGCGTCGCAGATGCGGCGCAGCTCGGTGAGGTAGCGCGGATCGTGCCAGCGCATGCCGCCCGCACCCTGCACGACGGGCTCGACGATGACGGCGGCCACCTCGTCGCGATGGGTGTGGATCGCGTGTTCGAGTTCGGCGACGTAGTCCTGGGTGAATTCGCGCGGTGGGGCGGGCACGAAGACCTGATCGGTGAGGACATCGGTCCACAGCGTGTGCATGCCGCCCTCGGGATCGCAGACGCTCATCGGCGTGAAGGTGTCGCCGTGATAGCCGCCTCGCCACGTGAGCAGGCGGTTCTTGGCCGGACGGCCGAGCGCCCGCCAGTACTGCAGGCACATCTTCGCGGCCACTTCCACCGACACCGAGCCGGAGTCGCAGAGGAACACCTTGTCCAGGCCCGCGGGAGTGATCTCGACGAGTAGCTGCGCGAGGCGGGCGGCGGGTTCGTGGGTGAGCCCACCGAACATCACGTGACTCATCCGCTGCGACTGCGCGAAGAGAGCTTCGTCGAGCACGGGATGCCGGTAGCCGTGCACGGCCGCCCACCAGGAACTCATTCCGTCGACGAGTTCACGACCGTCGGCCAGGGTGAGCCGGGTGCCCGCCGCGCTCGTCACCACCAGCGGTTCGGTGGTAGCCGGGAAACCGCCGTAGGGGTGCCAGACGTGGTCGGCGTCCAGGGCGGTGATCTGCTCGGGGGTCAGGTCCACAGCGTGTCCTCGTCGTTGCCCGGTGCCGCCTGCGACGGCCTTGAACGCTGTTCAAGTTATCACCTGTCGGCGACTGCGGACAGACTCGCGACCACATCGGGAATCCGGGCCAGGGCCGCGCGGACATCGCCGAGCGAGTCCGCGCCGAGTTCGCCCGCGATCGCGGCCTCGATGCGCCGGATCTCGCGGGCGGCCACAGCAAGGGCATCGCGACCCTTCGCCGTCGGCACGATCAGACGTGCGCGTTTGTCGGCGGGATCAGCGATGCGCTCGACATAACCGCAACGCTCGAGGTGGGTGACCAGCTCCCCCATCGACTGCTGGGTCATGCCGGCCGACTCGGCCAGGGCGGTCACTCGCGAGCCGTTCGGCGCCAGATAGCGGAAGACCGCGTAGTGCGCGGGTCGCAGTTCCGTGCCGAGGGTTGCGCGCAGGGCGTTGTCGAGTTCCCGTTCGTAGGCATCAGTGGCCTGGACCAGGAGTTTCAGCAGCGTAGACCTTGACATATAGAAAGGTTACCTTTATATCTGGGGTATGGCACGCACCGGCACCGTCCTCACCTTCCGCAACGGGCATCGGGTCACCCTCGTCGACCGCGGCGCCGACGAGCACGGCGCCTACCTCCGGCTCGAGCACGAGCTGCCGCGCACCGGCAGGCAGGCGGGCCCGCACTGGCATCCCGAGATCAGCGAGACGTGGACGATCCGGAGCGGGCGGGTGCGCTTCCGCATCGATGGCGCCGAAATCGTCGCCGGACCTGGCGACACCGTCACCGCACCGCCGCGTGCCGTGCACGAATTCTGGAACGAGGCCGAGGGCACGGTGATGGACCACGTGATCCGCCCGCCGTTGCGGCACTGGGAGATGTTCGAGTTCTGGAGCGGGCTGGACAACGCGAACAAGACCACCGAGCAGCGATTGCCCCGCAACCCGCTCGCGCTCGCGCTGCTGTGGGAGTACCAGGACGGCTACCTGGCCGGTCCGCCCGCGCTGCTGCAACGGTGGGTTTTCGGCGGGCTCGCCGCGCTGGCCCGGCGCACGGGCTACGCGCGGCGGCTGATGGCGGGGTGACGCAGCACCCAGCGCGAGCACGCGCGGTCAACACGCGGATTCCTCTACTGTCGTAGCATGTCGAGCCCCAACGACCGGACTGGTGAGGTGACGCCGCTGAGCGTGTGGCCGGGCACGGCTTACCCGCTCGGTGCCACCTACGACGGCGGGGGCACGAACTTCTCGGTGTTCTCCGAGGTGGCCACCCGGGTGGAGCTGTGCCTGATCGGCGAGGACGGGTCCGAGACGCGGGTGGATCTGGACGAGGTGGACGGTTACGTCTGGCACGCCTATCTGCCGTCGGTCGTTCCCGGTCAGCGCTACGGGTTCCGCGTCCACGGGCCCTACGAGCCCGAGCTCGGGCTGCGCTGCGATCCGGGCAAACTGCTGCTCGACCCGTATGGCAAGGCCTTCGACGGCGAGTTCGTCAACGACCCCTCGCTCTATACCTACGGCTCGGATTCGCTGGGCCACACCATGACCGGGGTGGTCATCAATCCCTTCTTCGATTGGGGCAACGACCGACCACCGAATCGGCCGTACCACGAGACGGTGATCTACGAGGCGCACGTCAAGGGCATGACCATGACGCACCCCGACATCCCCGACGAACTACGCGGCACCTATGCGGGGCTGGCACATCCGGCGATCATCGGGCATCTGAAAGCGCTCGGTGTCACGGCGATCGAACTCATGCCGGTGCATCAGTTCTTCCACGATCACGTGCTCACCGATCAGGGGCTGCGAAACTACTGGGGCTACAACAGCATCGGGTATCTGGCCCCGCACAACGAGTACGCCTCCCGCCGCACCGGGGACGCCGCGGTCGCCGAGTTCAAGGCGATGGTGCGGGCGATGCACGCCGAGGGCATCGAGGTGATTCTCGATGTGGTCTACAACCACACCGGCGAGGGCAATCATCTGGGGCCGATCCTGAGCCTGCGCGGTATCGACAATGCCGCCTACTACCGGCTCGACGACGACAACCCCGAGCACTACAAGGATTTCACCGGCACCGGCAACAGTCTCAATGTGCGTCATCCGCACACTCTGCAACTCATCATGGATTCGCTGCGCTACTGGATTCTCGATATGCACGTCGACGGCTTCCGCTTCGACCTCGCCGCGACGCTCGCGCGCGAATTGCACGATGTGGACCGGCTTTCCGCATTCTTCGATCTCGTGCACCAGGATCCGGTGGTCAGTCAGGTGAAGCTCATCGCCGAGCCGTGGGATGTGGGCGAGGGTGGTTATCAGGTGGGCAACTTTCCCAGCCTGTGGACGGAGTGGAACGGCAAGTACCGCGATACGGTGCGCGATTATTGGCGTGGTGAACCGGCGACATTGGGTGAGTTCGCCTCCCGGCTCACCGGGTCGTCGGATCTGTACGAGCCGACCGGGCGACGGCCCGGCGCGAGCATCAACTTCGTCACCGCGCACGACGGATTCACCTTGCGGGACCTGGTGTCCTACAACGAGAAACACAACGAGGCCAACGGCGAGGGCAACCGCGACGGCGAAAGCCACAACCGCTCGTGGAACTGCGGTGTCGAAGGGCCGACCGACGACCCCGAGGTGGAGGCACTGCGGGCACGTCAGCAGCGCAATCTGCTGGCCACGCTGATCCTGAGCCAGGGCACGCCGATGCTGGCCCACGGTGACGAGATGGGCCGCACCCAGCTCGGCAACAACAATGTGTACTGCCAGGACTCCCCGCTGGCGTGGATGGATTGGTCGCTGGCGCAGAAGAACGCGGACCTGATCGAATTCACCCGCTCGGTGATCGCGTTGCGTACCGAGCATCCGATATTCCGGCGCCGCCGCTTCCTCGCCCCTGGTCCGGCCGACGGCGAGGGGCATCGCCGCGAGATCGCCTGGTTCACGCCCGCCGGGGCGGAGATGACCACCGACGACTGGCACAGCGGATTCGGCAAATCCCTCGCCGTGCTGCTCGACGGCGACGGCATTCCCGAGCCCGGCCCGCGCGGGGAACGGATCAGCGACGACTCGTTCCTGCTGTGCTTCAATGCGCACGACGAAGCGCTCGATTTCGTGCTCCCCGGACCGGAGTTCGGTGCCGAATGGACGCTCGCCCTGGATTGTTCGACCCCCACCGGTGCCGCCGAAGCCGTTCATGCGGCGGCGTCGGTGCTGCCCGTTCCCAGCCGCTGCCTGCTCGTACTGCGCCGAACCGCCTAGCGAGACGATGACCGAGACCTACGTGACCGATCCTCTGACCCGGCTGCACCGCGCGCCGATCCGCCCGAGCACGGTGCGCAGCACCTACCGCCTCCAGTTGCGCCCCGACGCGCTGACGTTCGGCGATGCCCGGGCCATTGCCGAATACCTGCAGCAGCTGGGGATTTCGCATCTGTACCTGTCCCCGATCCTCACCGCGGCACATGGATCCACGCACGGGTACGACGTCACCGATCCGACGACGGTGTCGGCGGCACTCGGTGGGCCCGCGGGACTCAAAGCGCTGTCGGACGAGGTGCGCAGTCGCGGAATGGGTTTGATCGTCGATCTGGTGCCCAACCACGTCGGAGTCGGCGATCCGCAGCAGAATCCGTGGTGGTGGGATGTGCTGCGGCTGGGCCGGAAGTCGCCGTACGCCAGGTACTTCGACATCGACTGGAGTCCGAGCAACGGCGCGGGCGGGCGGCTGGCGCTGCCGGTGCTGCAGAACGAGAACGACCCGGCTGCGCTCACCGTCGACCGGTCCGGTCCCGAGCCCATGCTCGCGCTGCACGATCTGCGGTTCCCGATCGCACCCGGCACCGACGGTGACAATGCGCTGCGCATCCACGACCGTCAGCACTACCGGCTGGTGAGCTGGAAGGCCGGGGTGTGCACCTATCGACGGTTCTTCGCGGTGAACAGCCTGGCCGCCGTCCGCCAGGAGGACCCGGAGGTGTTCGAGGCGACGCACCGGGAACTGGCCGCCTGGTGCGAACACGACCTGATCGACGGTGTCCGGGTGGATCACCCGGATGGGTTGGCCTATCCCAGTGCTTATCTCACGCGATTGCGTCGCCTGATCGGGCCCAAGCGGTTGCTGTTGGTCGAGAAGATCCTCGCCAATCGTGAACCGCTCGACGCCACCTTGCCGATCGACGGCACCACGGGGTACGACGCACTGGCCGATGTGGGCGGGGTGCTCATCGATCCGGCCGGTGAACCCGCGCTCACCGAACTGTCACAACAGGTGGCCGGGCACGGCAGCGATCGCGCTTGGTTCGGCGAGACCGAGCACCGGATCAAACGGGCGGTCGCCGAGACCATCCTGGCACCGGAGATCCGGCGGCTGGTCGCCGCGATCAAACGCGACGGCAACGCGGGCAGTTTCGACACCCTTGCCGTGAGCAACGCGACCATCGAGGTGCTGGCGTTCATGCCCGTGTACCGGGTGGATTACGCACCGCTGGCCGGGATGACCGCGGCGGTGGTCGCGGAGGTGGAGAAGCGCAACGCCGAACTCACGGCGCCGCTGTCGGTGCTGGTGACGGCGCTGGCTGTCGGCGGGGAGGCGGCGACGCGGTTCAACCAGGTGTGCGGGGCGATCACCGCGAAAGCGGTGGAGGACACCATGTTCTATCAGGGTGCGCGGTTGGTGTCGCTGCAGGAAGTGGGTGGGAACCCGGCGCGGTTCGGCCACTCCGTCAATGATTTCCACCTGTCCAACAGTGAGCGCGCGCAGCGCTGGCCGGCGACCATGACCGCACTGTCGACGCACGACACCAAGCGCGGTGAGGATGTGCGCGCCCGGATCGGCGTGCTCTCGCAGGTGGCCGAGCTCTGGTCGGAGCGGGTGCGTGGCTGGCTCGAAACCACCCCGGCGCCCGACGGTGCCACGGCACTGTTCCTGTTGCAGAACATGTTCGGGGTGTGGCCCGCCGACGGGCGGCCCGCGTCGTCGGTGCCGGGGCTGCGCGATCGGTTGCATCTGTTCGCGGAGAAGTCGATCCGGGAGGCCGGGACCAAGACGTCGTGGGAGGAACCCGACGCGCAGTTCGAGTCGGCGGTGCACGCCTGGCTCGACGCGGTGATCGACGGGCCGGTCGGCACCGGGATCGGCGATCTGGCGCACGAGCTGGCACCGCATGCCTGGTCTGACGCGGTGTCGCAGAAGCTGCTGCAGCTGTGCGCACCGGGGATCCCGGATATCTATCAGGGCACCGAGGTGTGGGAGGACTCGCTGGTCGACCCGGACAACCGGCGACCGGTGAACTTCGCGGTGCGCGCGGGAATGCTCCAATCCCTCACCGACACACCGACTCTGGACACCACGGGGGCGGCGAAGATGTGGGTGGTCGCCTACGCGCTGTGGTTGCGGCGGGAGCGGCCGGAATGCTTCGTCGGCGGGATGTATCGGCCGTTCTACGCGGTCGGCGAGCACGCGCACCGGCTCGTCGCCTACGGGCGCGGGCCCGCCGGGGAATCGCCGGAGGTGATCGTCGCGGCCACCCGGCATTCGGTCGGGTTGGCCGCGACGGGGTGGACCGACACCACCTTGCCCCTGCCCGAAGGCACCTGGACCGACAGGTTGACCGGCAACACCTATTCGGGCACCGTGCGGCTCGACACGTTGTTCACCCGGCTGCCGGTCGCGCTGCTGGTGCGCTGAGAAACGCGGGACCGCCTCGGCGGTCCCGCGTCCGGTCAGCGTCGCAGGCCCAGGTACTGCAGTGCGGCGAAGGCGCCGACCGTCATCGCCTGCATCACGGCCCAGACCGCGCCGACAGTCGTGAGGTTCAGTGCGCCCGTGACCACCGCGGCGAGGCTGGCCAGCACCCAGGCGGCGTTGCCGATCGCGACACCGGCCGCGGCGGTCCGGTTGATCGGCGACCTGGCACCGATGACGGCGACGGCCAGGCCGTAGGCGGTGAGGAAGGCGCCGATCGCCAGGCTCGCGGTGGTGTCGAGGCCGAGCAGGCGCTCGAGCGGAACCGCGAGGGCGAGGTAGGCGATGCCGTTGGCGCCGGTGACGACGGCATCGGTGCGCAGCGACAGGCGGAGCAGGTTCTCCCCGGAGGTGAGCAGGGCGGACAGACGGCCGGGGCGGGTGGCGGTGGTCATGGCGGATCTCCTGGTGTGTGAAGGGGTTTCAGGCGGCGGCGGGAACGTGGTCGAGGAAGCCGTAGACGCGGTCGATGCGGCCGTCGACGAGGACGGCGACGTCGAAGCCGATCACCACGGCGTCACCGTCGGCGGGGCCGAGACCCCAGGTGAAGCGGACCTGGTCGTGGTGGGCGTCGACCGGGCCGGCCAGCCGGAAGGTCCAGTCGGGGAACTGGGTCTGCACGCCGGCGATGGCGGCTTCGAGTTCGGCGTGTCCGTTCACCGCGACCATCGGGTCGACGTAGCCGACCTGCGGGGTGAACAGCCGGGCTACCGCGGAGCGGCGGGCGCCGGGCTCGCGGGTGTTCCAGGCTTCCAGGTACTGCGCGACGACGGTGTTCATCTCGACCTCCGAAATAGTCTCTGAGCTGGTGTTTCGCTCGTTGTTTCTGCGATGACACCAACGTTATGGGTCGAGTGGGGGTCGGCGAATCAGTCGCCTATAGGTACTTTCGCGACGCGGCTACTGTCATCGCCGGTACGGCGATACGGTTGAGCACATGCTGCACGGACGCGACACCGAACAGGCCATGCTCGACGACCTGCTCGCCGATGCGCGTGCCGGGCGCAGCGCGGCCCTCGTGATCCGCGGTGAGGCAGGCATCGGGAAGTCGGCTCTGCTGGATTATGCTGCGGCGCAGGGGCTTCCGACGGTGCGAAGCGCGGGTATCGAATCCGAGGCCGAATTGCCCTTCGCCGCACTGCATCTGCTGGTGAAACCGGGCATGGAACTGGTCGGGCAGTTGCCGCCCCGCCAGCGCGACGCACTCGAGGCGGCCTTCGGTCTCGGCGAGCACGCACCGGCCGACCGGATGCTCATCGGCCTCGCGGTGCTGACGCTGTTGGCCGAGGAAGCCGCCGACGGACCGCTGCTGTGCATCGTCGACGACGCGCACTGGCTGGATCAGGCCACGGCGGATGCCCTGCTGTTCGCGGCTCGCAGGCTCGATGCCGAGGGGGTGGTGATGTTGTTCGCGGCCCGCACCGGTTCCGACGACTTCCCGGCACCCGGACTGACGGAACTCACCTTGACCGGCCTGCCGCCCGAGGCCGCCGCCGCACTACTCGATGCGGGCACGACGCGGTTGTCACCGGCCACCCGCTACCGTCTGCTCGCCGAATCGGGCGGCAATCCCCTTGCCCTGCTGGAACTTCCGTCGGTCCTCAGCGACAGCGATGTGGATGCGGCGAACCCGCTCCCCCTGACGCAGCGCCTGCAGCTGGCCTTCCACAGCCGTATCGCGAAGCTTCCGCCCGCCACCCGCACCGTCCTCCTGGTCGCCGCCGCGGCGGGCACGGCGGACATCGGGCGAGTACTGCAGGCCGCCACCACCCTCGGTGCGGGACTGCCGGACCTGCAACCGGCACAGGACGCGGACATGATCGACCTCGACACCGGACGACTCACCTGGCGCCACCCGCTACTGCGCTCGGCGGTCTACCAGGGTGCGGCATTGACCCAGCGACTCGCCGCCCACCGCGCGCTCGCCGCCGCCTACGCACCGACAGCGCATACATCGGTGGCAGGAGATCTCGCGGCGCCTTCGCCCTCTGGGCTCGACGCCGCCGGTACCGGCAGCTCGACGACTGTCATCACCTCTTCGGTGAACGGTGCCCACGGCCCGATGACCGACACCGCGGTCCCAACGACCGGCACCCACGGCTCGGCGACCGCTACCGACGGATCGATCGACCTTGGTACTCGGGCACTCCCCGATGACCACGATGCCGATCTGCGGGCCTGGCATTTGGCTTGCGCGGCGACAGGGCCCGACGAGGAGGCCGCGACCGCGTTGGAGAACACCGCCGATCGGACGCGTCGCCGCACGGGTTTTCACGGGGCGGTCGCGGCCTACGACCGGGCGGCGGCGCTGAGCGTCGACAGTGAGGCGCGGGTGCGGCGGCTGGTGCTGGCCGCCGAGACGGCGACCGAGGCCGGGCTCAGCGAGCAGGCTGCGCGGCTGGCCGAACGCGCGGCCGCTCAGGATGGTGGTGGCGAGTACGGCCAGCGGCTCGAGCTGGTGCGTGCGCAAGCCGAGTTCGCTTCGGGTACACCGGGTTCCGCGCATCGTCGGTTCATGTCGGCGGCCCGTGCGGCGCGCGCGGACGACCCGGGAACCGCCGCCCGCATTCTCACCAGGGCCGTGCACACGGCCTGGTATCTCGGTCCTGCCGAGCTCGACGAGCTGGCCGGGTTCCTGACCACGTTGCGGTTGGCGGAGGACGACCCGGCCACCCCGATCGCGCGCTATCTGACCGGTTCGGTGTCGGGCAGGCGCACCACGGACCTGCGCGCCGTCGTCGATGCCGCGCGCGCCACAGGCGCCGACAACCCCGCCGACCTGGTGCAGCTGTGCGGTAGTGGGCTCGTCGTCGGTCAGGACGACCAGGTCGACGAGGTAGCCGCCGAACTCATCGCCGAGTGCCGGGAGCAGGGGCGCATCGCCCTGCTCGCACCGCTGCTGTTCTTTCGTGCCGAATGCCAGCTGTTCGGTGGGCGGCCACGGGAGAGCCGGGTCGCCGCCGAGGAAGGGTTGGGGATCGCCCGCGATATCGGGCAGGCGCAGTGGGTCAGCCAGCTGCATGCCTTCCTCGCCTACCTGGCGGCGCTGCACGGTGACGAACAGCGCTGCCACGCCGAGGCGGAGAACGCGGTAGCCGATCAACTCGGCGGGCCGATGGCGGTGGGGGCGTCGTGGGCCCATGCGGCTCGGGGACTGCTCGCGCTCGGCGAGGGCAAACTCGACCGGGCACAGGCCGAACTCGAACACATGACGATCGAACCCGCGCGTCACCACGTGATCGGCCTGCGCACGCTGCCGGATCAGATCGAAGTCGCCGTCCGCCTCGGCGCGACGGACCGCGCGAACGAGGCCCTGACCAGGCTCATCGAGTGGTCGGAGCGTGCCGAGCAGCAGTGGATCGGCGCGTTGGCGGCACGTGGGCAGGCGCTGCTGGCCGAGGACCCCGAACCGCATTTCCGCACCGCCCTCGTCGGCAATCGCCCCTTCGACGAGGCCAGGACCCGCCTCCTCTACGGCGAATGGCTCCGCCGGGACAAACGCAAAGTCGATGCCCGCACGCAACTCGAACAATGTGCCGACGTCTTCGATCGGCTCGGTGCCGCGCCCTGGCTCGACCGAGCCCGAACCGAGTTGAGCGCCCTGGGTGTGGGGACAACCGCCCGGGCCGACGACGGACCGTTGAGCCTGCTCACTCCACAGGAATCACAGATCGTCCGGTTGGCCGCGCAAGGACTGTCGAATCGGGAGATCGCCGCCCGGTTGTTCCTGAGTCATCGCACGGTCGGGCATCACCTGTACAAGGCCTATCCGAAACTGGGCGTGGTGTCGCGCGGCGAATTGAGCGCGCTCGACCTCGAGTGACCGGTCAGCTCCGGGAATGTGTGTTCGCGGCGCCGACGATCCAGCGAAGGGCCGCGACCGACGCGGCGGCGAGCACGGCAACCTGCGGCGATCCGACGACGAGCAGGAGCAGCGCGGCGACCACGAGCCCGGCGACCAGCGCCTCGAGCTTGTAGACCGGCCACGCGACGCCGGCGACGTCGACCGTCGCGGATGCTGTCGATGGGGTCACCACTGCCATGCACACAGGATAGACGCAAACAAGAGTTCGGGCCACCGAAACCTCACCTTCGGGTGGGGTCGGGAACATCACAGCCGGAACCGTCGTTGTGCTGGTCATGCCACTGACAGGAGAGTACGCACCGAGCACTTCCGATTGGGCGCGCGAGCAGGCGGAGGCCTATGAGGCCTCCGGCGGTGCCGAGGGCACCTCGTTGCAAGGCAAACCGGTCATCCTGCTCACCACCAAGGGCGCGAAGACCGGCAAGCTGCGCAAGACACCACTGATGCGCGTCGAACACGACGGCGAGTACGCCGTGGTGGCCTCGCTGGGCGGCGCCCCGAAACACCCCGTCTGGTACTACAACATCAAGGCCGAACCGCACGTCGAACTACGCGACGGCACAGTCAACAAGGACTACACCGCCCGCGAGGTCTTCGGCGAGGAGAAGGCGCTGTGGTGGGACCGTGCGGTGCAGGTCTGGCCCGATTACGCCGAATATCAGAAGAAGACCGACCGCGAGATTCCGGTCTTCGTGCTGACGCCCCGCTGACCGACCCGCCGACGCCGGACACCCGTGGCTGCCTCGGTAGCATTGTCGGGTGTCCTCCACCGTTGACGTCGCCGAAGTATCCCTGACCCGTCCGCCGCTCACCGCGGACGAGATCGATGCGGCCGCGCAGCGAATTTCCGACATCATCGAGCCGACACCCCTGCAGTACAGCCCGCGCCTGTCGGCGAGCACCGGCGCGCAGGTGTATCTCAAGCGCGAAGACCTCACCGCCGTGCGCTCCTACAAGCTGCGCGGCGCCTACAACCTGATGGTGCAGCTCACCGACGCCGAACGCGCCGCCGGTGTGGTCGCGGCCAGCGCCGGTAATCACGCGCAGGGCGTGGCCTTCGCCTGCCAGGCGATGGGCGTGCGCGGACGCATCTATGTCCCGACGACCACCCCCAAGCAGAAGCGTGACCGCATCCGCGTGCACGGCGGCGAGTTCGTCGAACTGATCGCGGTCGGCGAGACTTATGACGCCGCGGCCGCGGCCGCCGCCGACGACGTCGCGCGCACGGGCGCGACCATGGTTCCTCCGTTCGACGACCCGCGCACTGCTGCGGGCCAGGGCACCATCGCCGCCGAATTCCTCGAACAACTCGGTACCGCACCGAATCTCGTCGTCGTGCCGGTCGGCGGCGGCGGCTGTCTCGCCGGCATCGGCACCTACCTGCGTGAGCGCGCGCCGGGCGCCGGTCTGCTCGGCGTGGAACCCGCGGGCGCGGCCTCGATGACGGCGGCGCTGGTGGCCAGCGGCCCGGTGACCCTGCCCGAGATCGACCCGTTCGTCGACGGCGCCGCCGTGCGCCGCATCGGTGACCTGCCGTATCAGGCGGCGACGTCGTTCGGTGGCCGCGTCGTGTCGCACCCTTCGCTCCCGCTGCTCACCACCACCCAATCCCCTACCGGCACAGCGTCTTTCCGGATGATGCAGGTCGACGAGGGCGCCATCTGCACGGCGATGCTCGACCTGTACCAGAACGAGGGCATCATCGCCGAGCCCGCGGGCGCGCTCGCGACGGCGGCGCTGGCCGAGATCGACATCGACCCGGGCTCCACCGTGGTGGTGCTGGTGTCGGGCGGCAACAACGATGTGTCGCGCTACGGCGAGATCATCGAACGGTCGCTGGTGCATCGCGGGCTCAAGCACTACTTCCTGGTGGACTTCCCGCAGGAGCCGGGTGCGCTGCGCCGCTTCCTCGACGACGTCCTCGGGCCCGACGACGACATCACCATGTTCGAGTACGTCAAGCGCAACAACCGCGAGACCGGGGCGGCGCTGGTCGGCATCGAACTCGGCGCCACCGACGACCTGGCCTCGCTGCTGCACCGCATCGAGGAGTCCCCGATCCAGGCCGAACGCCTGGAACCGGGCTCCCCCGCGTACCGCTACCTCACCTAGTGAGCCCGGTCAGGCCTTCTTCACGGCGTTGAAGATCAGCTCGCCGTAGATCCGCCACTGCTCGGGGTCGCGTTCCTGCTGGCGGAACAGACTGCCCGCGACACCACCGAGCAGTACGCGCACGTGGCGGGCGGTGACGTCCTCGCGGATCACCCCTTGCCGCTGGCCCGCGAGGATGATCGACTCCAGCGATTCCTCGCCCGCGGGCGACGGCTTCGCGGTCTCGGGCAGTGCTTCGGCGAGGGCCCGGTCGTTGGCGAGGCGTTCGACGGTTTCGGCGAGCAGGTCGCGCAGGATCGTCAAGGGGTCACCGCCGGCGTTCAGCTGTTCCAGGGCGGCGAGGCCACGGCGATAGAACCAGGCGCGCTGATACTGCGCCACCGCCTGCACCAGCGCGTCCTTGGTCGGAAAGCTGCGGTACACGGTCGCCTTGCCGACGCCCGCGCGGGCGGCGACCTGCGGAATCGTCGCCTCGATGCCGTGTTCGGCGAACACTTCGACGGCCGCCGCCACCACGCGCTCGTGATTGCGCCTGGCATCTGATCGCTTGGTGGACCAGTCGACGTCGTGGTCGGGCGTCGGGTCGCACTCGGGAGCAGTCACTCTGCGATTGTGCCGAATCGGACGGTCATGGCAGTCACAGCCTCACCCCCTTCAATAAACGGACTCCAGGGTCCAGTATAGTTCTCGATACGGACTGCAAGGTCCACTTACCGCGCGGAACCACACGGAGGCGTGAGCTCCCCATGATCGATCAGACGACCCGAGAGTCCGAAGCCCCGCACGACTCAGGGGGACTCGGCACCAATCTCGTGTTCCTCGCCCTGGCCGCCGCCGCGTTCGCGCTCGCGCAGACCGCGATCGTGCCCGGCATCATGATCCTCGGCCACGAACTGCACGCGAGCACGGCAGACGTCGGATGGGTGCTCACCGGCTACCTGATCTCGGCCGCGATCCTCACCCCGGTCTTCGGCCGCCTCGGTGACATGTACGGCAAGAAGAAGTTGCTCGTCATCGCGCTCGGTCTGTTCGCGCTCGGCAGCGTGGCCGCGGCGCTGGCACCTTCGATTTGGGTGCTCGTGGCCGCCAGGGTCGTCCAGGGAGCGGGCGGTGGCATCTTCCCGCTGTGCTACGGCATCATCGGCGACACGTTTCCCGCCGAGAAGCGCGGCGGCGCACTGGGTCTCATCTCGGCGCTGGCCGGGATCGGCGCGGGCGGCGGCTTGCTCATCGGTGGCCTGCTGATCGATCACCTGTCCTGGCAGTGGGTCTTCTGGTCGGGCGCGATCATGTCGGCGATCGCGCTGGTCGGCGTGCTGCGGGTGCCGGAGCGGTCGATCCCGACGCCCACGCGGATCGACTTCGCAGGCATCGCGCTGCTCAGCATCGGCCTCACCATGCCGCTGCTCGCTCTGAGTCGTGGCTCGACGTGGGGCTGGACCGATGCGCGCACCCTCGGCCTCGTCCTCGGCGGTCTGGTTGTCCTGATCGGTTTCGTCGCGTTCGAGACCCGCGTCGGCGAGCCGCTGATCGACATGCACGTGCTGCGGCGCCCGACGGTGCTCATCACCAATATCGCCATGCTGCTGTTCGGCGCGGGCATGTTCGCGGTGTTCTCGCTCATCCCCCAGCTCGCGCAGACCCCCGACACCGGCGAGTACGGCTTCGGCATGGACGCCACCGGGTCCGGTCTGCTGATGATCCCGGGTTCGATCGCCATGCTGGCGGCCGCGGTCGTCGCCGGGCGTCTCGTCGGTCGGGTCCGCGCCGCTGTGCCGCTCGTCCTCGGCGCTCTCACCGCCGCCGCCGGATTCGCCGCGCTGGCGCTGGCGCACGGCTCCCAGGGAGCTGTCATCGGGTTCACGGTCGTGACCTTCGTCGGCATCGGCCTCGGGATGGCGGCCATGCCGAATCTGATCATGTCCGCGGTGCCCGCCGAGAAGACCGCCGAGAGCACCGGTGTCAACGCGCTGATCCGGTCGGTGGGGTCATCGATCGGGTCGCAGGTCGCGGCCACCGTGCTGGCGGGCAGTGTCGTCGCCGGGACGGCGCTGCCCGCGGATTCGGGCTTCACCACCGCGTTCTGGCTGGCCGCGGGTGCCATCGCGCTGGCGGCTGTGGTCGCGGTGTTCATCCCGCAGAGCAAGCCACCGGCCGCCACATCCGTACGCGAAGACCGTGAATCGGACCTCGCCGGCGCCCTCGCCGAGTAACCGGCAAGGGCGGCGGCGACTAGGCGGCGGCCCGGTCGACGCGCTGCCCGCGGTCGCGGGTGGCGCGCACGCCCGACATCACCAGCGGCAGCAGCCAGCCCATGGCGAACTGGTCGTAGGGCAGCAGCGCCTGGTCGAGGCGATTGTGGACGAAGCCGACCGACAGGCCCGAGCGCGGGTCGACCCAGCCGAAGGATCCGCCGAGACCGATGTGGCCGAAGGCTGTGCGCGCACCGGGCGCGGGCATCGAGTGGTAGCCCAGATGCCACATCATCGGCATGTAGAACAGGGCGTGGTCGAGGCGGTAGGTCTGCACGCGCCGGATGAGCTTGTGCGTTTCGGGGCGCAGGAACGGTGACCCGTCGAGGGTGACGCCGTCGGCCAGGCCCGCGTAGAGCTGGGCGAGTCCGGCAGCGGTGGCGACGCCGTTGCCCGCGGGCATCTCGGTGTCGAGAATCGGCGGGTCCTCGCCGTCGAGGATGCCGTTGAGGCCGGTCAGATACAGGCAGCGCGCCGCCGCGCCGAGCGCGCCGGGAATACGGAAGCCCACCCGGTTGAGGAAACCGGCGGCCACCGGGTGCCCGGCCAGGCGCAGGTGGGTGCCCGCGAGGCGCGCGTACTCGGTCGACGAACCCGCCGCCGGACGGCCGAGGTGGAACCCCTCGACCCCGAGCGGGTCGGTGACCTCGGTGCGGATGAGGTCGCTCATGCTGCGACCGGTGACCGAGCGCGCGATACCCGCCAGCAGCCAGCCGTAGGTGAGCGCGTGGTAGGTGGGGACGCCGAGCAGCCGGTCGGGCTTGGCCATGGCCAGCCGGTCTTCCATCAGCTCGTGGTCGAGGAGTTCCTGGGCGCTGTCGGCGATCGGGGACAGCGACGACAGCCCGGAACGGTGGGTGAGCACGTCGGCCACGGTGATCGCGCCCTTGCCGTGCGCTGCGAAGCGAGGCCAGTACTCGGCGACCGGCGCCTGGTAATCCAGGAGCCCGCGGTCGGCGAGGCGGTGGATGACGGTGGCGGTGACACCCTTGGTCGCCGAGAAGACGATCGAACCGGTGTCGGCCGACCAGGGCTGGTCGCCCGCGCTGCCGGTCCACAGGTGTGCCAGGGGTTCGCCTTGCCGGTAGATCGCGATGGCGCCGCCCGCGTCGCGCCGATGTCCGATCAGGGCGGCGAAAGCGCGCACCAGCGGACCGAAACCGGCCGGCGCATAACCGCCCACACCGGTCGGAAGGGCAGCACTGTCCTGCCCGTAAGCCTCGTTGCTCATTGCTCAACCGTACGACCGTTATGTCGCCTCGGCAACGATCTCCCGTGCACCGTGGCCGAGCTGTGGCCGCGTGAGATCAGTCGGTGACCACCGTCCCCGTGCCCTCCCCTTCTTCGAGCACGACGAAACTGTGACCCGAAACAAGAGTTCCCCCTTCATTTTCTGTCGCCGGTGCCCACGCCAGCAGCACCCGGCCGTACACCGGGATCACCGCCTCGTCCTCGGACAGGTTGCATACCACCGAGATCCGGCCGCGTCGCAGCACGAACCAGCGGGCGCTCTCGTCGTAGTCGGCCCAGACCCGTTCCAGCCAGGGATCACCGAACTCGGGTCTCGTCTTACGCAGGGCGAGCAGGGCGCGATAGCAGGCCAGTAGCCGGGCGTGCGGTTCACGGCTGCGTTCGGTCCAGTCGAGTTTCGAGCGGGTGAAGGTGGCGGGGTCCTGGGGATCGGGGACGTCGTCGGTGGCCCAGCCGTGGGCGGCGAACTCGGCGCGGCGGCCGTCGGCGGTCGCGGCGCCGATGACGGGGTCGGTGTGGGAGGTGAAGAACTGGAACGGGGTGCGCGCGCCCCATTCCTCGCCCATGAACAGCATCGGCGTGCTCGCGGAGAGCAGCACCAGAGCCGCTTTCACCGCCAGTTGGCCGGGGGTGAGGTAGTCGCTGGGGCGGTCGCCGACGGCGCGGTTGCCGATCTGGTCGTGGTTGCAGGTGTAACCGAGCAGGGCGCTGCCAGGGATCAGGTCGCGGCGGATCGGGATGCCGTGGGTTCGGCCACGGAAGCTGGAATAGGTTGCGGCGTGGAAGAACCCGTGGGTGAGGGTTTGGGCCAGGCAGGCCAGTGAGCCGAAATCGGCGTAGTAGCCCTGTCTTTCGCCGGAGACAGCGGTGTGCACGGCGTGGTGGAGGTCGTCGTTCCACTGACCGGTCAGGCCGTAGCCGCCTGCCGCGCGCGGGGTGATCAGGCGTGGGTCGTTGAGGTCGCTTTCGGCGATGAGGGTGAGCGGTCGGCCCAGATGTGCTGAGAGCGCGGTAGTTTCGACGACGAGTTCTTCGAGCAGGTGGGTGGCGGTGTGGTCGACGAGGGCGTGGACGGCGTCGAGGCGGAGGGCGTCGATGTGGAAGTCGCGCAGCCAGCGCAGGGCGTTGTCGATGATGTGGCGGCGCACGGCATCGGAGCCGGGGCCGTCCAGGTTCACGCTCTGACCCCAGGTGTTGCGGCCGGTGGTGAGGTAGGGCCCGAAGCGTGGGAGGTAGTTGCCGGAGGGGCCGAGATGGTTGTACACCACGTCGAGGCAGACCGCGAGACCCCGGGCGTGGCAGGCGTCGACGAAGCGTTGCAGGCCGTCGGGGCCGCCGTAGGTTTCCTGCACCGCGTACCAGAGCACGCCGTCGTAACCCCAGTTGTGGGTGCCGTCGAAGGCGTTCACCGGCATGAGTTCCACGGTGGTGACGCCGAGTTCGACCAGATGGTCGAGGCGTTCGATCGCGGCGTCGAAGGTGCCTTCCGGGGTGAAGGTGCCGATGTGCAGTTCGTAGAGCACCGAGCCGGCCAGTTGTCTGCCGGTCCAGGACTGATCAGTCCAGGCGGCGGTGTCGAGGTCATGGACGGCGGACAGGGCGTGGACGCCGTTGGGCTGACGTGGTGAGCGCGGGTCGGGCAGCACCGTCGCGTCGTCGTCGATGAGGAAGCCGTACTCCGCGCCCTGGCCTGCCTCGGCCCGGACCGACCACCAGCCGCCGCCGTTGCGGCGCATGGGGTGGACCACCCCCTCGAGTTGCAGTCGCATCGCGCTCGCCTCCGGCGCCCACACCCGAAACTGCCTCATGGAGTCAGCATCGCACGGCACGCGGCGGCACGCCCGGGCAACGATTGCTGATCGGTCGCGATGCCCAGCGTCGGCTTCGGTGCGCCCGGCGAGTCGGATCAGAGTCGCCGCTGCGGTCGGGGCGACCACGTCGTTGTGGCGTCGGGTGGTAGCGGCATCGCGTTCGTGCCGGCCGCCGCGCAACTCGGCAGAAATGCCTGCGCGGGGCGCCATGAATCCTGAGTAGTCCGGTCAGCGCGGGAAGGCGGCGACGCCGACCGGTCCCACCCCCACACACAGCGACTGTTCAGGCTCGAGCGGCCTGACCCGCAGGGCGTCGCCGCCGCCGAGCAGCCGGACGTACACCGTGTTCAGGCCCTGTCGCACGTCGGCGACGGTTTCGGTGTCGCCTTCGAAGGACACCGCGATTCGGCCGTCGCGGTCGGCGAAGTAGTTGATCTGGGCGGTCCAGTCGCGGATCTGCATGGGGCCGTCCAAGGGGATCGGTGTGCTGCCACGCACTCGGTGGCCACATTGCGGTTCCGGACCCGGGGTGACGGCGCGGTTCCACCAGACATACGCGTCGACGATGTCGCCGGTGTCGGTGATCATCCGCAGCGTCGGAGTGGCTGCGGCGAACGTTGTCGGCGTCGCGATCGGAGCGAGGACGTGGTCGGTCATGTTCTGCGGGAAAGCCAACGGGTTCAAGACATTCCAGGGGACTTCCTGCGGCAGCAGTGGGGCGTCCGTCGCTGTCGGGAGGGCCGCGCGCACGCCGGTGATGTAGGTGCGCGCCGGGCTCGGTTCCCATGACCGGGTGAAGGTGATTGTGGAGATGACGCTGCTCAGCAGGAATAGGACGGCGGGTATCGCGAACAGCGTCGAGGTGGGCAGGTCTCTCGGGATGCGCGATGTCGGGCCGGTTCGCAGGCGTACGCTCGGCTGGGATCCTCCGATCGAGCCGGTCCTGAACCGGAAACGGCTGCGCGGCAACATGCCTGCGGTGCGTGGGCGAGCGTCCGACTTGTCGGACCCGCGACGGTCGGGTGACAAACCTTCCCGCGCGGCAGCGGAACGCCGTGCCTGCAGAATCAGCGCAAGGGCGATTGTGGCAATCACGGCGAAGTCGGCGAAGTAGCGCATGGACTGGAGTAGCAGGGCGGCGGTGCCGGGCCCGTCGCGCAGCACGATCACCGGGGCTATGGTCGCGATGGCGTAGGCCGCAGTGCACAACCAGACCGCAGTCACCCGCGCCCGGGAGCGAATTGTCCACGCCGCCAACAGGATCAGCAATAGCCAACAGATGAGGACGGCCAGGCCTGGCGGGTCGGCCCAGGGCGTGGCCGGTTGCCACCGTTCCCAGCGCCACGGACCACCGAACAAGGCGGGGACCAATCCGTCCGACAGTGCCCGGCTGAGCAGCGCGCCGGGATCTTCGGGCCCGTTCAGCCCGCGCGGGCGCTGGATGACCAGCAGGAACACGGCGGCCCAGGCGAGCAGAACGGCGCCGCCCGCCACCCAGAGCACTCCCCCGCGCCGAACCTCCTCGCGCCAGGGACGCCCCGCGACATGCGCCGACAACGCGACCACCGCGCACGCAACCGGCAACACCACGATCGACTTCTCGAACGACAGCAGTGCCACGGCGAAGACGAGCGCACCCGATACCGCGTACCGGCGCCTACCCGTTCGCGCCAACAGGACCGCATCCGCGCTCACCCAGGCCAGCGCGATCTGCAACGGCAGGGCGTTCACCGCCGCCGCCCACCAGGCGAACGCCGGCACGGTCAAGGGCACGAACAGGTAGAACAGCAGCGGTCCGAGCACTCGCGCCCGCCATCCCATCAGCACGACGAGCAGCCGTAGCACCGCGAGCGAGGCGAGCAGTTGCAACCCGACGAGCACCGCCGCCGCGACGGGCCAGCTCAGCGGCGCCACCTTGGTCACCAGCCAGGTCAACGCGATCGCCAACGGCATCACATGCCCGTCGTGGCTGGTCAGCAACAACTCCACCGACCACAGGGGGTGCCTGCTGACCTGTCCGATGAGGATGAAATCGTCCCAGTAGAAGAAGCCGGAAAACGCCACCCAGCCCCGCAGAACCAACTGGGCGAGAATCAGCGCGACAGCCAGGCCGACCACCACACGCACAGACAATCGCTGCCTGTGCGCAGACGACGCGGCCGATGCGGGCGAGTCGAGCAGCGTCACAGACATCACGCCTTTCGACGCTAGCCCGTTCGCCTCTGTCCGGCCATCACCCCGGCGGGGCCTGGGTGTCGGCACCAGATAGCGTCCGGAAGTTCGGTAGGTCTCCTGATCGGGCGAACTGCGGTCCTCTCAGAGGAACTCGCGCACCGCGGTGGTGAAGCGAAGCGGTTGGTCTTCGTGGAGCATGTGTGGCCCGCGTCGGGGACGAGGGTCAGCTTCGCGTCAGGGGGTGCCGGGTGGCGACCTCACCGACCTGCCGCACCGGCACCCAGGTGTCGCGTTCGCCCATACGATCAACTCGCTCGGGGTAGCGGGCGGCCAGGTCGACAGCCAGTGCGCCGTTCATCGAATGCGCCACGAAGGAGGCGCGATCGATGCGTGCGGCGTCGAGGAATTGCACTACCCCGTCCGTCATTGCTTGGCGGATCACATCATCGGCCTCAGCCCAGGCAACCCGGCCCGAGTAGTGCTTTCAGGTCGCCCATCAGCGCCGAGGACGGTGAGACCCGCCAGGCGTCGTCGAGCTTGAGCATGGTGGTCTTCTCCCTGGCGCCGACGTGGCGGATGTGCACGTCGGAGGTGCCGGGATGGCGGGAGAGGACCTTCTTGAGTTCCTTGACCTTCTCCGGGGTGCACATTCGGGTGGTCATTACCACTGAGACCGGTTTGGCTACGCCGATCGCCGAAAGGTCGGGCACCACGAGGTCGTTGGCGATCAGGGAGATGCGGTCGTCGCGTACCGAGACACGGGCCTTCACCAGTACGACGGCGTCTTCCACCACGTCCATGCCGTACACCGAGTAGGACTGCGGGAAGAACAGCACTTCCACGCCACCGGTGAGGTCCTCGAGCTGTGCCGAGGCCCAGGCCAGACCGTTCTTGTTGATGCGGCGGTTCACCGATGCGAGGATGCCGCCGATGGTCACCTGTGCGCCGTCCTTGACATCGCCTTCCAGGATGGCCGGGATGGGGGTGTCCACCTGGGCGGCGAGGACGTGTTCGACGCCGTTGAGCGGGTGGCCCGACACGTACAGGCCGAGCATCTCCCGCTCCAGGGCCAGCTTGTGTTTGGTTTCCCATTCGTCGTCGGGCACCTTCACGTTGAACACCGATGCCATCGACTCGTCGGCGTCGTCCATGCCGCCGAACAGGTCGAACTGGCCGATCGCCTCGGCCTTCTTCGTCGACATCACCGCGTCGATCGCATCGGAATGCACCAGCATCAGGCCCTTGCGGGGATGCCCGAGCGAGTCGAAAGCGCCTGCCTTGATGAGGGATTCGGTGACCTTCTTGGAGCAGGCCGTGGCGTCGATCTTGTTCAGGTAATCGGAGAAGTCGGTGAACTTCGACTTCTCCTTGCGGGCGGCGATGATCGAGGACACCACGTTGGCGCCGACATTGCGCACCGCGCCGAGACCGAAGCGGATGTCCTTGCCCACCGAGGCGAAGTTCTGCTCCGACTCGTTGACATCAGGCGGCAGCACTGTGATGCCCATCTTGCGGCAGTCCGACAGGTAGACCGCGGCCTTGTCCTTGTCGTCACCGACGGAGGTGAGCAGACCGGCCATGTACTCGGCCGGATAGTTCGCCTTCAGATAGGCCGTCCAGAACGAGACGAGGCCGTATCCGGCGGCGTGCGACTTGTTGAACGCGTAACCGGCGAACGGGAGGATCGTGTCCCACAGCGCCTTGATGGCCGGTTCGGAGAAGTCGTTGGCGAGCATGCCCTCGCGGAAGCCGGCATAGGCCTCTTCCAGCACCGACAGCTTCTTCTTACCCATGGCGCGGCGCAGGATGTCGGCTTGACCGAGCGAGTACCCGGCCACCTTCTGCGCGATCTGCATGATCTGTTCCTGATAGACGATCAGGCCGAAGGTGTCGGCCAGGATGTCTTTCAGCGGCTCTTCGAGTTCGGGGTGGATCGGTTTGACTTCTTGCCGCCCGTTCTTGCGGTCGGCGTAGTCGTTGTGGGCGTTCATGCCCATCGGGCCGGGACGGTAGAGCGCGAGCACCGCGACGATGTCGCCGAAGCCGGTGGGCTGCATGCGGCGCAGCAGGTCGCGCATGGCGCTGCCGTCGAGCTGGAACACGCCGAGAGTGTCGCCGCGGGCGAGCAATTCGTAGGTGGCCGGGTCGTCGAGCGGCAGGTTGTCCATGTCGAGATCGATGCCGCGGTTGGCCTTGATGTTCTCCAAGGCGTCACCGATGACGGTGAGGTTGCGCAGGCCGAGGAAGTCCATCTTCAGCAGGCCGATGGCCTCGCACGACGGGTAGTCCCAACCGGTGATGATCGCGCCGTCCTGGGCGCGCTTCCACACCGGGATGGCGTCGGTGAGCGGCTCCGAGGACATGATGACCGCGCAGGCGTGCACGCCCGCGTTGCGGATCAGCCCTTCCAGCCCCTTCGCGGTCTCGTAGATCTTGGCGACATCGGGGTTGGTGCTGATGAGTTCGCGGACCTCGGCGGCTTCCTTGTACCGCTCGTGGTCGGGATCGGTGATGCCGGCGACCGAGATGTCCTTGGCCATGATCGGCGGGGGCAGCGCCTTGGAGATCTGGTCGGCGATGGCGAAACCGGGCTGGCCGAACAGGACTCGCGCGGAGTCCTTGATCGCGGCCTTGGTCTTGATGGTGCCGAACGTGATGACCTGGGCCACCCGGTCGCTGCCCCACTTCTCGGTGGCGTAGCGGACCATCTCACCGCGGCGGCGATCGTCGAAGTCGATATCGATATCGGGCATCGACACGCGCTCGGGGTTGAGGAATCGCTCGAACAGCAGACCGTGCGGGATGGGGTCGATATTGGTGATGCCCATCGCGTAGGCGACCAGCGAACCGGCGGCCGAACCACGGCCGGGGCCGACGCGGATACCGACCTCGAGGGCGTGCTTGATGAGGTCACCGACGACGAGGAAGTAGGCGGGGAACCCCATGTCGCAGATGACTTTGAGCTCGAAGTCGGCGCGGTCGAGGTATTCGCGTGACGGACCGTCGGGGAAGCGGCGATCCAGGCCCTCGAGGACCTCCTTGCGCAGCCAGCTGGCCTGGGTATGGCCCTCGGGGACCGGGAAGATCGGCATCCGGTCGCGGTGCTGCCACACCTCGTCGTAGGGCTGGACCCGTTCGCCGATGAGTTCGGTGTTGTCACACGCGCCGGGGACTTCGGCGTCCCAGATGGCACGCATCTCCTCGGCTGATTTCAGGTAGTAGCCGTCACCGTCGAATTTGAAGCGGGTGGGGTCCGAGAGCGTCTTGCCGGTCTGAATGCACAGCAGCGCTTCATGATTGGTCGACTGATCCTTGGTGACGTAATGGCAGTCGTTGGTGGCCAGCGGGGGGATATCGAGCTGCTTGCTCACCATGAGCAGGCCCTCACGCACACGACGCTCGATCGACAGACCGTGGTCCATCACCTCGAGGAAGAAGTTCTCCTTACCGAAGATCTCCTGCCACTTCGCGGCGGCCTCGAGGGCTTCACGCTCATGCCCGAGCCGAAGACGGGTCTGCACTTCACCGGAGGGGCAACCAGTGGTCGCGATGATGCCCTCGGCGTGCTGGGCGATGATCTCCTCGTCCATCCGCGCCCATTTGCCGAGCTGACCCTCGATCGAGGCCAGGCTCGACAGCTTGAACAGGTTGCGCAGCCCGGTCGCGTTCTCGGCGACCATCGTCATGTGGGTGTAGGCACCGGAACCGGAGACGTCGTCACTCTTCTGCGACGGATCACCCCACAGCACACGCTTGGTGTCGAATCGCGAACCCGGCGCGATGTAGGCCTCGATGCCGATGATCGGCTTGATGCCCGCCTTCTTCGCGGAGTTGTAGAACTCCGAAGCGCCGTACATGTTGCCGTGGTCGGTCATCCCGACCGCGGTCATCCCCAACCGCTCCGCCTCCGCGAACAACGGCGAAATCTTCGCCGCACCGTCGAGCATGGAGTACTCGGTGTGGTTGTGCAGGTGAACGAACGATCCGGACGAAGCCAAGACGGTCCTTCCTCCCATGGTGTCGACGGGGGTTGGCCTTGGCATTCTATGCACGTGGGTACGACAGGTTTCGCCACGCCATGCTGGCGCCCCGGGCGTTGCCTCGCCGCTCCCGGCGTGTCATGACCAAGGTCACGGAGAGTCGCTGTCGACACGCTGCGCCGAATTCGCGACACGAGGTCCTGAGCGTAGTTTCCCGACTGTGAGCGAGCACGGGGGTGGCGCGGGAACGTTCGACGATTTTCCGTTCGCGGACCAAGTTTTGGCACGTCAGACGATCGCCGATCTCACCGATCGCGAACGCTCGGCCATCGAGTCGTATGCGCTCAACGGCTATGAACCGATCAACTCCGCGCTACGAGGCTCCATCCCGATGACGCCTGCGTTGGCGCGTCGTGTTGCCCACATCAGATCCGGCCTTCGTCGCTACCCATTACCGCAGACTGTTCGGGTCACTTGTGAGGTCGACGCATGGGTACTCGGAGTCGACGCGAGTGACGCCCGGTCGATCGCGTCGGTCATCGGCGAGTACTTCACCGAGCTCGGCTTCCTCTCGACCTCAGGCCTCCAGTTCCCGCCTCGATCGGCGCGCCATCGGAATCCGGTGATCCTCGAACTGCTCGTTCCACAAGGCACGCCGGCACTGCGGCTCGGCGAATTGGCGGAGGTCAGGGATGAGCGCGAGATCCTCATCATCGATGTCCGGACCTATCTTGTCGCGAACGCCACCTTCGATGAGCGGCGTACGATGTGGCGCATCGAGGCGATCGTGGTTCAGGAGGAACAGTGAGCGCACTGACTGATGAATCGATGCGGCCCGTTCGGGCGACGCCCAGCCCCGAACAGGCGGAGAAGTTGCGCAAGAGCGCCGAGAAGGTGCTCGGCAGGAAACTGCCGCCGTCCAAGGCCGAGCGCGCGAAGAAGTCTGCCTGAGCCTCGCAGAGCGCCGCCATAATCGGGGCGTGCGCGCGGACCGGAAAATCCTATGACCACCTTCGTGGTCGCTGTCGCGGTGGTGGTGGCGATGGCGCTGGTCGTGCTGTTGATCTGGCGGCGGACGCAGCGGGTGGTGACTACTCCGGCGCAGCGGGCGGTGCATCAGGCGTTGCATACGGCGTCGTTGGCGGCGGTGCCGTTGCGGCGGGGGTTGACCGAGGCGTCGGCGCGGGCGGCGGCGCCGCATCTGCGGACGTTGGCGGCGGCGGAGGGGTTGGGGGTCGCCGATGCGGAGGGGGTGCTGCTGGCGTGGGACGGGCCGCATACGGGGATGCTGGGGTTCTTCGGTGCGGCGGCGCGGCGGGCCATCGCTTCGGAGCGGCCGGTGCTGGTCGACGGTGACGAGCACACGTTGATCGCGCAACCGTTGCTGATCGATGTGGGGGCGGCGGTCGGTGCGCTCGGGATGGTGATCACCGGCAAGCCGGGGCCGGGGATGCTCGGGGCGGCGGCCGAGGTGGCGCGGTATGCCTGTGGGCAGTTGGAATTGGCGGAACTGGATGCCTCGCGGGCCCGGGTCGACCGGGCGGAGGTGCGGGCGTTGCGCGCCCAGATCAGCCCGCATTTCATCTACAACGCGCTCAATACGATCGCCTCGTTCGTGCGCACCGATCCCGACCGGGCGCGCGAACTGATCCTCGAATTCGCCGACTTCACCCGGTACTCGTTCCGGGCGGCGGGCGAATTCACCGTGCTGGCCGACGAATTACGCAATATCGAACGGTATCTGGCGTTGGAGCAAGCCCGTTTCGGTGACGCGCTCGATGTGCGGCTACGGATCGCCCCGGAGGTGCTGGGCGTCGTCCTGCCGTTCCTCGCCCTGCAACCGCTGGTCGAGAACGCGGTGCGGCACGGGCTCGGCGGCGGCAGACACGGCGGGCAGTTGAGCATCGTAGCCAGCGACGAAGGGACCGACTGCCTCATCAGCGTCGAGGACGACGGCATCGGCATGGACCCCGACCTGCTGCGCTCCGGCGCCCTCGACGCCGTCGACACCTCCGGCCCGACCCGCACCGGCGAAGCCGCCCACGTGGGCCTGTCCAATGTCGACGACCGCCTCCGCGCCGCCTTCGGCAACGACTACGGCCTCGTCGTGGAAACCGCCCCCGGCGCGGGCACCAAGGTCAGCATGCGAGTCCCCAAGTTCCGCCCCGGAATCCGGGCCTGACTCATCACGGCCGAGTCAGCAACGACAACCAGGCATCCTGATGGTCGGCCAGTCGCTCATCGAGCGGCAACCCCACGAAGCGGCAGGCGAACAACATCCCGCTGTCCACGCCTTCGCCTTCCACCCGGTGCAGCCACGAACCAGGCGTTTCCGGGCCGGCGCGTAGATGAAAGTAGGTCGTCGACCGCTGCTGCCCGGTCACAGGATATGCCCGGTCGTCCACCGCGAGTTCCTCGACGATCGACACCTCACGCAGCCCCGTTTCCTCGAAGACTTCGCGCAGGACCGCTTCCTCGAGCCGCTCACCGAGGTGGACGCCGCCTGCCGGAATTTGCGTTCCGGCTTCCGGCATTCCGGCGTGGTCGAACACCAGCAGTTCCGGGCCACCACCCTCGCGAATCACATACGCGGCCGCTCGGATTCGCGGTTCACGCACAACCATATTGTGCCCGACGAAACTGCCCTCAGCAGGCCTCGCCCGCGCGCTAACCTGCGGTATGCCCGAGTTGATCGTGCCGGACGTGCATTGGCATATGGCGTGGCTGGATGCCCACGACGAGTGGGGAGCGGGTGCCCAGGAGGACGGATTCGGGCTGCTGGCGGAAGACGAGGTCCGGTCTGTACGAGGGTTCGAGGCCTGGGTGCGCCGGTTGACCGAAGTGGATCGCGATCGCTGCGTCTACCGGTGGATCGTCGAAGGTGATCGGGTCCTCGGCGGGATCGCCATGAAGCTCGAATGCGGCGAATTCGGGCACATCGGGTACGGAATCAGACCGTCTGCTCGGCGGCGGGGGCTCGGTACATGGGCGCTAGGGCGGATGCTCGGTGAGGCGCGGAACTACGGTCTCGAGCGGATCGTGCTCATCTGCGCCGAGGACAATGTCGCGTCGGCGCGGACGATCGAACGCAACGGCGGCGTCCTGGAAGGGATCGTCGAGACCGATCTCGGGCAGGCGCGGCGGTACGTGGTCGGCGTCTGAATCCAGCCGCTACGATGAGCGGGCTGTGACCTGGAACACTGATGACGCTTCGACCGCTCTGCGGGTGCTGGCTGTCGACGACGAGAAGCCCGCGCTCGACGAGCTGGTGTATCTGCTCAACGAGCAGGTCGGGGTGGGGGAAGTGCACGGGGCGTCCGAGGCGACGGGGGCTTTGCGGGTGTTGCGGGCGCATCCGGTCGATGCGGTGTTTCTCGATATCGACATGCCGGGGCTGACCGGGATGGAACTGGCGGGGATTCTGTCGGAGTTCGCCGAGCCGCCCGCGGTGGTGTTCGTGACCGCGCACGACGATCACGCGGTGGCCGCGTTCGATCTGGGGGCGGTGGATTACCTGCTCAAACCGTTGCGGGCGGCGCGGCTGGCCGAGGCGGTGCGGCGGATCGCGGCGGCCCGGGCGGCGGTGCCGGCTTCGCCCCCGGAGCAGACGCATCCGAGCGAGGTGATCCCGGTGGAACTCGGCGGCGTCACCACACTGGTGCACCGGGCCGATGTGGCCTGGGTGGAGGCCGACGGCGATTACGCGCGCCTGCACACCAGGACCGGGTCGCACCTGGTGCGCATCCCGCTCACCGCCCTCGAATCACGCTGGGAGGGTGCGGGTTTCCTGCGGGTGCACCGGTCGTACCTGGTGGCGTTACGGCTGGTCACCGGGTTGCGCAGCACGGGAAGCGGCACGGTTGTCTGCCTGCGCGCGGAAGGCGCGTCCGGTGCGGTGGAGTTGCCGGTGAGCAGGCGGCAGGTCCGGGAACTCAAACAGCGCCTCGTGCACGGGCCACGGCAGAACTGGTCGCAGCGATGACCGGTCCGCAACGGCCACAGCGCGAGCGGGTAGTGCTCGCGCAGCGGCGCGGTGCGCGTCGGGTGCGTACCCGCACCGAGGTGGTGGAGCAGACCGATCTCGGGGCGGCGCTCATCGGCGGGCTGATCCGCGCCCAACTCGGGCTCGCCCTTCGCCTCGGTTTCGTGGTCGTCGCCGGATTCGGTGCGCTCCCGCTGCTGTTCGGGATCGACGCCGTCGCCTCGACGACCGTCCTCGGTATCCGCCTCCCCTGGCTGATCCTCGGCCTCCTCGCGTTCCCGCTGCTGTACGCCGTGGGTCGGGTGTATGTCCGGCTGGCCCAGCGCAACGAGGACGACTTCCTCGAACTGGCAGGTGACTGAGCCGTGCGTATTCGGGTACCGAAATCGCGGTCGCGCCGCGGCACAACTTGCGAGGCCCCCGGGGAGAGCTCACCTGCGCCGATGTCATCGCCGCACGTGGCCTGCGCCGCCGCGAACCACCGCAGGCCTCGCCAGAAGCCGAGCGGCGCGAGCGGTCGGCGATCGCTTGGGCCACCGCTGGATGCTGGTGGTCGGTACAGTCGCCCCGTCTCCCCCGCGACGACGGGCACGGCGGTGCGGGATTCGACATCACGCGGAGGCAACTCCCGATGACCTCGGGCATTCCGATGCTCACCGTGGCGGCTCTGGTACTCGCAGCTCTGGCCACGATCGGCATCGGCCTGTACGGGGTCCGCCTGTCGCGCACGACGTCGGACTTCCTGGTCGCCTCCCGAACGGTCGGTTCACGCTGGAACGCGGCGGCCATCTCGGGTGAATACCTCTCCGCCGCGTCGTTTCTCGGCGTCGCTGGCCTGATCGCCAAGTACGGCGCCGACGCACTCTGGTACCCGGTGGGGTTCACGGCGGGGTACCTGGGTCTGCTGATGTTCGTCGCCGCTCCCCTTCGCCGCTCCGGCGCCTACACCGTCCCCGACTTCGCCGAGTTCCGGCTCGGTTCGATCCGGTTGCGGCGCATGGCCGCCGGGGTGGTCGTCGTGGTGTGCGCGGTGTACCTCATCCCCCAGTTCCAGGGCGCGGGCCTGACCCTGCACCTGCTGCTCGGGGTGCCCGCCTGGGTGGGCGCGGTCGCGGTCGGCACCATCGTGCTGGCCAATGTGATCGGCGGCGGGATGCGCTCGGTGACGCTGGTGCAGGCGTTCCAGTACTGGCTGAAACTGACCGCCGTCGCGATCCCCGCCCTCGTTCTCGGGCTGCACTTCCTCGCCGACGAACGCCCGCTCGGAACCCCGGCCCCGCCGACGGTCGACCGGCTCACCACCGTCGACATCACCACGGATGTGGTTGTGCACCTGGACGTTTCCCAGGTGGTCACCGTGCACGGCACCCTCGACGGGCAGGACACCGCAGGCCAGGTGACGCTGACACCGGGTGACCACACCCTGGCCGAAGGCACCGAGCTGCTCTTGGCACCCGGTTCGGCGGTACCGGTCGTCGCCGGCGCACCGTCCGACGGCACCGGCTGGGTCGAACCCGGTGGCGGCTTCGGCGGGAATCATCCCCGGTACCAGGTGTTCTCGCTGATCGTCGCGACCTTCCTCGGCACCATGGGACTACCGCACGTGCTCGTCCGCTTCTACACGAACCGGGACGGGCCGTCCGCGCGGCGCACGGCGCTCACTGTGATCGGTCTGGTCGGCCTGTTCTATCTGTTCCCGATCCTGCTCGGCGTCTTCGCCCGACTGTACGTGCCGCAACTGCTCATCACCGGCGCCTCCGACGCGGCGGTCGTGCTGTTACCCGGTGCCGTTCTCGGCGGGCTCGGTGGTCAGGTGCTCACCGCGCTGGCGGCGGCGGGCGCGATCGCGGCGTTCCTGTCCACGTCGTCGGGATTGCTGGTGAGTCTGGCCGGGGTGCTCAGCACCGATGTGTTGCGCGGCCGGATCCGCGACTTCCGGGCGGCGGCGCTGGTGGCCGGGCTCGTTCCGCTCACGCTCGCGCTCACCGTCGCCTCGCTCGACCTGTCGCGCACGGTCGCGCTCGCGTTCTCGGTGGCCGCCTCGACGCTGTGCCCGCTGCTCGTGCTCGGCATCTGGTGGCGTGGGCTCACCGCCACCGGCGCGGCGTGCGGCATGCTCGTCGGCGCTGTCACCGCGGGCGGGGCGACCGTGGTCGCGGTGCTCGGCGGGGTCCCGACCGACGTGGTCAACGGTTGGGCGACGGCGATCGTCGACTACCCGGCCGCGGTGAGCGTGCCACTGGCCTTCGCGGTGACCGTCGTGGTGAGCCTGCTCGGCAAGCGGCCGGAGGGGCGGGTCGTCGCGGGCATCTTCCTGCGCATGCACGCACCGGAACGGCTCGGGATGGGCGCGGACCGCAACCCGGTCGACCGCTGACCGGCCGACCGTTCATCGCACGCCGACGACCGTTCACCGCATAGGTGAGCACCTTCGCCGAGTGACTCACACCACAAAACGCCGTGCGCCTTACCGTCATCACAGAGCACGTCCCCCTTCACGCTAGGACCCCGGCATGACCGAAACCGACACCGAAGAAGCGCCCGACCGGCGCCCGCCGAGTGCCGCCGAATTCCTCGCCGTGCAGGCGAGCCCGCAGTTCCAGGATCTGCGGAACCGGCTGCGCCGCTTCGTCTTCCCGATGACCGCACTGTTCCTGGTGTGGTACCTGACCTATGTGGTGCTCGGCGCGTACGCGCACGACTTCATGGCCACACCGGTCTTCGGCAATATCAACGTCGGACTATTGCTCGGCCTCGCGCAGTTCGTCACGACCTTCGTCATCACCGGCGCGTATGTCCGGTTCGCCAACCGTGAGCTGGATCCGCGGGCCGCGGCCATCCGGGAAGAACTCGAAGGGGACCGCGCATGAGCATTCTCGCCGCGGATACGACGGTCGGTAACCCCGTCGCCAATATCGCTATCTTCGGACTGTTCGTGGTGGTCACCATGGTCGTGGTGATCCGGGCCAGCCGCAACAACGCCAGTGCCGCGGACTATTTCACCGGTGGTCGCGGGTTCTCGGGACCGCAGAACGGCATCGCCATCGCCGGTGACTACCTGTCGGCGGCCAGCTTCCTCGGTATCGCAGGCGCCATCGCCGTCTACGGCTACGACGGGTTCCTGTACTCGATCGGATTCCTCGTCGCCTGGCTGGTCGCGCTGCTGCTGGTGGCCGAAATGCTGCGCAACACCGGCAAATTCACGATGGCCGACGTGCTCAGTTTCCGGTTGAAGGAAGGCCCGGTTCGCACCGCAGCCGCGCTGACCACGCTCACGGTGTCGCTGTTCTACCTGCTCGCGCAGATGGCGGGCGCGGGCGGTCTGGTCGCCTTGCTGCTCGACATCTCCTCGCGTGCGGGACAATCGGTTGTCATCGCGATCGTCGGCGTGCTGATGATCGTGTATGTGCTCGTCGGCGGGATGAAGGGCACCACCTGGGTGCAGATCATCAAGGCGGTCCTGCTGATCGCCGGTGCTGCGCTGATGACGGTGATGGTGTTCGCCAAGTTCGGGTTCAACCTGTCCGACATCCTCGGTGCCGCACAGGAATCGGTGAGCGAGTCGGCCAACAAGGCCGTCGCGAGCCGCGATGTGCTCGCCCCCGGCGCCCAGTACGGCGGCAGCGAGATGTCGAAGCTGAACTTCCTGTCGCTGGGTCTGGCACTCGTGCTCGGCACCGCTGGTCTGCCGCACGTCCTGATGCGCTTCTACACGGTGCCGACCGCGAAAGAGGCTCGGCGCTCGGTGGTGTGGGCGATCGGTCTGATCGGCGCGTTCTACCTGTTCACCCTGGTGCTCGGCTACGGCGCGGCGGCCATCGTCGGCCCGGACAAGATCCTGGCCGCGGCGGGCGGGCAGAACGCGGCGGCACCGCTGCTGGCCTTCGAGCTCGGCGGCGTGATCCTGCTCGGGGTGATCTCGGCGGTGGCGTTCGCGACCATCCTCGCGGTCGTCGCCGGTCTGACGATCACCGCGTCGGCGTCGTTCGCGCACGACATCTACGCCAGCGTGATCAAGAAGGGCAAGGTCGACGAGCGCAAGCAGGTGCGGGTCTCGCGGATCACCGCCGTGGTGATCGGTGTGCTCGCGATCGGCCTCGGCATCCTGGCCAACGGCCAGAACATCGCGTTCCTGGTGGCGCTGGCCTTCGCGGTGGCGGCGGCGGCGAATCTGCCGACCATCCTGTACTCGCTGTTCTGGAAGCGCTTCAACACCACCGGCGCGCTGTGGTCGATGTACGGCGGCCTGATCTCGACCATCGTGCTCATCGTGTTCTCCCCGGCTGTGTCGGGCACCAAGACCTCGATGATCACCGGGACCGACTTCCACTGGTTCCCGCTGTCCAACCCGGGCATCGTGTCCATCCCGCTGGCGTTCGTGCTCGGTGTGGTCGGCACCTATCTGGGTGGGCGCGGCGAGAAGGTCGACCTCGGCAAGGCCGCGGAGATGGAAGTACGTGCCCTGACCGGCGTCGGTGCGGAGAAGGCGATCTCGCACTGATGTCCCCCACGCCCGTTCCGGTGGTTCGTCCCACCGGAACGGGCTGTCCCCCTGAGTGTTTCGAAGGAGAATTGTTGTGACCGGCGCAGTGACCAATCCCGCGACCAGCTTCGGACCGAGTGCGGAGTTCGCCGCCCAGGCGAACGCGACCGCCGACCTCTACGAGCGGGCCGACGCCGACCGCGACGGCTTCTGGGCCGAACAGGCGCGCCGGTTGCACTGGCACACGCCGTTCACCCAGGTACTGGACTGGTCGGACGCACCGGTGGCGAAGTGGTTCGCCGACGGCGAGCTGAACGTGGCCTACAACTGCCTCGACCGGCATGTGCTCGACGGGCACGGCGACCAGGTCGCCATCCTGTGGGAGGGTGAGCCGGGCGACTCGCGGGCGATCACCTATCAGGAACTGCTCGACGAAGTGTGCCGGGCGGCCAACACTTTCAGTGCGCTCGGGCTCGTCGCCGGTGATCGGGTGGCCATCTATATGCCGATGGTGCCCGAGGCGATCGTGGCGATGCTGGCGTGTGCGCGGCTGGGGCTCACCCATTCAGTGGTGTTCGCCGGGTTCTCGCCGAGCGCGCTGCGTCAGCGGGTCGACGACGCGCAGGCGCGGCTGATCGTGACGACCGACGGGCAGTGGCGGCGGGGTAAGCCCGCGCCGCTGAAGTACGCCGTGGACGAGGCGCTCGGTGACGAGCCGACCAGCGTCGAGCATGTGCTCGTGGTGCGCCGGACCGGGTTGGATGTGCCGTGGACCGAGGTTCGTGATCTGTGGTGGGACGAAACGGTTTCCACCGCATCGCCGTCGCACGAGGCGCAAGCGTTTCCGGCCGAGCATCCACTGTTCATCCTCTACACCTCCGGCACGACCGGGAAGCCGAAGGGCATCCTGCACACCAGCGGCGGATATCTCACCCAGACTGCCTACACCCACCACAACGTCTTCGATCACAAGGCCGGACAAGACGTCTACTGGTGCACCGCCGACATCGGATGGGTCACCGGACACAGCTACATCGTCTACGGACCCCTGGCCAACCGCGCCACCCAGGTCGTCTACGAAGGCACCCCGAACTCCCCCAACGAGCACCGCCACTTCGAGATCATCGAAAAGTACGGCGTCACCATCTATTACACGGCGCCCACGCTGATCCGCACCTTCATGAAGTGGGGACGTGAGATCCCCGACGCCCACGATCTGTCGTCGCTGCGTCTGCTGGGCTCGGTCGGCGAACCGATCAATCCCGAAGCGTGGCGTTGGTACCGGGAAGTGTTCGGCGACAACAAGACTCCGATCGTGGACACCTGGTGGCAGACCGAGACCGGCGCCATCATGATCTCGCCGCTGCCCGGCGTCACCGCTGCCAAGCCCGGCGCGGCCATGCGTGCGCTGCCCGGTGTTTCGGCGAATGTCGTCGACGACGACGGATCACCGCTGAGCGCCGACGCGTCGGGCCTGCTCGTGCTGGACAAGCCGTGGCCGTCGATGCTGCGCGGTATCTGGAACGACATGGACCGCTACCGCGAAACCTATTGGCAGCGTTTCGCTGCCGAAGGCTGGTACTTCGCCGGTGATGGCGCCAAACTCGACACCGACGGCGACCTCTGGGTCCTCGGCCGCGTCGACGACGTCATGAACGTCTCCGGCCACCGCATCTCCACCGCCGAAGTCGAATCCGCCCTCGTCGGCCACCCCAGCGTCGCCGAAGCCGCCGTCGTCGGCGCCACCGACCCCACCACAGGCCAAGGCATCGTCGCCTTCGTCATCCTCACCGGCTCCACCACACCCGACGACACCCTCGCCGACACCCTCAAAGCCGAAGTATCCAAACAGATCAGCCCCATCGCCAAACCCCGCGAAATCCACATCGTCCCCGAACTCCCCAAAACCCGCAGCGGCAAAATCATGCGCCGCCTCCTACGCGACATCGCCGAAGGACGCGAACTCGGCGACACCTCCACCCTCGTCGACCCCGCCGTCTTCGAGGCGATCGCCAAGGCATGAGCGCCCGGGACCAGGGCTCTCGGCTCCCCGGCGAGTCCGAACACGGACAACGTGACCCAAACGGGCATGCTGTGACCGTGGAGATTCCGATGTTCCCCCTGGGTACCGTGCTGCTGCCCGGTGAGCCGTTGTCCCTGCAGATCTTCGAGCCACGGTATGTGGCGCTGGTTCGCGACTGTCTCGACGGCAGTCGCGAACCGGAGTTCGGCGTGGTGCTGATCGAACGTGGCAGCGAAGTCGGCGGTGGCGACGTGCGCACCGACGTGGGTGTGCTCGCCCAGATCACCGATGTGACCGAACTGCCCGGCGACCGGTTCCGTCTGCGCTGCCTCGGCACCGAACGCCTGCGGGTTCAGCAGTGGCTCCCCGACGACCCCTACCCCCGCGCCGAAACCTCGGTCTGGCCCGACGAACCCGGCGCCGACGACACCGCCCTGCTGGACGACCTGCGCGAGCGCGCCACCCGCCTCCACGACCTCACCACCCGCCTCGCCCTGCGCAGCGGCATCCGCCACCCACCACCGTCGGCCCCCCTCGACCAGCTCCCCAC
>NZ_JACBIU010000038.1:0-38308 GCF_013839555.1 Nocardia sp. GTS18 | reverse complement strand
GGGGGGGTGGGGGGGGTGGGGTGGGGTCGGGTGCCAGAACATGGGGCCCGGTTTGCTTCGGTCGCGCAGGGCCCACATTCGCCAGGTGAGGACCGGGTGGCTGGACATGGCGTTCACCAGCAGGACGAAGCCGCCCTTCTCGGTGGCGGCGCGGTCGGCCATCTCGTCGAAACCGACCTGCGTGTTGAGGTACTTGCCTGCCGCCAGGGTGGCCATCGCGCCGGCCGCGCCCTGGTGGCGGTTGCAGAAGCCGTGATTGTCGGCGGTGTACTCCTGCGCGCGGATCAGCGACGACCCGAGAATCGGTAGGTACGGCGCCACGAACATGCCGAGCTGGCGCCAATACGACACGTGACCAGCGGCGATATGGCCCACCTCGTGGCCGATGATGAAGGCGAGCGCGTCGGGCTCGCGTGCGGCGCCACCGATCTCGAACAGGTCGCTGTAGACCACGACGAACCGGCGGAACCCGTGCCCGGAGGCGAACGCGTTGATCTGGCCGTTGCCGAGGATCACGTACGCGTCGGGTGCCTTCGACATGCCGAACCGGGCGGCCGCCTCCTGCACCATCCGGTATCCCTCGGGGAACTGGGTGGGTGACATCTTCACCCCGTTGATCCGCATTCGCGCGAAATTCATGCCACGTCCGGCCCACAGCAGCACCGGGGCGAACAAGAGCACGAGCACATACGGGCTGGTCAGCAGCGAGCCGCCGGACTCGGGCTGCCCCTGGGCGTCGGCAACGGGCTCGGCGACCAACTCCACAAGCAACATCAGGATCGCCAGCAGATACGCCACGCCGGTGATCATGATGACCACCACGAGCAGCGGAATCTCCCACGGATGCCGCGCGGGCATCCCGAACGGCGAAAGCCCACGCGGCATCGGCTGCGTTGTCCCCGGCGGGCCTCCCGGCGGGTAGAAACCCTGCGGCACAGACGGATACGCGACCGCAGGCGGCGCGGGAAACGCGCCGGTCGGTGGGCCCGGCTGCTGCCACGGCGACGACCCGGCGAACCCCGGCTGCCCCTGCGGCCACGGGGGCGGCGGATATTCGCCCGGCCGCGGCGTGGGCTGGTCGGCGGGGGTGGCGTCGCTCGGCCGGTCGGCGGGTTGGCCGGAACGCTCCGGTGGGGGACCTGCCGAATGCGGTGAATGCGGTTCGTGCGGGTGCATGAAACGACTCTAAGCGCGCCTGCGACAATCGCAGCCATGCGCGTTTACCTGGGTGCCGACCATGCCGGTTTCGAACTGAAGAATCACGTCAAGGCCCATCTGCTCGAGGCCGGACACGAGGTCGTCGACTGCGGCGCCCTCGAATACGACGCTCTCGACGACTACCCCGCCTTCTGCATCGAAGCGGCGCGGCGCACCGTCGCCGACCCGGGCTCGCTCGGCCTGGTCTTCGGTGGCAGCGGCAACGGCGAACAGATCGCCGCCAACAAGGTCCCCGGCGCCCGCTGCGCCCTTGCCTGGAGCGTCGAAACCGCCAAGCTGGCCCGCGAACACAACAACGCCCAGCTCATCGGCATCGGCGGCCGCATGCACACCACCGAGGAAGCCCTCGCCATCGTCGACGCGTTCATCGCCCAGCCCTGGTCGGAAGAGCCACGCCACCAGCGCCGCATCGACATCCTCGCCGACTACGAGAAGTCCGGCGAAGCCCCCGCGGTCCCCGCTTACTGATCCGCCTCCCCGCGAATTTCGGCCAGACTCAGGTGCGGGATGAGTCCCTGACGCGGCAAGCTCTCTCGAGGTGGCCGGGTCAGCCCGTGCCCGGTGAGTTACCCATGTGCTTGCGAGATCAGTTGGTGAGTTCGGATCGAAGGGTGTGTGTCTATGCCTGAAGGGCACACCCTTCATCGCATTGCGCGGCTGCATCAGGAGCGGTTTGCTGGTGGGGTAGTGCGGGTTTCGAGTCCCCAAGGGCGGTTCACCGAGGGGGCGGCGCTCGTGGACGGGCAGGTGCTCGAGCGGGCCGAGGCGTATGGGAAACATCTGCTGCATCACTATGCGTCCGGGTTGACGGTGCATGTGCATCTGGGGTTGTACGGCACGTTCAGCGAGGTGGCATTGCCGATGCCCGCGCCAGTGGGGCAGGTGCGGATGCGGATGGTCGGTGCCGCAACGGGATTCGGTTCCGATCTGCGCGGGCCGACCGCGTGTGAGGTGCTGCTCCCGCCGGAGGTGGAGGCGCTCACCGCGCGCCTGGGTGCCGACCCGCTGCGCCCCGACGCCGATCACGAGCGGGCGGGTGCGCGGATCCGGCGCTCCCGCAGGGCGATCGGTGCGCTGCTCATGGACCAGGCGCTGATCGCCGGCGTCGGCAACGTATACCGCGCCGAAGTCCTGTTCCGGCACGGCATTTCGCCCTTCCGACCGGGCACCTCGCTCACCGCGAGCGAATGGGACGCGCTGTGGGCCGATCTCGTCGAACTCATGCCGACCGGCGTGGAAACCGGCCGCATGCATGTGGTGCGGCCCGAACACGACACCGGTGCACCGTCCTATGCCAAGGACCGCCCACGCACCTACGTCTACCGCCGCCAGGGCGAACCCTGCCGCGTCTGCGGCACCCCGGTCTCCCACGGCACGATGGAAGCCCGAAACCTGTTCTGGTGCAGCGTCTGTCAGCCCCGCTGACGAAAACACCTCGGCCACGGTCGAAACCGTGGCCGAGGTGCGCAGAGAAGGTCGACTGAGCCCGGGCCGCGAAGTGCAGGCTTCGCGATCCGGACTCAGCCGGCGACCGCCGTTCCCAGTTCGGGGTCGCCCGATTCGGCGAGGGCGAAACGCCGCCCGCCCGCCGATTTCGCCGAATACATCGCGCGGTCGGCGCGACGCAGCAGGTCGGTGAAATCGCACGTCTTTCCCGGTGGGCAGAACGCGGTGCCCACGCTGGCCGACACCGGCACCGGGCCCGCGCTCGACCACACCGGGTCACGCAGGGCCGCGACCACACGGTGCGCCAGCTCGCTCAGGGTGTCGCGGCGCGGATTGGCCGCCACGACGAACTCGTCGCCGCCGTACCGGCAGATCACGGTGTCGGGCGGGCACACCTCGCGCAGCCGGTTGGCCAGCTCCACGAGCACCTCGTCACCGATCGCATGTCCGTAGCCGTCGTTGATCTGTTTGAAGCGGTCCAGGTCAACCACCAGCACCCCGACCCCACGGGTCGGGTCGGCGGCGAAGGCACGCACCCGTTCCTGCAGGAGTGTGCGGTTCGCCAGGTCGGTCAGGGCGTCGTGAGTGGCCTCGTGGCGCAGGCGGTGCTGCAGCGCAGCGATCTCCTGCACGCGCAGCGACACCTTCGCCGAGATGTTCTGCTCCTGTTGCGCCAGTGCGCGCTCCTGTAGTGCCTGGGCATAGCTGTCGATGGCCTGACTGGCCACCAGCGGCCAGCGGGTCGCCACCAGGGAACCCGGCACCCCCGAGGGGAAACCGAGCAACCAGCGGGTGGCATGGGCCAGCATTCTCGTCCGTTCGAACGGCGCCTCGGCCAGCCGTGCGCCGAGCTTGCGCGCCTGCGGTACCGGGAACGGTTCTGTCCTCGCCAGGTGCAGCAGGCGCTCGACGATCTCGATGAGCACAGGCTCCAGCTGATGCGGTGCCACGGACGATCCCGGTTCGGCACACACCGCGCGGGCCCAGGCGCGGGCCATCGCGGCGACCGGTGGCTCGATGTGTGCGGACATCGACATCACCGGCGGAAGGTGGCGACGGTCTTGCCACCTCGATCGTTCGCACTGCTACGCGGTTGGGTCCGCCGAGTTCGGCACACGCTCACCGCCCCCTTTCCAGATACCCCCGTCCGGCAAAAAGGATCCTAGCAAGCCACTCGAGACTCGAAAGCCGCGTTCTAGAACGCGTTACAGTCTCTCGCGAATGGCGATCGGCTATGACATCGCTACAGCCGCCCGGGCGTTACACACTTCGCGAAAAAACTTTGGAAACACCGAAACGTGCAGCGTGTTGCCCGGTTTTCGGGCGGTGGGCGTGTTGTCGCCATGGTCCCTCCTGGCAAAGGTGTCGCGCCGACCGGTAGAGCCGCCGCGCGCTCTTTTATGGTGGCCTACCCGCCGCCCCCATGCCAGGTTTTCGAGGAAAATTCTCCTTTATATTCCCCCGGTGGAGCAGGCGTCGGTCCCCTGAGACGCAATCACCATCGTGTCCGGTACCCGTGGTCCCGCAATAGGGCCTAAGGGCCCTAATCGGGCGCGGAAAGAGGGGGCTCATCGCAGTGCCGAGACATTTCGCGGGGCCGGATTGGCGTTCGGCGCGCGGGATTCGGTACAGTCGTGGCGCACACGACATCGTGGCGATCCCATCGATGTCGTATGCCTGCGGGTGTAGTTCAATGGTAGAACCTCAGCCTTCCAAGCTGATGGTGCGGGTTCGATTCCCGTCACCCGCTCAAACATGACTTCCCTCGACGGCGTGAACCGCCCCGAGGTATCGGGGTGTAGCGCAGCTTGGTAGCGCATCCGCTTTGGGAGCGGAGGGTCGCAGGTTCAAATCCTGTCACCCCGACCATCACGACGAACGCGCCCCGATAGGGTGGCGCGCATGTCCACTACCTCACGGGTCGCGATCGTCACCGGTGCCGCACGCGGAATCGGTGCCGCCGTCGCGAAGAAGCTCGCCGCCGACGGTCACGCCGTCGCCGTTCTCGACCTCGACGAAGCCGCCTGCGCCGACACCGTGTCGGCCATCGAAGCCGCCGGGGGAACCGCGCTGGCCGTCGGTGCCGATGTGTCCGACGAAGACGCCGTCGCCGCCGCTGTCGAACGGATCGCAGGCGAACTGGGCGCGCCGACCGTGCTGGTGAACAACGCGGGCGTGCTGCGCGACAACCTGCTGTTCAAGATGTCGGTGCAGGACTGGGACATCGTCATGAACGTGCACCTGCGCGGCGCCTTCCTGATGACGCGCGCCGTGCAGAAGTACATGGTGGAGGCGAAATTCGGGCGCGTGGTGAACCTGTCGAGCACGTCGGCGCTCGGCAACCGGGGCCAGGCCAACTATTCCGCCGCCAAAGCCGGCATGCAGGGCTTCACCAAAACCCTCGCGTTCGAGCTCGGCAAATTCGGTGTCACCGCCAACGCGATCGCTCCCGGTTTCATCGAGACCGAGATGACCGCCGCCACCGCCGCTCGTGTCGGCGTCGACTTCGAGGCCTTCAAACAGGCTGCGGCGGCACAGATTCCGGTGAACCGGGTCGGTACGCCCGACGACATCGCCCACACCGCCTCGTTCCTGGTGAGTGAAGGCGCGGGTTTCGTGTCCGGTCAGGTCATCTACGTGGCGGGCGGTCCCAAGGACTGACCGCTACGCGCAGCGGAAACGGAATTCCGCGCGTGCCTCGGTGCTCGCGGTGACCGTGAGCCGCACGGGTTCGGTGTCGGCGAGGGCGCAACCGCCCGGCACCGTCGCCACCCGCGCCTCGTAGCAGCCGTCCGGCAGCGCGACGCTCGCGCTGCCGTCGGCGCCGCTCACCAAGGTGGTGACGACCTCCTCGGCGCCGCAGGCGCGGACCTCGATATCGGCCCGGTTGACCGGCATGGGTTCGGAGCCGGTGATGGCGCGAACGGTGAGTGTCCCGGTTCCCGGCGGCGCCGGATCGGCGCTCGCCACCCCGGCGATCATCAGTGGAGCCAGAACGGACAGTGCGAGCAGACTACGGCGCATGAACCTCTCCTCGTCGATGAGTCGGGTCGTCCGCTGCTGATGGTAGGCCCTAGTCGGGCACCGGTGTGATACCCGCTCGTTCACACCAGACCTGCTCGGCGGGCACCGACAGGGTCTCCAGTTCCGGGTAGCGCAGGGCCGACAGCGTGCCGCCGAACACCACGCCGGTGTCCAGGCACAGCGTGTTGTTGACCCACTGCAACGCCGTGACGGGTGTGTGCCCGTAGACGACCACCGGCGCTCCCCGGTAGTCCTGCGCCCAGTCGTAGCGGATCGGCAGTCCGTGCACGTCCACCTCGCCGGTGGGCGCGCCGTAGAGCGCGAAGGAGCGGGCCCGCCCGGATGTGCTGCCGTGCAGGCTTTCCGGCAGTCCCGCGTGGGCGACGACCAGCCTGCCCTTGTCGAGCAGATAGTGCCCGGGCAGCTCCCGCAGGAAAGCCTGTGCGGCGGCGCGGAATTCGTCGTCCTCGTCGGCCAGCTGGGCCAGGGACTGCTCGAGCCCGTGCGCGATGCGCACATTGCGGCCGTCGAGGGCGCGCACCAGTTTGTAGTCGTGATTGCCCGCCACGCACAGTGCCGTACGGTCCGCGACCATGCCCATCACCAGCCGCAGCACACCGGGCGTGTCGGGGCCACGGTCGACGAGATCACCGACGAACACCGCCGTGCGGCTCTCGGGGTGTGCGGCCGTGACCGGCCTGCCCTTGTCGTCGCGCTCGATGACGTAGCCGAGCTTCCCGAGCAGTGCCTCGAGTTCGGCGCGGCAGCCGTGCACATCCCCGATCACGTCGAAGGGACCGCGCAGGTCGCGACGGTCACGCGGGAGTATGTCGATACGGCGTTGCTCGGTCATCGCCTCCATCGTCGGCCAGTCGCGACCCGTGCCGCAACCGCGTTACGTCACAGTGGGGACCGACGCCTCCGGCCAGACCCAGTTCGCGACGGCCGGTATGTCCTCGCCGTGCTCCCTGGTCCAGCTGCGCGCCGCGAGCCGGGCGTCGACCATCTCCTGGCGCAGACCCGCCGCCCGCGTGCGCAGGCCGGGCACCCGATCGATCACGTCGAGCACCAGGTGGAAGCGGTCGAGGTCGTTGAGCATCACCATGTCGAACGGGGTGGTCGTCGTGCCCTTCTCCTTGTATCCACGCACGTGCAGGCCCGCGTGATTGCGCCTGCGATAGGTGAGCCGGTGCACCAGCCACGGGTAGCCGTGGAAGGCGAAGATCACCGGCCGGTCGGTGGTGAACAGGGTGTCGAAATGGGCGTCGGACAGGCCGTGCGGATGTTCCTCGGCCGGCAGCAGCCGCATCAGGTCGACCACATTGACCACGCGCACCCGCAGGTCGGGCAGGCGGTCGCGCAGGATCGCGGCGGCGGCGAGCGTCTCCAGCGTGGGGACGTCGCCCGCGCAGGCAAGCACCACATCGGGGGTGGTGCCCTGGTCGTCGTTGTGCCCGGCCCACTCCCAGATGCCGACCCCGCGCGCACAGTGCACGGCGGCCTCCGGCGCCGAAAGCCAGTCCGGCCCTGGCTGTTTGCCCGCGACCACCACGTTCGCGTAGTGCAGCGAACGCAGGCAGTGGTCGTAGGTGGACAGCAGGGTGTTGGCATCGGGCGGCAGATACACCCGGACGATCTCGGGGCTCTTGTTCACCACCACATCGAGGAAACCCGGGTCCTGATGGGTGAAGCCGTTGTGGTCCTGACGCCACACATGCGAACTCAGCAGGTAGTTCAGGCTCGGGATGCGGCGTCGCCAGGGCACCGCGAGGCTGGCGTCGAGCCACTTGGCGTGCTGGTTGAACATGGCGTCGACGATGTGGATGAAGGCCTCGTAACAGGTGAAGACGCCGTGGCGGCCGGTGAGCAGATAGCCCTCGAGCAAACCCTGGCACATGTGTTCGGACAGCACTTCGACCGCGCGCCCGGTCGGTGACAACGCCACATCCCAGCGCCCGACCTCGGCCTGCCAGTCGCGGCCGGTCACCTCGAGGATGTCCTGCAAGCGGTTGCTGGCGAGTTCGTCGGGGGCGAAGGTCAGAAAGTTGTGCGGGTTGCGAGCTGTGACGTCACGCAGCCAGCCGCCGAGCACCCGGGTCGGTTCGTGCCTGCTCGCCCCCGGCTGCTCCACGGGCACGCCGTATTCGCGCCAGTCGGGCAGGTCGAGATCGCGGACCAGCAGCCCACCGTTGGCCACCGGATTGAGGCTCATCGGCCGATCGGGAATCTGCGCGAGCAGGGCGGGTACCGGCCTGCCCGCTTCGTCGAAGAGTTCCTCGGGCCGATACGACCGCAACCACTCCTCGAGCACCCGCCGGTGTTCCGGGTCGGTGCGCGCCGCGGGCAACGGGACCTGATGGGCGCGGAAGGTGCCCTCGACCCGCTCACCGTCGACCACCGGGGGACAGGTCCAGCCCTTCGGCGTGTGCAGCACGATCATCGGCCAGCGCGGGCGGGTGGTGTCGCCGTCCTCGCGCGCGGCCCGCTGGAACCCGGCGATCCGGTCGAGGCAGGCGTCCATGGCGGCGGCCATCTTCTGATGCACTCGCGACGGATCGTTGCCCGACACGATCAGCGGTTCGTAGCCGTACCCGCGCAGCAGTTCGATGAGCTCATCGCGGGGGATGCGGGCGAGGATCGTCGGATTGGCGATCTTGTACTCGTTGAGCGCCAGGATCGGCACCACCGCGCCGTCGCGGGCCGCGTTGAGGAATTTGTTCGCGTGCCAGCTGCCCGCGAGCGGGCCGGTCTCGGCCTCGCCGTCACCGATCACGCAGAACACCGTGAGATCGGGGTTGTCCAACGCGGCGCCGTAGGCGTGCAGCAGCGAATAGCCGAGCTCACCGCCCTCGTGGAACGAACCGGGGGTCTCGGGGGCGCAATGGCTCGGGACGCCGCCGGGAAACGAGAACTGATGGAACAACCGGCGCATACCGTCGGCGTCGCGGGGGATGTCGCGGTAGAGCTCGGCGTAGGCGCCCTCGAGCCAGGCGCAGGCGTTGGGGCCGGGTCCGCCGTGGCCGGGGCCCGCGACGAACACGGCGTTCAGGTCGCGTGCGCGGATCACCCGGTTCGCGTGCGCCCACACCAGGTTCAGGCCGGGCACCGTGCCGAAATGGCCGAGCAGGCGCGGCTTGATGTCGGTGGAACGCAGCGGCTCGCGCAGCAACGGGTTGCGCATCAGATAGATCTGGCCGACCGCGAGATAGTTCGCGGCCCGCCACCACGTGTCGACCGCGATCAACTCCTCGCCGGTCAGCGGACCTGGGGTCGCGGTGAGTGAATAGGGTTGGGGGGCAATGGATTCGCCTTCACCTCCGCCGCCCACGTTGTCGGCGGCGGTATCGCCCTCGCTGTTGCTGAGCCGGGTCATCGCTGACTCTCCTCGCACTCGCCTGAGCTGCGGCGTCGCCCGCCGCCGGACTGGTCGGCGCGCCGGAGGACACCCGGCGGCGCCGGTGGAGAAACGCAGTGCCGAGCCTACCGTCGTGCCGGTTCGCGCCGGCGGATCCGCGCTCCACTACTGTGCGGGCCATGGTTTCTCTCCCCAGGATCATCGGGACCGGACTGGTCGCCCTCGCCGCCCTCGCGAGCGCGGCGTGCGGGTCCGACAGCGGAACGGCCGAATCCAAGGCGGCTCCCACCCGCGAATGCATCGCCGAGGACATCAAGGTGGCCGGTGGCTTCGGTGACCCGCCGGAGATCACCATCCCCGACGACTGCACCCCGCCCAAGTCGCTGCTCGTCAAGGACCTGGTGCCCGGCACCGGACCCGGTGCGGTGGCCATGCAGCCGCTCACCATGAACTACGCGCTGGTCACCTGGTCGGACAAGCAGACCCTCGACAGCTCGTTCAAGCGCGGTGCGCCCTTCGACCTGACGCTCGGCGCGGGCCAGGTCATCGAGGGCTGGGACAAGGGCCTGCTCGGTGTGCAGCAGGGCGCGCGCAGGCTGCTCATCGTGCCGCCGGATCTCGGCTACGGCGAGGGCGGCAACGGCGTGGCGCCCAACGAGACACTGGTGTTCGTCACCGACGCGGTGCAGGTCGGCAGCTAGCCGCGACCGCAACCAACCGCCGATTGCACGACCGCGCCTGCGGTCAACTACCCTGGTCGGGATGCGTGCGTCCGCACCGACTCAGGGCGCGACGCCCCATGCGGGGGCCACCACCATGAACTACGAACCAAGGAGCATGTCCGTGAAGAGCACCGTCGAGCAGCTGAGCCCGACCCGGGTCCGGATCAACGTCGAGGTGCCCTTCGAGGAGCTGAAGCCCGACTTCGACAAGGCGTACAAGGCGCTGGCCCAGCAGGTGAAGATCCCCGGCTTCCGTCCCGGCAAGGCCCCGGCCAAGCTGATCGAGACCCGCGTCGGCCGTGGCGCCGTGCTCGAGCAGGTCGTCAACGACGCGCTGCCGAACAAGTACGCCGAGGCCGTGCAGGCCGGCGAGGTGAAGGTCATCGGCCAGCCCGAGATCGAGATCACCAAGATCGAGGACGGCGACGAGCTGGCCTTCACCGCCGAGGTCGACGTTCGCCCGGAGATCGCCCTGCCCGACTACTCGGGCATCGAGGTCACCGTCGATTCCTTCACCATCGGCGACGAGGACATCGAGCAGCAGCTCACCTCGCTGCGCCAGCGCTTCGGCACCCTGACCGGTGTCGAGCGGGCCGTGCAGGACGGCGACTTCGTCTCGATCGACCTGTCGGCCACCGTCGACGGCGAGGACGTGCCCGAGGCCGCGACCACCGGCCTGTCGCACGAGGTCGGTTCGGGTCAGCTCATCGAGGGTCTCGACGAGGCCGTCATCGGCCTGAAGGCCGGCGAGTCCGCCGAGTTCACCTCCACCCTGGTCGCCGGCGAGCACGCCGGTAAGGAAGCCGTGATCACCGTGACCGTGCAGTCGGTCAAGGAGCGCGAGCTGCCCGAGGCCGACGACGAATTCGCCCAGCTGGCCAGCGAATTCGACACCATCGACGAGCTCAAGGAAGACCTGAAGGGCCGCGTCGAGCGCACCAAGAAGATCGAGCAGGCCGGTCAGATCCGCGACAAGGTCCTCGACACCCTGCTCGAGACCGTCGAGGTGCCGCTGCCCGAGGCCGTCGTCAAGGCCGAGGTCGACGCGGTGCTGCACGACGCCGTGCACGGCTTCGACCACGACGAGGCCAAGCTGGCCGAGGCGCTCGAGGCGCAGGGCTCCTCCCGCGAGGAGTTCGACAAGGACACCAAGGAAGCCGCCGAGAAGTCGGTGAAGACCCAGCTGCTGCTGGATGCCATCGCCGAGGCCGAGGGCACCCAGGTGGGCCAGCAGGAGCTCACCGAGCGCATCCTGTTCCAGGCCCAGCGCTACGGCATGTCGCCGGAGCAGTTCATCCAGCAGGTGCAGCAGGCCGGTCAGCTCGGCGCGGTGTTCGCCGACGTGCGCCGCGGCAAGGCGCTGGCCGGAGTTGTCGGTCAGGTGAAGGTCACCGACACCGACGGCAACGAGGTCGACACCACCGAAATGTTCGGTGACCCTGCGGAATCCGCCGAGACCGAGCAGGGCGAAGCCGCTGCTGAGTAAGTTTCTCCGGCGTGATTTGATTGCGCTGTGAGCGAAGAAGGGCGGTACCGGGAGTTCGGTGCCGCCCTGTTTCGTTAGTGTTTGAGACGACGACGAACCGTAGGCCGTTTGCAATCGGTGAGAAGAGAAGGCAGGTATCCGTGACAATCAACCAGGCAGGGGTCATGACAGCCGCTACTGCTGGTCTCAACCTCAGTGATTCCGTGTACGAACGGCTGCTGCGCGAGCGCATCATCTTCCTGGGCACCCAGGTCGACGACGAGATCGCCAACAAGATCTGCGCGCAGATCCTGCTGCTCTCGGCCGAGGACGCGACCAAGGACATCTCCCTCTACATCAACTCCCCGGGTGGTTCGGTCACCGCGGGCATGGCGATCTACGACACCATGCAGTTCGCCGAGTGCGACATCAGGACCGTCGCGATGGGTCTGGCCGCGTCGATGGGTCAGTTCCTGCTCACCGCGGGAACCAAGGGCAAGCGTTTCGCGCTGCCGCACACCCGGATCATGATGCACCAGCCGTCGGCGGGCATCGGTGGTTCGGCCGCCGACATCGCGATCATGGCCGAGCAGTTCGCGCACACCAAGCGCGAGCTCAACGAGCTGCAGGCGCTGCACACCGGCAAATCGGTCGAGCAGGTGACCGAGGACGCGGACCGCGACCGCTGGTTCACGGCGAAGGAAGCCCTCGAATACGGCTTCATCGACCACGTGGTCAGCCACGCGAACCAGACGAAGTAACCGCCGCCGCGCCCCGACACACTCGACTCGACCCTGGAGACAACCATGGCCAATCTGATCGACCCGCGCGCAGGCCTCGGTGGCGCTGCTGCCGCCAACCCGCAGTCGCGCTACATCCTGCCGCAGTTCACCGAGCAGACCTCGTTCGGCGTCAAGACCTCCGACCCGTACAACAAGCTGTTCGAGGAGCGCATCATCTTCCTGGGCAACCAAGTCGACGATGTCTCGGCCAACGACATCATGGCCCAGCTGCTGGTGCTGGAGTCGCAGGATCCCGACCGTGACATCACCATGTACATCAACTCGCCCGGTGGCTCGTTCACCGCGCTGATGGCGATCTACGACACCATGCAGTACGTGCGCCCCGACGTGGTGACGGTGTGCCTCGGCCAGGCGGCCTCGGCCGCCGCCGTGCTGCTGGCCGCCGGTGCCCCCGGCAAGCGCGCCGCGCTGCCCAACGCGCGCATCCTGATCCACCAGCCGTCCTCGGGCGGCGTGCAGGGTCAGGTGTCCGACCTCGAGATCGCCGCCGCCGAGATCGAGCGGATGCGGCGTCTCATGGAGGTCACGATTTCGCGGCACACCGGCAAGTCCGAGGAGCAGGTCCGCAAGGACACCGACCGCGACAAGATCCTGACCGCCGAGGAAGCCAAGGAATACGGCATCGTCGACCAGGTCTTCGACTACCGCAAGCTCAGCGGACAGAAGTGACACGCCCGGGTCCGGCGCCTGCTACCCGGCGGCGGACCCGGTTTTCTGCTACAACCCAACACATCGAACATGCGCGAGTTGTCGACCTGGCTCGCGCACAGCAGGTACGGTCGACTCAGGGACCATTGCTCTGATTGTCGGCACCGAAACGTATTCCGGCCCAATCGGAGGACGAGGGTCGCACTCGGACATAGGAAGTAGGGACCTACGAGATGGCGCGCATCGGAGACGGCGGCGATCTGCTCAAGTGCTCGTTCTGCGGAAAGAGCCAGAAGCAGGTCAAGAAGCTCATTGCGGGCCCTGGGGTCTATATCTGCGACGAGTGCATCGATCTCTGCAACGAGATCATCGAGGAAGAGCTGGCCGAGTCGAGCGAGGTCAAGCTCGACGAGCTGCCCAAGCCCTCGGAGATCCGTGATTTCCTCGAGAACTACGTGATCGGCCAGGACACCGCCAAGCGGACCCTCGCCGTCGCGGTCTACAACCATTACAAGCGCATCCAGGCGGGCGACAAGGGTCGCGACAGCCGGGGTGAGGCCGTCGAGCTGATGAAGTCGAACATCCTGATGCTCGGCCCCACCGGTTGCGGCAAGACCTACCTCGCGCAGACGCTGGCCAAGATGCTGAACGTGCCGTTCGCCATCGCCGACGCCACCGCGCTCACCGAAGCCGGTTATGTCGGTGAGGACGTCGAGAACATCCTGCTCAAGCTCATCCAGGCCGCCGACTACGACGTGAAGCGCGCCGAGACCGGCATCATCTACATCGACGAGGTCGACAAGATCGCCCGTAAGAGCGAGAACCCGTCGATCACCCGCGATGTCTCCGGTGAGGGTGTGCAGCAGGCGCTGCTGAAGATCCTGGAAGGCACGCAGGCGAGTGTGCCGCCCCAGGGCGGACGCAAGCACCCGCACCAGGAGTTCATCCAGATCGACACCACCAACGTGCTGTTCATCGTGGCGGGCGCGTTCGCGGGCCTGGAGAAGATCATCTCCGACCGCACCGGTCACCGGGGTATCGGTTTCGGCGCCGAGGTGCGCTCCAAGGCCGAGGTCGACACCGACGACCACTTCGCCGACGTGATGCCCGAGGACCTGATCAAGTTCGGTCTGATCCCCGAGTTCATCGGCCGTCTGCCGATCGTCGCCTCGGTGACGAACCTGGACAAGGAATCGCTGGTCAAGATCCTCTCGGAGCCGAAGAACGCGCTGGTCAAGCAGTACGTCCGCCTGTTCGAGATGGACGGTGTGGACCTCGAGTTCACCCCCGATGCCCTCGAAGCGGTCGCCGATCAGGCCATCCTGCGCGGCACCGGTGCGCGTGGTCTGCGGGCGATCATGGAGGAAGTCCTGCTGCCGGTGATGTACGACATCCCGGGCCGCGACGACGTCGCCAAGGTGGTCGTGAACGCCGACACCGTCACCGAGAACGTCCTGCCGACCATCGTGCCGCGCAAGGCCCAGCGCACGGAGCGTCGCGACAAGTCGGCCTAGGCCGTCCCCGAACACCACAGCGCCCGCCGGATCCGATCCGGCGGGCGCTGTGCTGTGTGGTGAGTTGTCGGGTCGCTCAGTTGTCGCGGAAGGAAGGCGCCGCCGACACGATGTCCTCGTCGTCCTCGGCGGGGATCTCGGCCGAGGCACGGGCGATGGCGGTGCTGTAGCGCGCGCTGGCGGCATTGTGGATGAGCAGGGCCACACCGATCATCACGGGGGCCACCGCGTGCACGGCGGCGTCGTACCAGTTGCCCGCGCTCAGATGCGGGTAGGTGTTGAGTGCGATGGTGAGTGCGAGCAGGAAACCCTCGGCGACGAACACCTGGGTACGGTTGCCCATCACGCCCCACTCCGAGACCCGGGTGGTGCCGATCATGATGATGACCAGGCAGACGCTGATCATCGCCTCCAGGCCGAAACTCGCCCAGAACAGCGGGTCGCTCGGGCCGCCGGGGGCGATGTTGTGCTGCACGTTCACCGCCGACCACAGCATGCCCGCGATCACCACGCCCGCCAGCGCGCGCAACGACCAGGTCCGGTGCTGGTAGAGGGAGGCCAGCCGGGCGCGCGGGTTGGATTCGCGGCGCTGCGCGGCGATGGCCTTGCGAGCGAGCATGAGGTCGGCCATCTCGGCTCGTTCGAGCTCGGCGGTCGTCTCACGCAGGCGGTCGGCGTGCGTCGAAGCGGCTTTGATCTGCTTCCAGCGCTGATCGCGCTCGTAGGTGCGGATCTTCTCGGCCAGCTCGCGTTCGGCGCGCAGTTCGTCTTCCGAGAGCGCGTCGGTCAGCGCCGGGTCGGATTGATACGTGATGCGTTGCCGGGCACGTTCCACCCGGACGGGCAACGCGAGGACTTCGTCATCGAGCGGGTGTTCCTCGCGCATCGCAACTCCAGTGTGCAAAAGGGTTCGCCTGGTCGCGTCATTGTTGCGCATCGAGGCGCCCGAGGCACATCCGAGGTCCGGGTCGATCGAACATGCGGATGCCGGAAACTTCTGGCGCACAACTGTGTAGGTGTTTTCAGAGGCCTTCGTGGACACGGTGACGAACGATTCGCATCGTTCGCGCCCGGTTGCCGAGGAGCTTCTTTGATCCTCCGTGGTTCGCCGTTGAACCTTTGTCCCGTTCAGTGCTTCTGTTGATGATGTCGCTACCGGTCACCAGCGTGTTACCTGGTGTTCGGAAACCTTCATTTCGTCCGTTTCGTCCGCCTTGCAGGGCGTTCACCCATTAAGACGGGCTCACCTCGCAAAACTCATCGGCGTATCCTCGCGGTGTGTCGGACTGATGCTGCTGATTTCGTGCTGTTTACTCGGTCCGTCAATCAGATGTTCGAGTGACGAGTGGAAGCGGAGGAGACATGGCACTGCCTACGATGACCGCCGAACAGCGCACCGAGGCGTTGGCCAAAGCGGCTGCCGTGCGCAAGGCGCGCTCGGAACTGATCGGCAAGGTGAAGGAGGGCAAGGTCACCGTCGCCGATCTGCTCAAGAAGGCCGACAGCGACGACCTGGTCAAGAAGACCAAGGTCGCGGCCGTGATCAAGGCGCTGCCGGGCGTTGGCCCGGTGAAGGCGGCCAAGCTGATGGATCAGGCCGAGATCCCCGAGGATCGTCGTATCGGTGGTCTCGGTGCACGCCAGCGCGCGGCACTGCTCGACGCCCTCGAGGCCTGAGCCGGATCGTGATCCGGCGCCCGTGGTGCACCACGCACGGGCGTCGGGATGGTCTCGGGCTCGCCGGAGCTCAGACGCAGTAGGTCAGCAGGAAATCATTGATACGCAGGCGCCAGCCCGGCTGCAGCTCGATCGGGAGGGTGCCCACCCGCGACCACCGGTCGCTGTCGGGGGCGGCGAAATAGGTGCCGGAGGTGGCGGGCGCTTCGCGAACGAACACCTTGCCCCGGTCGGGATCGACGAAGGCATGAACCCGCGAGACCAGCCGATCGCGTTCGATCAGGATCGGCGTGGCCGCGGACTGGCGAACGGAATTGTCGCCAGAGGGGTTGCGGCCAAGCACATATGGTCGGTCGAGGGGATAGCTCATTCCGTCCTCGGTGACCAAGGCGCCCCGCGGACTGGTCGAATTGCCCAGGTGCTCTTGGCTTTTGCGCAGCCCCACCGGCTCGGCGCGCTTGGCGGCATCGATCGCCTGTGACCACGCCAGCGGTGCGTGCGCGGCGGGGGAATTGCGCGGACCGGTGCTCACGGTGGCGCCCTCACCGGAATCGGGCCGACCACCCACGCTCACGGTCTCACCCTCCGGAATGCTCGTCACCGGCTCGTCGGCCACGGCGAAACCACTGGTCGAAGGCTGTGCCGAAACGGGTTCGGCCTCGCTGCGCGGGCGCACCGCCTGGAAACCGGTGGCCTCGGTGGGTGGCGGTTCGTCGATCGCCTCCACCCGGCGCGGTGCGGGCCCGCGACGACGGCCCAGGTTGAGCACGAAACCGTTGCCGTTGACGATGCCCGCGCGCAGATCCGTTCGCGGGTTGGCGCTGGTCGGGTCGGCCATCTCGGCGCCGATCGCGATGCGGCGCACCGGTTCGCGAATGATCTCGTCGACCCAGGTGAAGGCGCGATCCCCGGCCAGGCGGCGGTTGCCCTCGGCGCCGGAGACCTCCGCGATCACGGTGCCGCGCAACAAGATCAGGATCCCGTCGGCGGTGGGGGCGAGAACACCGAACGGTGGTGGCGCCGACGCGCCACCGAACACCACCCCGGCCAGCCGCTGGGCGAGTGCCGCACCGGGTGCCGAGGCCGTGGTGTTGAGCGCGACGGTCTCGACCGCACCGAGTAACCGGTCGGTCGACGGTGTCTCGCCGGCCAGATAGACCACGACATCGCCGAACCGAGCGACGATTCCGGTACCGGGCACGATTGCCACGGTGGACGAATGCGCGCGCATCAACGCCTCCTTGTCGGACGGGGTCACTGCCAGCATAGAGGGACACGGCGGGCTCGGAAGCGGGTTGTCGCAGGCTTCGCAAACTGACCGGACGGTCTCGCGAACATTGTTCGTCGCAAACGACGTTCGGGTGGCGAGTAGGATTACCTGCCATGAATGCCGCACCCGTCAGTCGCCGGGCCAGACCGGCGAAAGCTCCACTGAGTCGTGACCTCGTCATCGAGACCGGATTGCGCATCCTCGACTCCGAGGGATCGGCCGCGCTCACCATGCGCCGGGTGGCGCAGGAACTCGATACGGGTGCCGCCTCGCTCTACGTCTACGTCGCCAATCGCGACGACCTGATGACGGGCATGCTCGACCACGTCCTCGCCGCCGTACCGACACCAACCCACGGCGACTGGCGCGAGCGCCTGGAAACCCTCGTCACCTCGGCCGTCGACGCGCTCGGCCGCCACGAAGGTCTCGCGCTCGTCGCGTTCGCCCGGTCCACCGGTCGCGCGCTCGGGCTGATCGAGCAGTTGCTCGGCCTGCTGCGCGAGGGCGGGCTCGACCCGGCCAGGGCCGCCTGGGCCGTCGACCTGCTGTACCCGCACATCACCGCCGCGGCCGCCGAACGGGCCGTCTACGACGACACGACCGTCTCGCGCCGCCTCGCCGACCTGCCCGCCCGGCGCTACCCGAACATCACCGCCGTCCGCGAGCACCTGGCGGGCGACGCCGCCGCGCGCACCCGGTGGGCACTGAACGCGCTGCTCAACGGCATCCTCACCACACCCGTGGAGGTGCGATGACCGGCCTGGAGCACGTACCCGCGCTGGTTACCCGGACCGGCTACGCCATCGAACCGGGCGACCCCGTTCGGCGCCGCGAACCGATCCCGGTCGGCGAACTCGGCCGGCCGGGCGGACCGATCCGGCTCGCCCGCGAAGGCGATATCGCCGCGCTGCAGGAGATCGAACGTCGCGCCGGTGCGCCGTTCGCCGAGATCGGCATGGTCGCCGTCGCCGAGGACGAGCCGCCGTCGGCGGAACTACTGCGCGAATTCCTCGTCGGCGAACGCGCCTGGGTGTGGCCGGATGCGCAGGACGAACCGATCGGCTACCTGCTGCTCGGCATCGTCGACGGGCAACCGCACATCGACCAGGTGTCGGTCGACCCCGCCTACGCCGGTCTGCGGATCGGCAAGAGCCTGATCGACCACGCCGTCAGCTGGGCGAAATCCCGCGGCCTGCGCGAACTCACCCTCACCACCTTCACCGAGGTCCCCTGGAACGGGCCCTACTACGAGCGGCTCGGCTTCACCTACATCCCCGTCGACGACGAACCACCTGGCCTGCGCGCTGTGCGCGCCGAGGAATCCGCCAACGGCCTCGACGAATGGCCGCGAGCGTGCATGCGCGTCGATTTGACGAGCTGGGTGTACGACTGAACCGACGTAGAGGGTCCGAGTCGGTGGTGCCCGCCCGGATCACCAGTCGCCACCCGCCGCCGCTGCGTCTAGGCGGCGGGTGTGCGACTGTCCTGCGCCCTATTTCGCAATGCGTGGCCTTGCGCCGGCCATGGCTCCTCGAGTCGGTGTGGCGGTCGCTTCCGGAGTCGGGCGGCTTACGAGCGACGTCCGGTGATCGCGGCGTTGCGGGCGAGGGCGGCTTCGGCGGCCGGGGTCGCGGCGGCGCGGTCGGTGGGGACCAGGCCGATGCGGGTGCGGCGGTCGAGGAGATCGTCGACCGTTTCGGCGCCCTCGTGGGTGATGGCGAAATCGAATTCGGCGGCGGTGACGTCGATTCCGGGAGCGACGGGTTCGGCGAGGGTCGGGTCGGCCAGCCATGCAGAGACGATGGCGCCCGCTTCGTGCCCGTAACGCTCGATCAGCACCGGTGGGGCGTCGATGCGGTCGCGGGCCGCGCCGGACACCGCGCCGACCAGCGGGAGCCGGGTGGTGCGGCACGGTGTGGCCGACAGGCCCGCCTGCGCGATCGCGGCATCGACCGCGTCCTGCGCCATGCGCCGGTAGGTGGTGAGCTTGCCGCCGACGACGGTGATGAGTCCGTCGGGTGCGGTGAGCACGGCGTGCTCGCGGGAGATGTCGGCGGTGCTGTCGTCGGCGGTCTTCAGCAGGGGCCGCAGTCCGGCGAAGCGGCCACGGATGTCCTTGCGCGTCAGCGGTTCCCGCAGGGCGGTGTTGATGGTGTCGAGCAGGAAGTCGACCTCGGCCTCGGTGGGCTGGGGTTCGTCGGGGATCGGGCCGGGGGCGTCTTCGTCGGTGAGGCCGAGGTAGACGCGGCCGTGGGCCGCAGGCAGAGCGAACACGAAGCGGCTGATGCTGCCGGGCACGGGCACCGTGAGCGCCGCGCTGAGCCCACCGAAGGCGGCGGCGTCGAACACCAGGTGGGTGCCGCGGCTCGGGCGCAGTTCGATGCTGCTGTCGACCTCGCCCGCCCACACACCGGTCGCGTTGACGACGGCGCGGGCGCGCACGTCGAGCGTCTCACCGGTGCGCGTATCGCGCAGCCGCACCGAATTGCCGTCGGCAGCAAGGGCTTCCATGCGGGTGAGCACGGTCGCGCCCTGTCCGGCCGCCGTGCGCGCCAGGGCGACGACGAGGCGGGCGTCGTCGACGAGCTGCCCGTCCCACGCCTGCAACCCGCCGCGCAGGCCGTCACGGCGCACGGTCGGCGCCAGCCGCAATGCCTCCGCGGCGGCCACCTTTCGCGATCGCGGCAGGATCGCCGCCCGGGTGCGTGCGGCCATCCGCAGCGCATCACCGGCGGCGAAGCCCGCACGGATCAGCGAACTCTGAGCCGCACCCATACCGGGCAGCAGCGGAACGAGCTGGGGGAGGGGGCGAACCAGATGGGGTGCCGTGGTGCGCAACAGGATGCCGCGTTCGACCGCGCTCTCGTGGGCGATGCCGACCCGCCCGCTCGCCAGGTATCGCAACCCGCCGTGCACCAGCTTGGAACTCCAGCGGCTCGTGCCGAACGCGAAGTCGTTGCGTTCCACCAGCAGGGTGCGCAGGCCGCGCGCGGCGGCGTCGAGCGCGGCACCGGCACCGGTGACGCCCGCGCCGATCACCACCACATCCACCTCCGGGTGGTCGCCGAGCGCGGCGAGGTCGGCGGTGCGGCGAGCTGCGTCGAGCGCGGTGGGTGAATCAGCAGTCATCACAATCCTTGTCGGGGTTCAGGGAAGCAGGTAACCCTCGATCGCCCTCGCCAGCTCGGTGTCGAACTGCGCGCCCTCGAGCAGCGGCGCCATCGTGCCCGCCGACTGCACCGCCGACTGGGCGATGAGCAGCAGCATGGCGGCCAGCTGCTCGGGCTCGCCCGCCCGGATCGACCCGTCTTCCTGGCCGATCCGGATCGCGCTGGCGAACAGTTCGATGAGCGTGCGCTGATTGCGCCCGAGCCTGCCGAACACGTAGGTGAGCATGAGGTCGGTGTCGGTGCGGAAGATCTTGGCGAACACCGCGTTCGCCCGCACTGCCGCCGCGCCCGCCACGATGCCGCGCACCAGCCGGTCGAGGCCGAGGCCCGTGTCGGGCATGGTCTCGGCGACGATGGTGCGCAGCTCGCGCACCAGCAGTTCCGCGATCAGCGAGCCGGTGTCCGGCCACCGCCGGTACACCGTCGGCCTGCTGACACCGGCGCGGCGTGCCACTTCGGTGAGCGTGGTGCGGCGCACCCCGAAATCGACGACGCAGGCCCGCGCGGCATCGAGAATCGCCATATCGGTAGGCGAAAGCCGCTGGTCAGCTCGAGCCGCGAGGTCGATCATGCTGTACACCCCCATGGTGTTCGACGGCGCCGTGGTGGGGCGCCGTGGTCTGGCCGGAACGCCCAAGGGTATCGAGCGCGCCGGTGGGTTCGTCGCCACGAATTCGCGGCAGTGACATCCGACAACTGGGTAGAGGTCGACTCGAGGAGAACTCGTGTAGTTACTGCTTGACACTATATGTCAGGATGTAACGCATGGTCGAGTTGAACAGCGAAATGTCCGGATCGACGGCCGAACGGCCGAGTATGGTGTGGGACGCCTGGGGTGTGCCCGCCGGACATCAACCCCTGTCGGCGCAGATCCGCGGCCTGCTCACCCAGGTCTTCGGGATCTCGGGTGAGCCGGCGGCACGACGCGACGAGGGCGACGTGCCGCTGGTCGAGAGCACGCTCACCGCCGCCACCCGCGCGGACCTCGCCGCCCTGGTCGGCGCCGAGCACGTCAGCACCGACGACGTCGACCGGCTGCGGCACGCGGGCGGCAAGAGCACCCTCGACCTGCTGCGCCGCCGCGACACCCGCCCTCAGGACGCGCCCGACGCGATCGTCGCGCCCGCCGACCACGACGCGGTGCTTGCGGTGCTGCGGTACTGCTCCTCGCGCGGCGTCGCGGTGGTGCCCTTCGGTGGCGGCACCAGTGTGGTCGGTGGCGTCGACCCGGTGCGCGGCCGGTTCCCCACCGTGATCGCGCTCGACCTGCGCAGGCTCGACACCCTCACCGAGGTGGACCCGGTGAGTGGCACCGCCACCCTCGGTGCCGGGCTCACCGGTCCGCAGGCGGAGAAACTGCTTGCCGCACACGGTCTTTCGCTCGGGCATTTCCCGCAGAGTTTCGAATTCGCCACCATCGGCGGGTTCGCCGCGACCAGATCGTCGGGGCAGGCCTCGGCGGGCTACGGCCGCTTCGACGACATGGTCCAGCGCCTGGTGGTCGCCACCCCGCCGGGCACTCTCGATCTCGGCCGCGCGCCCGCCTCGGCGGCCGGACCCGACCTTCGTGAACTGTTCGTCGGGTCCGAGGGGACGCTCGGCGTGATCACTTCGGTCACCGTGCGGGTGCACCCGATCCCCGAAACCACCGCCTACCAGGCCTGGTCGTTCCCCGACTTCGCCACCGGCGCGGCCGCCCTGCGCACCGTCGTGCAAACCGGTGCGGCGCCGACGGTGCTTCGCCTGTCCGACGAGGCCGAGACCGGTCTGAACCTGGCCCGCTCGAGCGATATCGGCGGCGCCCCCGTGTCGGGCTGCCTCGCGGTGACGACCTTCGAGGGCACCGCCGCCCACGTCGCGGCCCGCAGCGCCGAAGCGAGCGAATTGCTCGCCGCCGCAGGCGGAACCGCGCTCGGGACCGCCCCGGCCGAACAGTGGGAACACGGCCGTTTCGCCGCGCCCTACCTGCGTGACGCCCTGCTCGATGTCGGGGTGCTGTGCGAGACGCTGGAAACCGCGACCAGCTGGTCCAACCTGGCGAATCTGAAGGCGAAAGTGACTGCCGCGCTGTCGGATTCGCTCACCGCGCAGGGAACGCCCGCACTGGTGATGTGTCACATCTCGCACACCTACCCGACCGGTGCGTCGCTGTACTTCACCGTCGTCGCCAAGCAGCTCGAGGATCCGATCGCGCAGTGGCGCGTCGCCAAGACCGCCGCGGGCGACGCCATCATGGCGGCCGGTGCCACCATCACCCACCATCACGCCGTCGGCGCCGACCACCGTCCGTGGATGGGCGCCGAGGTCGGTGACCTGGGCGTACAGGTGCTGCGGGCGGTGAAACACGAACTCGATCCCGCAGGCGTGCTGAATCCTGGAAAGCTGGTGCCGTGAAACAGCATTCGGTACAGCGATTATTGCTCGTCACCAACCCGCACTCCGGTGCCGGTCGCGGCGACGGTGTCGCCGAGGCGGTCCTGGCGGTAGCCCTGGCCGGTGGCGTCGAGGTCGCACAGGTGCGGGCGCCGAGCGCGGCGGAATCGGTGGAGCAGGTGGCCGCCGCGATCGCCGACCCGGCCAGGCGGCCCGACGCGGTCGTCTGCGTGGGTGGTGACGGTCTGATGAACGTGCTGCTCGCCGCCGTCGCCCACACCGGCGTGCCGCTCGGGCTGGTCCCCGCGGGCACGGGCAACGACCTCGCCCGCGAACTCGGCATCCCCACCGGTGACCCGCGCGCCGCCGCCGACATCGTGCTGCGCGGCCGCACGAGGACCATCGACCTGGGCCGTATCGAATCCGTCGGCGCCACGCCCACCTGGTTCGCCACCATCGTCGGCGCGGGGTTCGACGCGCGAGTCACCTTGCGTGCCAACGCGATGCGCCGCCCGCGCGGCCCGCTGCGCTACACCTTCGCCGCCGCCGCCGAACTCATGCGCGGTTACACGCTGCCGTTCCAGATCGAGATGTCGGGCTTGGCGCCCGGCGCGCTCGACAACCCCGACGACGCGCACGCGGTGATCTACACCGACGCCGTGATGACGCCCATCGGCAACACCCGCACCTACGGCGGCGGCATGCTGGTGTGCCCCGAAGCCCTGCCCGACGACGGCTACCTCGACATCACCGTGGTCGGCGCGGTCTCGCGACTCGAGATGGCGCGCCTGCTGCCCGCCCTGTCGGCGGGCAAGCGCATCGATCACCCCTCGACCAAGCGATACCGCGCCCGCCGCATCACCGTCACGGCGTCGGGTGGGTATGCCACCGCCGACGGTGAACCGGCGGGCACCCTTCCCGTCACCGTCCAGGCGATGCCGGGTGCGTTGACGGTGCTGGTGCCCTGACCTGCAGCTATGAGTGCGGGCGTTCTCCGAAGCTCGCGACCCGGCGATCAGGCGGCAGGGGTGAAGGCGATTCCCGAGATCGCGGTGAGGGTCGGGCGGTCGACGATCACCACCGATGCGGCGGGCAGCGGGGTGCGTGGTTCGGTGCCGCGGGCGCCGAGGTCGCGCATCAGGCTCTCCCAGCGGCGGCAGTGCGCGCCGAAGGCGACCGTGTTCACCCGCCTGCCGCGGGTGACCTGACCACGCCTTGCCTGGGTGGCGGGCACATCGATCAACACCATGTGCACCTCGCGCTCACCCGAGCGCGCCCACCGCGCGATCAGGCGACGGCTCCAGGCGAAAGTCGCGCAGTCGTGGATGGCGACCGGCCCGTCGGCGACCAGCAGCGCCGCGCGGATCGCCCGGTAGTGCGCCAGGTGCACCAGCGGACGCCACAGGGGATAGGGGACCCGGCCGAGCCGGTGCCGCAATCGGTTGCGGGCGTGGTTCGAATCGAGCACCAGCGCACCCGCTGCCGTCCGCACCGGCAGCTCCGCATTCGGGTCGGCGCCGAAAAGGCGATGCAGCGCAGTGGATTTCCCCGCACCGGGCACGCCGGCGAAAATCAGCACCGCCGTGGCTGGGTAGCGCAATTCGTCGACGTGGTCCGCGCGTAAGTCCAGCAGTGAGACGGGAATGACGGTCCGGGACGGCACGGATCGATCGGTGGAAGGGGAGCTGGCATCGAGCGGAGGCGTCACCCTCTCCAGAATCCGGGAAAACAGACAATTCGGCAATCGGTGAACACCCTGAGTTCGCGTCGACCGGCCTGTCGGACAACAGTTTCCGCGTGTCGATGGAGACACTCACAAACCTCGCCGACCACCGCTTGGAAGAATCTGAGAATTGGCTATGTATTCGAGGGGCGGCCGAAAAACGCCGGTAGAGTCGACTGCGAGAGGCGAAGTCTTCGGTGTCCCTCATCCACCGAAGACCTCGCCTCTGTTTAGTTGGAGCGCTGGCGCGCTCGAGGTTCGCGGCGGACCCTCCTCGAGGTCGGGTCGTACGTGGCTGGGACTGCGGGGTGAGGCGGGGGAAACCCGGTTGTCCGTTCCCCTTAGGATTGGGGCGTGACCAGCGCAGCCCCAGACAACTCGCGTAATCGTGCCGATGCCCTGCCCAAGAGCTGGAATCCCAGCGAGGTAGAGGCCGACCTGTACGAGGGCTGGGTAAACGCCGGGTACTTCACCGCCGACGCCACCTCGGCCAAGCCGGCGTACTCCATCGTGCTGCCGCCGCCGAACGTCACCGGCACCCTGCACATGGGTCATGCGCTCGACCACACCCTCATGGACCTGCTCACCCGCCGCAAGCGGATGCAGGGGTACGAGGTGCTGTGGCTGCCGGGCATGGACCACGCGGGCATCGCGACCCAGACCGTGGTGGAGAAGCAGCTCGCCGTCGACGGCAAGAACAAAGAGGACTTCGGTCGTGAGCTGTTCATCGACAAGGTGTGGCACTGGAAGCGCGAGTCCGGCGGCCAGATCCAGGGGCAGATGCGCCGCCTCGGTGACGGTGTCGATTGGAGCCGCGACCGGTTCACCATGGACGACGGGCTCTCGCGCGCCGTGCAGACCATCTTCAAGCGGCTCTACGACGCGGGACTGATCTACCGCGCCGAGCGCCTGGTGAACTGGTCGCCGGTGCTGCAGACCGGCATCTCCGACCTCGAGGTCGACCACAAGGAGGTCGACGGCGAGCTCGTGAGCATGCGCTTCGGCTCCCTGAACGACGACGAACCGCACGTCATCGTGGCCACCACCCGGGTGGAGACGATGCTCGGTGACACCGCCGTGGCCGTCCACCCGGACGACGAGCGGTACAAGGCTCTGATCGGCACCACGCTGTACCACCCGATCACCGGCCGCCAGATCCCGATCGTCGCCGACGACTACGTCGACCCGGAGTTCGGTTCCGGCGCGGTGAAGATCACCCCCGCCCACGACCCCAACGACTTCGAACTCGGTCTGCGCCACGGCCTGCCGATGCCGACGATCATGGACAAGGCGGGCCGGATCGCCGACACCGGAACCGAATTCGACGGCATGGACCGTTTCGAGGCGCGCGTGAAGATCCGCGAACGCCTCGAGGCCGAGGGCCGCATCGTCGGGCGCAAGTACCCCTACAAGCATCAGGTGGGTCACTCGGAGCGCTCCGGCGAGCCGATCGAGCCGCGCCTGTCGATGCAGTGGTGGGTCAAGGTCGACACCTTGGCCAAGGCCGCGGGCGACGCGGTGCGTGACGGTGACGTGAAGATCCATCCGGCCAGCCAGGAACCGCGCTGGTTCGACTGGGTCGACAACATGCACGACTGGTGCATCTCGCGTCAGCTGTGGTGGGGCCACCGCATCCCGATCTGGTACGGGCCCGAAGGCGAGATCGTCTGCCTCGGCCCGGACGAGCAGGCCCCCGAGGGCTGGGTGCAGGACCCCGACGTGCTCGACACCTGGTTCTCCTCGGGTCTGTGGCCGTTCTCCACGATGGGCTGGCCCGACGCGACCCCCGAGCTGGCGAAGTTCTATCCGACCAGCGTGCTCGTCACCGGTTACGACATCCTGTTCTTCTGGGTGGCCCGGATGATGATGTTCGGCATGTACGTCAGCGACGACCCGGTGCTCACTGCGGGCAAGGGCGGACAGAAGCAGGTCCCGTTCGAAGACGTGTTCCTGCACGGCCTCATCCGCGACCAGCACGGCAAGAAGATGTCGAAGTCGCGGGGCAACGGCATCGACCCGCTGGACTGGATCAACTCCTACGGCGCCGACGCGCTGCGCTTCACCCTGGCCCGCGGCGCCCAGCCCGGCGGCGACCTGTCGGTCGGTGACGCGCACGCGCTCGCCTCGCGCAGCTTCGTCACCAAGCTGTTCAACGCCACCAAGTTCGCGCTGATGAACGGTGCCCGCACCGGCGACCTGCCAGCGCGCGAGACCCTCACCGACGCCGACCGGTGGATCGTCGACCGGCTCGACCAGGTCCGCGCCGATGTCGACGCCGCGTTCGATTCCTACGAATTCGGCAAAGCCTGCGAGGCGCTGTACCACTTCGCCTGGGACGAACTGTGCGACTGGTACCTGGAACTGTCGAAGGTGCAGTTCGCCGAGTCCGACGCGCGCGCCGAGAGCACCTCGGTGGTCCTCGGCAACGTGCTCGACGCGGTGCTGCGCCTCCTGCATCCGGTGATCCCGTTCGTCACCGAGACCCTCTGGAAGGCGCTCACCGGCGGTGAGTCGGTGGTCGTCGCGCCGTGGCCGCAGGCCAGTGGCGTCGCCGCCGACGAGCGGGCCGCCCAGCGGGTCGCCGACGCGCAGCGGCTCATCACCGAGATCCGCCGTTTCCGTGGCGATCAGGGCTTGGCCGACAAGCAGAAGGTGAAGGCCACGCTGGTCGGCATCGAGGAAGCCGGACTCGCCGGCTTCGCGGCGTCGGTGGCGAACCTGGCCCGCCTGACCGAACCCGGTGACGACTTCGCGACCACCGCCGAGGTGGAGGTCCGCCTGTCCGCGGGCACGGTGACCGTCCAGCTCGACACCTCCGGTGCCATCGACCTCGACGCCGAACGGCGCAGGCTGGAAAAGGATCTCGCGGTGGCGCAGAAGGACTTCGACCAGACCACCGCCAAACTGGCCAACGAGGCGTTCCTGGCCAAGGCGCCGCAGCAGGTGGTCGACAAGATCACCGCCCGCCGCGAGGTGGCCACCGCCGAGGTCGCCCGGATCAGTGCGCGCCTGGCGGAGCTGAGCGCCAAGTGAGCGACATCGGCCCCGACGACGGCGAGCTCGGCCCCGAGAACGCGGGCTTCGGCGGCGACGACTACCGCCCGGCCCAGCTCGGCACCGGTCCGTCGCCGGTCGAGCTTGCCGAAATGGCGCTCGTCGAAGCCGAACTCGACAAACGCTGGCCCGAAACCAAGATCGAGCCGTCGCTCACGCGCATCAGCACGCTGATGGATCTGCTCGGCAACCCGCAGCACAACTACCCGGCCATCCACATCGCGGGCACCAACGGCAAGACCTCGGTGACCAGGATGATCGACGCGCTGCTCACCGCCCTGCACCGGCGCACCGGCCGGATCACCAGCCCACACCTGCAGCTGGCGACCGAGCGGATCAGCATCGACAACGCACCGATCAGCCCCGCCCGCTACGTGGAGACCTACCATGAGCTCGCGCCCTACATCGACATGATCGACCGGCGTTCGGCCGAGTCGGGCGGGCCCGCGATGAGCAAGTTCGAGGTGCTCACCGGCATGGCCTACGCCGCGTTCGCCGAGGCACCCGTCGACGTGGCCGTCGTCGAGACCGGCATGGGCGGTACCTGGGACGCCACCAACGTGATCGACGGCCAGGTCGCTGTGATCACCCCCATCGGCCTCGACCACACCGAGTACCTCGGCCCCGACCTCGAGTCGATCGCCAAGGAAAAAGCGGGAATCATCAAGCGCGCCAAGGAAGCACTTGTTCCGGTCGACACCGTCGCGGTGATCGCCGAACAGGCCCCCGAGGTGATGGACGTGCTGCTGCGCCGGGCCGTGGAGGCCGACGCGGCGGTCGCGCGCGAAGGCGCGGAATTCCGGCTGCTGGAACGGGCCGTCGCCATCGGCGGCCAGCTGCTGACCCTGCAGGGGCTCGGCGGCGTCTACGACGAGATCTTCCTGCCGCTGCACGGCGAGCACCAGGCCCGCAACGCCGCGCTCGCGCTGGCCGCCGTCGAGGCGTTCTTCGGGGCGGGCGCCGAGCGTCAGCTCGACATCGAGGCCGTGCGCGCCGGATTCGCGGCCGTCACCAGCCCCGGCCGGATGGAACGGATGCGCAACGCGCCGACCATCTTCGTCGACGCCGCCCACAACCCGGCGGGCGCGCAGGCGCTGGCCAACACCCTCACCGGCGAATTCGACTTCCGCAAGCTGGTCGGTGTGGTCGCCGTACTCGGCGACAAGGACGCGGCGGGCATCCTCGACGCCCTGGAACCGGTGTTCGACGAGATCGTCGTCACCAGCAACGGGTCGCCGCGCGCCATGGACGTCGACACCCTCGCCGACCTGGCCGTCCAGCGCTTCGGCGACGAGCGCGTGATCACCGCCGACACCCTGCCCGACGCCCTGGAATCGGCGATCGCCCTGGCCGAACAGGCCGGCGACGACGGCGACGTGATCTCCGGAGCGGGCGTGGTCGTCACCGGTTCGGTCGTCACCGCGGGTGCCGCCCGCGCCCTGTTCGGAAAGGGGCCCTCATGAGTGCGGTTCCACCCCCCGCCACCGACCCCTGGAAGGGGTTTCGCGGGGTGATGGCCGGAACGCTGATCCTCGAGGCGATCGTGGTGTTGCTGGCGCTGCCGGTCGTCGGTTCGGTCGGCGGCGGGGTGACCTGGTTCTCGGGCACCTACCTGGTGGTCCTCGCGCTGCTGATGATCCTCGGTGCCGGATTGCAGCGGAAGCCGTGGGCCATCCCGTTCAACCTCGGGCTGCAGGTCCTGGTGCTGGCGGGGACGTTCATCCACCTGTCGATCGGGATCATCGGGCTGGTGTTCGCGGCCGTGTGGGCATTCATCCTGATGCTGCGCTACGACGTGCAGCGACGCATGGACGCCGGGTTGTTGCCGAGCCAGCGGATGCGGCGGACCCAGTCCTGAACGGGGTCGTTCGGCGTAGACGCCGACCCGACGCTAGGGTTAGCGCGTGACTGAGCAGACGTTGGTACTCATCAAGCCGGACGGTGTCTCCCGTGGCCTCGTCGGCGAGGTCCTGGCGCGCATCGAGCGCAAGGGCCTCACCATCAAGGCGCTGGAGCTGAAGAACGTGTCCGCCGAACTGGCGGGCGAGCACTACGCCGAACACGCCGAGCGGCCGTTCTTCGGTTCGCTGATCGAATTCATCACCTCCGGCCCGGTCGTCGCGGCCGTGCTCGAGGGCCCGCGCGCGATCGCGGCGTTCCGTCAGCTCGCCGGTGGCACCGACCCGGTCGAGAAGGCCGTCCCCGGAACCATCCGCGGCGACTTCGGTCTCGAGACCCAGTACAACCTCGTTCACGGCTCCGACTCGCCCGAGTCCGCCAAGCGCGAGATCGCGCTCTGGTTCCCCGAATTCCCCGCCTGACGGTGCTGTTCTCGCTCGTCGCGTCCGGTGCGGACGCGACGGGCTCGAGTGACGGTTCCGCGCGCGAGTTGCGCCGATGGCGATCACCGCGCGAACCATATGGGATACTGAAGACGGATGTGTTCGATACCGATGTCATCGCAGCCCCACCAGGGCGGTCGGTGACAGCCTGACGCGCAGGTACGCGGCAGCGGCGACGGACATGACCGGATGACACCGCAGTTGGATGCCGATCATCGCTGCCATGGACAACCCTGTTGCTGGGGTTGCCGGGCACGCTGGATGAGCGCCTCAGCGCGCGGCGTCACGCCGTACAGCCAGGCGCCGCGTGACCGGTTGGCCCGCCAGATGATCGATTCCAGGCGCGACCGGATACGCGGGGCGAGACCAGATGACCCTCGTACCATCGGGTACGAGGTGCACGGACGATGCCCCCGCGCCGGCCGCGTCACTCCCGTACCGGGGATGGACGCGCCCGGGGGCCCGAGGAGACTTCGTGGCCGAACAAGAGCCGCTGGACACAACACAACAGGATGCCGATCAATTGCCGGAGCGAATTCGAGTTCATGCACTGGCCAAACGACTGGGAGTGACCAGCAAGCGCATCCTGGCCAAATTGGCGGAGCTGGGCGCCGAGGCGCGCAGCGTGCAATCCAATGTCGACCGAGCGGTCGCCGAGACCGTACGCGACGCGATCGCCGCCGCCGACGCCGAAACCGGCGAACCCCCGGCACCCGCCCCGACCACCAGGGGTAGGAAGAAAGCCACCGCACCCGTCGCCGAGCAGCCGGCCGACCCGACCACCACCTTGTTCTCCGCGCCCGAGGTCGCGCGCCCCGACGAGGTGTTCGCCCCGATGGCCGACGACGCCCACACCGGGCTGTTCACGCACCGGGCGACCGAGGAACCGGCCCCCGAACCGGTGGCCTTCGAGGCGCCCTCGGTCGGTATGCCGCTGTTCCTGCCGCCCGACGCGAGCGCCGCCGAAGAGGCGCGCAAGCGCCGTCGCGCCGAACGCGCGCCCAAGAAGGTGGAAGAGCCCGTCGAGGAGCCCGAGGCGCTCGACGAGACCGAGGCCACCGACCAGTCCGGTGACACCGACACCGATACCGACTCCGACAGTGACAACGACGCCGACGGGCAGCCGCGCCGTCGTCGTCGTGGGCGCCGTGGTCGCGGTCGCGGCCGTGGCGAGCAGTCCGCCGACGGCGAGGACAACGACAGCGACGAGCACGACACCGAGGACGAGCCCGCCGCCGAGCAGCCCGCCCCGGCCGAGGCCGAGCAGTCCGACGACTCCGACGAAGACGACGACAACCAGCCCGAGGGCGCGAGCCGTCGCCGTCGGCGCCGTCGTCGTCGCAAGGTCGGCGGGGACTCCGCCGACACCGACGCCGCCGCCGAGGACGACCCGCCGAACACGGTCGTGCACGAGCGCGAGCCGCGCAACAAGAGCCGCAGCCGCGCCGGTGCCTCCGACGAGGTGCAGGGCATCTCCGGTTCCACCCGCCTGGAAGCCAAGCGTCAGCGCCGCCGCGACGGTCGCGACGCGGGCCGCCGCCGTCCGCCGATCCTCACCGAGTCGGAGTTCCTCGCCCGTCGCGAGGCCGTCGACCGGGTGATGGTCGTGCGCGAGAAGGCGTTCGATCCGGCCGAACACGCACCGGGCCACCAGACCACCACGCAGGTCGCGGTGCTCGAGGACAACATCCTCGTCGAGCACTTCGTGACCAGCTCCGGTCAGGCATCGATGGTCGGCAACGTGTACCTGGGCAAGGTACAGAACGTGCTGCCGAGCATGGAGGCCGCGTTCATCGACATCGGCCGCGGCCGCAACGGTGTGCTCTACGCCGGTGAGGTGAACTGGGAGGCCGCCGGTCTCGGTGGCAAGGAACGCAAGATCGAGCAGGCGCTCAAGCCGGGCGACACCGTGCTGGTCCAGGTCTCCAAGGACCCGGTCGGCCACAAGGGTGCCCGCCTGACCACCCAGATCTCCCTCGCCGGTCGCTTCCTGGTGTACGTGCCGGGTGGCACCTCCACCGGGATCAGCCGCAAGCTGCCCGACACCGAGCGCAAGCGGCTCAAGGAGATCCTGCGCGAGATCGTGCCCGCCGACGCGGGCGTCATCATCCGCACCGCGTCCGAAGGTGTGAGCGAGCCCGAGCTGGCGCGCGACGTGGAACGGCTGCAGGCCACCTGGCGCACCATCGAAGAGGCCTCGAAGAACGCGGCCAAGGACGCGCCCAAGGCTCTCTACGAAGAGCCGGACATGCTGGTGAAGGTCATCCGCGACCTGTTCAACGAGGACTTCGCCAAGCTGGTCATCGAGGGTGACCGCGCGTGGAGCACCGTCGAGAACTATGTGCGAACCGTCGCCCCCGACCTGCTGCCGCGGGTGAACCGGCACGAGAACAACGGTGTCGACGTGTTCGACGCCTACCGCATCGACGAGCAGCTGGCCAAGGCGCTCGACCGCAAGGTGTGGCTGCCCTCGGGCGGCACCCTGGTGATCGACCGCACCGAGGCGATGACCGTCGTCGACGTCAACACCGGCAAGTTCACCGGTTCCGGCTCCTCGAACCTCGAGGAGACCGTCACCAAGAACAACCTGGAGGCGGCCGAGGAGATCGTGCGCCAGATGCGGCTGCGCGACATCGGCGGCATGATCGTCGTCGACTTCATCGACATGGTGCTCGAGTCCAACCGCGATCTGGTGCTGCGCCGCCTCACCGAGGCCCTCGGCCGCGACCGCACCCGCCACCAGGTGTCGGAAGTCACCTCGCTGGGCCTGGTCCAGATGACGCGCAAGAAGCTGGGCACCGGCCTGGTCGAGGCGTTCTCCACCACCTGTGAGCACTGCCACGGCCGCGGCATCCTCGTGCACTCCTACCCGGTCGATTCCGGGTCGGGCATCGAGGAACCGCGCGGCAAGGAGAGCGGTTCGCGGCGTCGCCGCGGCAAGGACAAGGACCGCGACGCCAAGCCCGCCCAGACGGCCGCTCCGGCCACCAACGGCACCGCGCCGGTCGCCGAGGCCGACGAGGAGGACATCGCCGTCAAGCGTGCCCACCCGGTCGCGTTGGCGATGGCCGCCCACCACGGCGACGAGGACGGCGAGACAGTGTCGGCCGAGGTCGAGACCGAGCAGCCGGCTCCCGAGCCGACCCGCTCGCGCTCCAGGTCTCGGTCGCGGCGGTCCAACCGCGCCGCGCAGGCCGAGACCGCGATCGACAGCCCCGCGCTGACCGGGGTCGTCCCGGCCGAGGACGAGGTGGTCGAGGAAGTCGTCGTCACGCCTGCCCCGGCCGACGAGGCGCCGACGGTCGAGCCCGTCGAATCGTCCTCGCTCGCCCGGGAACCCGTCGAGGAGCCCGTCGCTCCCGCCGCCGAGGAATCCCCGGTGGCCGAGGAACCGGCCGCCCGGGCGCCGCGTAGGCGTCGTGTAGCCCGTTCGACGGCGGCTCCGGCCGCCGACAGCGCGGGCGCGGTGTTCGTCGTCTCGGCGAACGAGCAGCCGCCCGCGGCAGCCGTCGTGGACTTCGACGCCGAACCCGTCGTCGTCCCGCAGCGCAAGCCGCGCAGGCGTGCGGTGGCACGTCCGGCGGGCGCGCCTGCGCCGGAATCGAACTGAGGTGACGTCCCCCGATTCGGCCCTGACCGGCCGAATTGGGGGACGGCATACCGTTCTGGTAACCTAGGTCGGTCGCTGCCCAGCGATTGGGCATCTGGCCGGACGGCCGGGTGATACCGCAGGCAGGCAGCTAACGTTCTTCCCCCGCACGTGCGGGGATGAGCCCAGGAATACGCGTCGCAGCTGCGGCGTGGACATGTGCAGGACCAACGTGAGTGGAGGAAGCCGACCGATGGCAGCGTACGCAATCGTCAAGACCGGCGGAAAGCAGTACAAGGTCGCGGTCGGTGACCTGGTGAAGGTCGAGAAGATCGAGGGCAAGCCCGGCGACGCCGTGGCCCTGACCCCGGTTCTCGTCGTCGACGGCGCCGATCTGACCACCGATGCCGACAAGCTGGCCAAGATCTCCGTGGCCGCCGAGGTCGTCGATCAGACCAAGGGTCCGAAGATCCGGATTCACAAGTTCAAGAACAAGACCGGCTACCACAAGCGCCAGGGTCACCGTCAGCCGCTGACGGTCATCAAGGTCACCGGCATCAAGTAAGAATTCCCGAGGAGACGAAGCAATGGCACATAAGAAGGGTGCATCCAGCTCCCGGAACGGTCGTGATTCGAACGCCCAGCGCCTCGGCGTGAAGCGCTTCGGCGGCCAGAAGGTCAGCGCGGGCGAGATCCTCGTCCGTCAGCGCGGAACCCACTTCCACCCCGGCGTCAACGTCGGCCGTGGTGGCGACGACACCCTGTTCGCCCTCGCGGCGGGCGCGGTCGAGTTCGGCACCAAGCGTGGCCGCAAGACCGTCAACATCGTTGTCCCGGAGCCGGTCCAGGCCTGACCGCCTGGAGCGTCAGCTCCCCACGGACACCAGAGCGGGTCAGGGTTTCCCTGACCCGCTCTGTCGTGTTCTCCCACCCTTACCGCAAACGACAAGTCAGAAGGAGGAGGATCAACCCATGTCCAAATTCATCGACCGCGTCGTGCTGCATGTTCGTGCCGGTAGAGGTGGACACGGTTGTGCCTCGGTGCACCGTGAGAAGTTCAAGCCGCTCGGCGGTCCCGACGGGGGCAACGGCGGCAACGGTGGCGATGTGATCCTCGAGGTCGACGCCAACGTGCACACCCTGCTCGATTTCCACTTCCATCCCCACGCCAAGGCGGGCAACGGCAAGCCGGGCGAGGGTGGCAACCGCGACGGCAAGCAGGGCACCGACCTGGTGCTGCAGGTGCCCGACGGCACCGTCGTCGTGGACAGCGACGGCAAGGTCGTGGTCGACCTCGTCGGCGTCGGCAACCGGTTCATCATCGCCCGTGGTGGTCGTGGTGGGCTCGGCAACGCCTCGCTGGCGTCCAAGGCGCGCAAGGCGCCCGGTTTCGCGCTGCTCGGTGAGGAGGGCGAGGAGATCGATCTCGTCCTCGAGCTGAAGTCGGTTGCCGACGTCGGTCTGGTCGGGTTCCCGTCGGCCGGTAAGTCGTCGCTGGTCTCGGTGCTCTCGGCCGCGAAGCCGAAGATCGCCGACTACCCGTTCACGACGCTCGTGCCGAACCTCGGCGTGGTGCAGTCCGGTGACACCACCTTCACCGTCGCCGACGTACCCGGCCTGATCCCCGGCGCGAGCCAGGGTCGCGGCCTCGGGCTCGACTTCCTGCGCCACCTGGAACGGTGCGCGGTACTCGCCCACGTCGTGGACTGCGCGACCCTCGAACCCGGCCGCGACCCCGTCTCCGATGTCGACGCGCTCGAGGCCGAGCTCGCCGCGTACAAGCCCGCGCTCTCCGGTGACGAGAGCCTGGGCGACCTGGCCGATCGCCCGCGCGTGGTCATCCTGAACAAGACCGACGTCCCCGACGGCAAAGAGCTCGCCGAGATGGTGACGCCCGAGTTCACCGCCCGCGGCTGGCCGGTCTTCGAGATCTCGGCCGTGAGCCGCGCCGGTCTGCGCCCGCTGACCTTCGCACTGGCCGACATGGTCCGCCAGTACCGCGAAGACCACCCCAAGGCGGCACCCAAGCGTCCGATCATCCGCCCGATCGCGACCGACGAGTCCGGTTTCAGCGTGATCGCCGATCCGCAGGAACCCGGCGGTTTCATCGTGCGCGGTACCCGGCCGGAACGCTGGATCCGCCAGACCGATTTCAACAACGACGAGGCCGTCGGCTACCTGGCCGACCGGTTGGCTCGTCTCGGTGTCGAAGCGGAGCTGGTCAAGCAGGGTGCCGAACCCGGCTGCCCGGTGACCATCGGCGAGGTGACCTTCGAGTGGGAGCCGCAGATCTCGGCCGGTGTCGACATGCAGCCGACCGGGCGTGGCACCGACCTGCGCCTCGAGAACAACGACCGCATCGGCGCGGCCGAGCGCAAGCTCGCCTCGCAGGCGCGGCGTGGTCTGCTCGACGAGAACGGTGAACGGAAGAGTTGACGGTGGTGTCGCGCCCGGCGAAATTCGCTGTCGGGCGCGACGAGTCGGTCGGCATACTGCGGTAGGGCTCCTGCGAGCCCGTCGACGACGATTCGTGCAGGGAGTTGGGCGATGCAGGTGGGTTCGGAGCTGAGTCAGGGGCGGGCCGCGATCGTGTCGGCGCGCACCGTGGTGGTCAAGATCGGGTCTTCGGCCCTGACCAGCCTCGAAGGTGGTCTCGACACCGGTCGGCTCGATCTGCTCGCCGATGCCGTCGAAGCGCGGATGCGCGCCGGATCCGATGTGGTCGTCGTGTCCTCGGGTGCCATCGGCGCCGGGCTCGCACCGCTCGGCCTGTCGAAGCGGCCCAAGGATCTGGCCACCAAACAGGCCGCGGCAAGTGTCGGCCAGCTGGCCCTGGCGCACGCCTGGGGAACCTCGTTCGCCCGCTACGGCCGTACCGTCGGCCAGATACTGCTCTCCGCGGACGATTTCGCCCGCCGGGAGCACCATCGCAACGCGCAGCGCACCCTCGACCGGTTGCGCTCGCTCGGGGCGGTCGCGGTGGTCAACGAGAACGACACCGTCGCCACCGAGGAGATCCGTTTCGGTGACAACGACCGCCTCGCCGCCCTCGTCGCCCACCTCGTCGGCGCCGACGCCCTGATCCTGCTCTCCGATGTGGCCGGGCTCTACGACGGCGACCCGCGCAAGGGGCCCGCCAATTTCATTCCCGAGGTGCGCGGCAGTGCCGACCTCGACGGCGTCATCGCGGGCAGCGGTGGTGCGCTCGGCACCGGCGGCATGGCCTCCAAACTGTCGGCCGCCCGCCTCGCCGCCGACGCGGGCATCCCCGTCCTGCTCGCCTCGGCCGCCGAAGCCGCGACCGCCCTCTCCGCGGGCACCGTCGGCACCGCCTTCGCCGCCCGCCCCGTGCGCCTGTCGGGCCGCAAGTTCTGGGTCCGCCACGCCGCCGACACCCGCGGCGCCGTCCTGCTCGACGACGGCGCCGTCGCCGCCGTAGCCGAACGCCGCTCTCTGCTCGCCGCGGGCATCACCGGCCTGCGCGGCCGCTTCTTCGGCGGCGACGTGGTCGACCTCGTCAGCCCCGCCGACGAGGTCATCGCCCGAGGTGTCGTCGAATACGACAGCACCGAACTGTCCACCATGCTCGGCCGCTCCACCACCGACCTCCCCGAAACCATGCAGCGCCCGGTCATCCACGCCGACGACCTCGTCAAGGTGTGAGCGTCTCGTCCTCGACCGACAAGCAGCCGGAGCCGAGCCGCGACGTTGTGGTTCTCTCGGTGAATCGCGCTTTGTGGCAAGAGGTTTCGGCCGCTGTCAGGGCGGTGTTCTGCAAGGTGGAAGACGGGGTGATCTCCATCAGGTTCGTCGTCGAGGGAGCGATCGCCGACGACGATCGCGATTCGACCAGCTGTGTAGCCGCCGAAGTGATCGCGGACTTTCCGGATCACCGGGTGAACGAACGCATCGAACGCTTGGACCCGCCGACGAGGGTCGCCATGCCTCCCGGATGGCATCTCGTTGTTCATCGTCGTGAAGGCTGATCGACTGCAGCATGCACACTGACGGCCCGGCGCCTGAGGAGACCGTGCCGTCGACGACGGGCGGAAACCGGCCCTGACGGTGGGCGACAAGTTCCGGAGCGGCGTCGGACGGCCCGCGCTGACAGGCGTCACCTGTGCTGACCGCGCCGCGTCGACCAGTCTGGCTGCGCCGACCGTGACGCCTAGAGTGCAGCGCCGGTACCAGCCCCGGCAGCTCGTCCCGCTGAGTTCGGTCCGCCCGTGATCGTCTTGGGCCTGTCCCGAGCTGTACGGGTTGTCCTGCAGCCGTCGACCTATCGAGTCGATGCCTGAAGTTGCCGGCGGGATGACATCAGGCTGGTCCACGTCGGCCGCGGGACGCGACCGGGGTGAGCGTTCCCCGGCCGAATGCGTCGGATTTTATCGCTGCGGCGGGATGACGCCCGGCTGGTCCAGGCCGCCCGGGGGTTGGGGTGGTGTGGGTCGGGGAGGTTCGGCGCCGGGGACGGGGCCGGTGACGCCGGGTTGGCCGCCGGGGTCGGACATGTCGGGGGCGTTCTGGGGTGCGGGTGGTACGACCGGTGGAGTATTGGTGTCCGGGGCGGTCGGGTTGGAGTCCTGCTGAGTGGGCGGTGCCGGGGGCTGGCTCGGCGGTGCAGGGTTCTGGCTCGGTGGCGCGGGAGGGTCGCTCGGCGGTGCCGGGCTTTCCGCCGGTGGCGGAGCAGGATTCGCCGTCGGCGGTGCCGGTGGCTCGCTGGGCGGGGCGGGATTCTCGCTGGGCGGTGCCGGGAGCTCGGTTGTGGGGCCGGTCTCTTATACACATGTGACGCTCCCGACGACTAGATGGCTGCACAACCGTGCTGTCGCCGTATCATGTCATCATCAGGATACACACGTCACGACATCGCTTGTGTTATATCATGACTGCATCATCATGTCCACGAATATCA
>NZ_JACBIU010000037.1:0-45783 GCF_013839555.1 Nocardia sp. GTS18 | reverse complement strand
CCTGCGCTACGTGGTGTTCGGCGGTGAGGCGCTCGAACTGCGTCGTCTGTCGGATTGGGTTGCCCGCCACGGTGATTCGTCGCCGACGCTGGTGAACATGTACGGCATCACCGAGACCACGGTGCACGTGTCGTACCGCGCGCTCGATGCCGAAACCATCGCCGCCGCTTCGGGTTCCATCGTCGGACGCGCCATCGCCGGTCTGAGCGTGTATGTGCTCGACTCGCGTCTGCGCCCGGTGCCGGTGGGTGTCGCGGGTGAGATGTATGTCGCGGGACCGCAATTGGCGCGCGGCTACCTGGGTCGCCCGGATCTGACTGCCACCCGCTTCGTCGCGAGCCCGATGGGTGACGGCGAACGCCTCTACCGTTCCGGCGACCTCGCGCGCTGGAACCGTTTCGGCGAGCTCGAATACCTCGGCCGTGCCGACGATCAGGTGAAGGTGCGTGGTTTCCGCATCGAGCTCGGTGAGATCGAAGCCGCCGTGCTGTCGCACCCGGAGATCGCGCAGGCCGCGGTCATCGTGCGCGAGGACCAGCCCGGTGGTCAGCGCATCGTCGCCTACGTCGTCGCCGAAGGGCACAAGCTCGACCTCGACGAGGTCCGCCAGTTCGCCGCCGACCAGCTCCCGGCCTACATGGTGCCCTCGGCGTTCGTGCAGCTCGACGCCATCCCGCTGACCGTCAACGGCAAGCTGGACCGCCGCGCCCTGCCCGCACCGGTGTTCGAGGTGCGCGAATTCCGTGCTCCCACAACGCCGATCGAGCAGATCATCGCGCAGGTCTTCGCCGACGTGCTCGACCTGCCGCGCATCGGTGTCGACGACGACTTCTTCGAACTCGGCGGCAACTCGCTGATCGCCACCCAGGTGGTCTCGCGCGTCGGTATCGCCCTCGATACCCGCGTTCCGGTGCGGATGCTGTTCGAGGCGTCCACCGTGGCTGCCCTGGCCGCCCGTGTGGAATCGCAGGCGGGCGACGGCGCCCACAAGGCCCTGGTGGCGCGCGAGCGGCCCGAGCAGGTGCCGCTGTCGTTGGCTCAGCAGCGCATGTGGTTCCTCAACCGCTTCGACACCGCCTCGGCGGTCAACAACATCCCGGTGGCCATCCGCCTGTCCGGTGACCTCGACGTGGCCGCCCTGCAGGTGGCCGTCATCGACGTCATCGACCGGCACGAGTCGCTGCGCACCGTGTTCCCCGACTCCGGCAACGGCCCGGTGCAGGTGGTCCTCGACGCCGCCCAGATCGTGCCCGACCTCACCCCGTACCGGGTCACCGAGGAAAACCTCATCGATCACCTGATCGATCTGGCCTCGATGGCCTTCGACGTGACCAGCGAGGTACCGCTGCACGCACGGCTTTTCGAGATCTCGGACTCCGAATACGTGCTCGGCATGGTGGTGCACCACATCTCCGCCGACGGCTGGTCGATGGCGCCGCTCTCGCGCGACGTCATCATGGCCTACGCCGCGCGCACCTCCTGGGAGGCGCCGACCTGGGCCGAATTGCCGGTCCAGTACGCCGATTACGCGCTGTGGCAGCGTGAGGTGCTCGGGTCCGAGGACGACCCGACCTCGCTCATCTCCTCCGAGATCGACTACTGGAAGCGCGAACTCGCCGATCTGCCCGACGAGCTGGTGCTCCCCGCCGACCACCCGCGTCCGCCCGCCGCCAGCTACCGAGGCGGCACCTACAGCTTCGTGATCGCGGGCGAAACCCAGCGCGCCCTCATGGAATTGGGCCGCCGCTACAACGCCTCGCTGTTCATGGTGATGCACAGCGCCCTCGCGGTGCTGCTCGCGCGTTCGAGCGGCTCGTCCGACATCGCCATCGGCACCCCGGTGGCCGGTCGTGGTGACCAGGCGCTCGACGATCTCGTCGGCATGTTCGTCAACACCCTGGTGCTGCGCACCGAGGTGGACGGCGCCACCGCCTTCGCGACCCTGCTCGACCAGGCCCGCGAGACCGACCTGCAGGCCTTCGCCCACGCCGACGTGCCGTTCGAGCGGCTCGTCGAGGTGCTCAACCCGGCCCGTTCGCAGGCTCGGCACCCGCTGTTCCAGGTGATGCTGTCGTTCCAGAACACCAAGCAGGCCTCGCTGCAGCTGCCCGGCCTGTCGGTGAGCGGTATCGACTACGACGCCCAGCTGGCCAAGTTCGACCTGCAGCTGACGCTGACCGAGGTACAGGACACCGACGGCGAGGTCGGCGGCATGTCGGCCGAGTTCTCCTACGCGCTGGATCTTTTCGAGGAATCGACGGTCGCCGCGTTCGCCCGCCGTCTCGACAACATCTTCGCCGCGATCGTCGCCGATCCCGAGGTGCCGGTCGGCGACATCGACCTGCTCGCGCCCGAGGAGCACGCGCAGGTCCTGGTCGACTGGAACGACACCGCGCACGCGGTGCCGCACGCCACCCTTGTTTCCCTGTTCGACGCCCAGGTGGAACGCACCCCCGACGCGGTCGCGCTGGTCTTCGAGGCCGAGCAGCTGACCTACCGCGAGCTGCAGGAGCGTGCCAACCGCATCGCCCGCAGGCTGATCGCCGACGGTGTGGGCCCGGGTTCGCATGTGGCCCTTGCCATCCGGCGTTCCGCCGAACTCGTCGTCGCCATGTACGCGGTGCTGCAGACGGGTGCGGCCTACGTGCCGCTCGACCCCGATCAGCCCGCCGACCGCATCGGCCACATCATCGAGACCGCGGAGCCGCAGCTGGTGCTCACCAGCCGTCGCGACGGTTTCGAGGCCGAGGGTGTCACCGTGCACGCCGTCGAGAACATCGAGGCGCCCGCCGATTTCAGCGGCGCCCCGATCACCGACGCCGAACGGGTGCGTCCGCTGCGCGACAGCAACACCGCCTACGTCATCTTCACCTCCGGTTCGACCGGCCGCCCCAAGGGTGTCGCCGTCGACCACGCCGCGATCGTGAATCGGCTGCTGTGGATGCAGCACGAGTACCCGATCGACGCCACCGACGCGGTGCTGCAGAAGACCCCCGCCACCTTCGACGTGTCGGTGTGGGAGTTCTTCTGGCCCCTGCAGACCGGTGCGCGCCTGGTCGTCGCCAAACCCGACGGTCACCGCGACCCGGTGTACCTGGCGCAGATCATCGCCGAACAGTCCATCACCACAGCGCATTTCGTGCCGTCGATGCTGTCGGTGTTCGTGTCGACCCTCGGCAACAACGGCAACGGCGACGCGGTGCGCATGCGGCAGGTGTTCGCCTCCGGTGAGGCGCTGCCCGCGCCCACCGCGCAGCGCCTGCGTGAGCTGACCGGCGCCCGCCTGCACAACCTGTACGGGCCGACCGAGGCCGCCGTCGACGTGACCTACCACGAGGTCGTCGACGCCGACGTGGAGTCGGTGCCGATCGGCCGTCCGGTGTGGAACACCAAGGTGTTCGTGCTGGATTCGCGGCTGCACCCCGTCGCCTCCGGTGTCGCGGGTGAGCTGTATCTGGCGGGCGATCAGCTCGCCGTCGGCTACCTCAACCGGGCCGACCTCACCGCCGACCGCTTCGTCGCCAACCCGTACGGTCCCGCCGGTTCGCGCATGTACCGCACCGGCGACCTGGTCACCTGGACCCGCGATGGTGAACTGAACTACCTGGGCCGCACCGACTTCCAGGTGAAGCTGCGCGGCCTGCGCATCGAGCTCGGCGAGATCGAGGCGACGCTGCTGGCCCAGCCCGGTGTCGCGCAATCGGTGGTGGTGGTCCGTGCCGACGCGCACGCGGGCGATCAGCTCGTGGGTTACGTTGTGCCCGAACCGGGCTCGGCTCTCGATGTGGCCGCCGTCAAGGCCGGGCTCGCCGCCGAGCTGCCCGCCTACATGGTGCCCTCGGCGCTGGTGGTGCTCGAGGCGTTCCCGCTCAACGCCTCCGGCAAGCTCGATCGCAAGGCGCTGCCCGCGCCTGTGTTCGAGGCCAAGGTGTTCCGTGCGCCCTCGACGCCGATCGAGGAGATCGTCGCCGAGATCTTCGCCGACCTGCTCGGCGCCGAGCGCGTCGGCGTGGACGACGACTTCTTCGCCCTCGGCGGCAACTCGCTGGTCGCCACCCAGGTCGCGGCCCGTCTGAGCAAGGCGCTCGACGCCGAGGTCGGCGTGCGCACCCTGTTCGAGGCGCCCACCGTCGGTGCGCTCGCCGCGCGGGTGGAATCGCACGCGGGCACCGGCCTGCGCGCCGAACTCACCGCCCGTCCGCGCCCGGAGTACCCGCCGCTGTCGCTGGCACAGCAGCGCATGTGGTTCCTCAACCGCTTCGACGCCGAGGACACCGGCACCTACAACATCCCGGTCGCGGTGCGCCTGCAGGGCCTGCTCGACTTCCCCGCCCTGCGCGGCGCGGTCGCCGACGTGATCGCCCGTCACGAGTCGCTGCGCACCGTGTTCCCGTCGCACGACGGCACCGCCTACCAGAAGGTGCTCGCCGCCGCAGCCGCCATTCCGGACGTGGAACTGGTCGAGGCCGACGAGACCGACATGGCGGCCTCGCTCTACGAGTTCGCCCGCCGCGGCTTCGACGTCACCGCGAATCCGCCTGTGCGCCTTCGGGTCTACGAGCTGAGCGAACGCGAGCACGTGCTGGTGATGGTGGTCCACCACATCGCCTCCGACGGTTTCTCGCTGCGCCCGCTGGTGCGCGACCTGATGACCGCCTACGTCGCCCGTACCGCCAACGCCGAGCCCGGCTGGCCGCCGCTGGCCGTGCAGTACGTGGACTACGCGCTGTGGCAGCGCGAGGTTCTCGGCGACGAGAACGACCCCACCTCGCTGATCTCCGAGCAGCTCGACCACTGGCGCACCGCGCTGGCCGACCTGCCCGACGAGCTGCGCCTGGGCCACAAGTCGCGGCCCGCGCAGGCCAGCTACCAGGCGGGCACGCACCGCTTCGAGGTGCCGGGCGAACTCGTCGACGCCCTCAACCGCGTGGCCCACGAGCACAGCACCACTCTGTTCATGGTCGTGCACAGCGCGTTCGCCGTGCTGCTCGCACGCCTGTCGGGCACCTCCGACATCGCCATCGGCACCCCGGTCGCCGGTCGCGGTCAGCAGGCTCTCGACGACCTGGTCGGCATGTTCGTCAACACCCTGGTGCTGCGCGCCGAGGTCGACCCCGGCGTCACCTTCACCGAGCTGCTCGGCCAGGTGCGCGAACACGACCTGGCCGCCTTCGCCCACGCCGACGTGCCGTTCGAACGCCTCGTCGAGGTGCTCAACCCGGCCCGTTCGCAGGCGCGGCACCCGCTGTTCCAGGTGATGCTGTCGTTCCAGAACCTGGGCCGCACCACCCTGGAACTGCCCGGCCTGACCGTGTCGGAGCTGGGCATCGACCAGCACACCGCCAAGTTCGACCTGCAGCTCGCGCTGAGCGAGGTCCCGGCCGACGACGACAGCCACCTCGACGCCGAACTCGTCTACGCCACCGATCTCTTCGACGCCGCGTTCGCCGCCACCTTCGGCGCCCGCCTGCTGCGCCTGCTCGCCGCGATCGTGGCCGACCCGACCGCCCCCGTCGGCGACATCGAACTGCTCGACAATGCCGAGCGCGCCCTGGTGCTCGACCGCTGGAACGACACCGAATTCGCGGTCGACGCCGCGCTCAGCACCCCGAGCGACGACGACCCGGCCACCCTCAACGCGCTGTTCGAGGCGCAGGTCGCGCGCACGCCCGACGCGACAGCCCTCACGTTCGAGGGGACGAGTCTGTCCTACGCCGAGTTCGCGGTCCGCGTGCGCAAGCTCGCCCGCTGGCTCAAGGACGCCGGTGTCGGCCCGGAATCGTATGTGGCCCTCGGCATGCGGCGTTCGATCGACCTGCTGGTCGGCATGTACGCGGTGTCGGCCGCCGGTGGCGCGTATGTGCCGCTGGATCCCGATCACCCGGCCGAGCGCATCGAGCACATCCTCGACACCGCCCAGCCGGTGTGCGTGCTGACGTCGGGGGAGAGCCTGCCCGCGGCCGCCGGTCGCGAGGTGCGCATCGACCAGCTCGACCTGTCCGGCCACTCGGCCGAGCCGGTCACCGACGCCGACCGGCATCGCCCGCTGCGCTCGGGCAACACCGCCTACGTCATCTTCACCTCCGGTTCGACCGGGCGCCCCAAGGGCGTCGCGGTCAGCCACGCGGCCATCGTCAACCGCCTGGTGTGGATGCACGCCGCCTACGGGCTGGCCGCCGACGACGTGGTGCTGCAGAAGACGCCCGCCACCTTCGATGTGTCGGTGTGGGAGTTCTTCTGGCCGCTGCAGGTCGGTGCGCGCCTGGTGGTCGCCAAGCCCGACGGGCATCGCGACCCGGCCTACCTGGCCCGGCTGATCGTGGCCGAGCAGGTCACCACGGTGCACTTCGTGCCGTCGATGATGGCCGTGTTCGTCACCGAACCGCTTGCCGCCGACTGTGTCTCGCTGCGCAATGTGTTCGCCTCCGGTGAGGCGCTGCCCGCGCCGACCGCGCAGCGCCTGCGCGAACTCACCGGTGCCGCGCTGCACAACCTGTACGGCCCGACCGAGGCCGCGGTCGACGTGACCTTCCACGAGGTCACCGAGGCCGACACCGATACCGTGCCGATCGGCGCGCCGGTGTTCAACACCCGTCTGTACGTGCTGGATTCGCGGCTGCGACCCGTTCCGGTGGGTGTCGCGGGTGAGCTGTATCTGGCGGGCGTGCAGCTGGCCCACGGTTACGTGGGTCGCCCCGACCTCACGATGGACCGCTTCGTCGCCGATCCGTTCGCCCCCGGCGAGCGCATGTACCGCACCGGCGACCTCGTCACCTGGACTCCCGACGGCGAGCTGGAATACCTGGGCCGCACCGACTTCCAGGTGAAGCTGCGCGGCCTGCGCATCGAACTCGGCGAGATCGAGTCCGCGCTCACCGCGCTGCCGCAGATCGCGCAGGCGGTCGTGGTGGTGCGCGCCGACGAGCACACCGGTGACCAGCTGGTCGCCTACGTCATCCCGGAGACCGGACAGAGCGTCGACACCGATGCGACGAAGGCCGCCCTGTCGGCCGAACTGCCGGTGTACATGGTGCCCGCCGCGTTCATGGTGCTGAACGCCTTCCCGCTCAACGCTTCCGGCAAGCTCGACCGCAAGGCGCTGCCCGCCCCCGTGTTCGCCGCGCGGGTGTTCCAGGCGCCGGTCACCCCGGTGCAGCAGATCGTCGCCGCCACCTTCGCCGAGGTGCTCGGCGCGGGCCAGGTCGGCCTCGACGACGACTTCTTCGAACTCGGCGGCAACTCGCTGGTCGCCACCCGGGTCGCCGCGCGCCTGTCGGAGGCCCTCGACGCCCAGGTTCCGCTGCGCGCGCTGTTCGAGGCGCCGACCGTCGCCGCTCTGGCCGCTCGCGTGGAAACCGCGTCCGGCCGGGGCTCGCGCGTGCCGCTCGCACCGCGTCCGCGCCCGGAGCTGGTTGCGCTGTCGCAGGCCCAGCAGCGCATGTGGTTCCTCAACCGCTTCGACAACCGCACCGCCGTGAACAACATCCCGGTCGCCATCCGGCTCACCGGTGAACTCGACACGGCCGCACTGGAATCCGCCATCGCCGACGTGATGGCCCGGCACGAGTCGCTGCGCACCTTCTACCCCGAGATCGAGGGTGCGGGCTACCAGCAGATCCTGCCCGCCGACGAGGTCCGTTTCGCGCTGCCCGCCCAGCCGGTCGCCGCCGAGGATGTCGTCGCACGCGTGGTCGAACTGGCGAGCGTGCAGTTCGACGTCACCCGCGAGGTGCCGTTCCGCGCGAGCCTGCTCCGCGTCGACGAGCGCACGCATGTCGCCGTTCTCGTGATGCACCACATCAGCGGCGACGGTTTCTCGCTGCGTCCGCTGCTGCGTGACGTGGTGGTCGCTTACACCGAACGCGCCCGCGGTGAGGTGCCTGCCTGGGCGCCCCTCGAGGTGCAGTACGCCGACTACACGCTGTGGCAGCGTGAGGTGCTCGGCGAGGAGTCCGATCCCGATTCGGTCGCCGCGGGTCAGCTCGCCTACTGGACCGAGCAGCTGCGCGACCTGCCCGACCAGATCGAACTGCCCGCCGACCGGCCGCGCCCCGAGATCGCGACCAATGCCGGTGACCTGTACCGGTTCTCGATCGACGCCGAACTGCACCGCGCGCTCACCGAGATCGCCCGCGCGCGCGGCGTCACCCTGTTCATGGTGATGCACGCGGCCCTGGCCACCTGGGCCGCGCGACTGTCCAACAGCACCGATATCGCCATCGGCACCCCGATCGCCGGGCGTGGCGAACGTTCGCTCGACGATCTGGTCGGCATGTTCGTCAACACCCTCGTGCTGCGCAGCGAGGTCGACCTCGGCGGGCGCTTCGGCGACCTGCTCGAGCAGGTCCGCAAGGTCGACCTGTCGGCCTTCGCCAATGCCGACGTGCCGTTCGAACGGCTCGTCGAGGTGCTCAGCCCCACCCGCTCGCAGGCGCACCACCCGCTGTTCCAGGTGGCGCTCACCTTCGAGGCGGCCACCGCCGCCGACACCGGCACCGTGGCGCTCCCGGGTCTGGATCTCGACGTGGTCGACTTCGACCCGGGCACAGCCAAATTCGATGTGCAGCTCACCGTCGGCGAGGCCGCCGACGGCTCGCTCGCCATGTCCTGGAACTACGCGACCGATCTGTTCGACGCCGAGACCGTCGCCGCCTTCGGCGACCGCCTGGTCCGCATCCTGCGCACGGTGGCCGAGAACCCCGACGTGATCGTCGGCGACATCGACCTGCTCGGTGAGGCCGAACAGCGCGATGTCGCCCAGCGCTGGGTGTCCTCGGGCGCCGACGCCATCGCCCTGCCTGTGGTGCACGATGCCAGCACCCCCGCCGGCTACCGGCGTGGACTGTTCGGCAACCGGCACACCACCCTCGTCGACCTGTTCGACGCGGCCGCGGCCGCCTACCCGGACCGGATCGCCGCCAAGTTCGGCGTCGAATCGCTCACCTACGCCGAGCTCGACCGGCGCGCGAATGTGCTGGCGCGCAGGCTGATCGATGACGGCGCTGGTCCCGAATCGCTGGTCGCGGTGATCCTGCCGCGTTCGCTGGATCTGGTCGTCGCACTGCTCGCGGTGGTCAAGACCGGTGCCGGTTACGTGCCGGTCGACCCGACCTACCCGGCCGAGCGCATCGCCTACGTGCTCGAGGACTCGCGCCCGACCAGCGTGGTGCTCGACTCCACCGTCCAGGTGACGGTGCCCGCGCACCTGCCTTCGGTGGTCCTCGACGGCTTCGCCGTGGAGACCGGCAATGTGGAGGACGCCGACGACGCGCCCATCACCGACGCCGATCGCCTAGCACCGCTGTCGCCCGACAATGTCGCCTACGTCATCTACACCTCCGGTTCGACCGGCCGCCCGAAGGGCGTCGCGGTCGCGCACCGGAATGTGGTGCGGCTGTTCGCCAATACCGATCGCGACTTCGGCTTCGGCCCGCGCGATGTGTGGACGCTGTTCCACTCCTACGCCTTCGACTTCTCCGTCTGGGAGCTGTGGGGCCCGCTGCTGTTCGGCGGCTCGCTGATCGTCGTGGACTACTACACCTCGCGTTCGCCCGAGCAGTTCCTGGAACTGCTGCGGGTGGAGCAGGTGACGGTGCTCAACCAGACGCCGTCGGCGTTCTATCAGCTCGCCGAGGCCGACCGGAACGCCGGACCGGGCCTGGCGCCGCTGGCCCTGCGCTACGTGGTGTTCGGCGGTGAGGCGCTCGAACTGCGTCGTCTGTCGGATTGGGTTGCCCGCCACGGTGATTCGTCGCCGACGCTGGTGAACATGTACGGCATCACCGAGACCACGGTGCACGTGTCGTTCCGCGCGCTCGACGCGAAGACCATCGCGGCGGCGGCCGGGTCGGTCGTCGGCCGGGCCATCGCGGGCCTGAGCGTGTTCGTGCTCGACTCACGTCTGCGCCCGGTGCCGGTGGGTGTCGCGGGTGAGATGTACGTCGCGGGACCGCAATTGGCGCGCGGCTACCTGGGTCGCCCCGACCTCAGCGCCACCCGGTTCGTCGCCAATCCGCTGGCCGGCCCGAACCAGGCCGGTTCGCGGCTGTACCGTTCCGGCGACCTCGCGCGCTGGAACCGCTTCGGCGAACTCGAATACCTCGGCCGCGCCGACGACCAGGTGAAGGTGCGTGGTTTCCGCATCGAGCTCGGTGAGATCGAAGCCGCCGTGCTCGCCCAGCCCGGCATCGCCCAGGCGGCGGTCATCGTGCGCGAGGACACCCCCGGTGACCAGCGCATCGTCGCCTACGTGGTCGCCGACGCCGAGACCGAACCCGACCTCGACGCCGTGCGCAGCGGCGCCGCCGAACAGCTGCCCGCCTACATGGTTCCGGCCGCGCTGGTGCGGCTCGAGTGGATCCCGCTCACCGTCAACGGCAAGCTCGACCGCCGTGCCCTGCCCGCCCCGGCGGTGCAGGCGCGCGCTTTCCGCGCCCCGGTCACGCCGGTGCAGGAAACCGTGGCCTCGGTGTTCGCCGACGTGCTCGGACTGGACCGGGTCGGCGCCGACGACGACTTCTTCGACCTCGGCGGCAACTCGCTGATCGCCACCCGCGTCGTCGCCCGCATCGGCGCCGCGCTCGGTGCGACGGTGCCCGTGCGCGCCCTGTTCGAAGCGTCGACCGTGGAAGCCCTCGCGGCCCGGGTGGAATCGCACACCGGCGGCACCGCCCGCGCGGCGCTCGTCGCCCGTGAGCGCGCCGACGGCGAACTGGTCCCGCTGTCGTTCGCCCAGCAGCGGATGTGGTTCCTCAACAAGTACGACACCACCTCCTCGGCCTACAACCTGCCCGTCGCGATCCGCCTCACCGGCGACCTCGACGTCGAGGCGCTGTCGCTGGCGCTGGCCGACCTCGTGCGCAGGCACGAATCGCTGCGCACCCGCTACCCCGAGCACGGCGGCACGCCGGTGCAGCAAGTGGTTGCGGCCGAACGTATTTCGCTGGATCTGCGCCCGGTCACCATCGCTGCCGACCAGCTCTTCGAGACAGTCACCGAGTTCGTCTCCACCGGATTCGATGTGGCGGAAGAAGTTCCGTTGCGCGCCCGGTTGTTCCGCGTCGCGCCCGGGAACGACGGTGCACCCGCGAACGGCGTCGCGTCCACGCGCGACGGTGCGAGCGCGGCCCAGCTCGCCGGTTCCGGTGCGGCCGCCGAGCACGTGCTCGTCGTGGTGGTCCACCACATCGCCGCCGACGGTTTCTCCATCGCCCCGCTGACCCGCGACGTGATGCTGGCCTACACCGCCCGCGCCCAGGGCACCGCGCCCGGCTGGGCGCCGCTGCCGGTGCAGTACGCCGACTTCGCCGTTTGGCAGCGCGCGGTGCTCGGCACCGAGGACGACGCCGATTCGCTGATGGCGCGTCAGGTGGCCTACTGGCAGCGTCAGCTCGCCGGTGTCCCCGACGAACTCACCCTGCCCTTCGACCGGCCGCGCCCGGCCATCGCCTCGCTGCGTGGCGCGTCGGTGCACCGCGAGCTCCAGCCCGAGCTGATCGCCCGCCTCGACGAGGTGGCCCGTCGGCAGGGTGCCTCGCTGTTCATGGTCATGCACACCGCGCTCGCGGTGCTGCTGGCCCGGCTGTCCGGCTCCGACGACATCGCCATCGGCACCCCCATCGCCGGCCGTGGCGAGCAGGCCCTCGACGACCTCGTCGGCATGTTCGTCAACACCCTGGTGCTGCGCACCGGTGTGCGTCCGGGCGAGTCGTTCACCGACCTGCTCGAGCAGGCCCGCAAGACCGACCTCGACGCCTACGGCAATGCCGACGTGCCGTTCGAGCGCCTGGTCGAACTGCTCGCACCCGAGCGGTCGCAGGCCCGCAACCCGCTGTTCCAGGTGATGCTGGCCTTCCAGAACCTGGACCGCACCACCCTGGAACTGCCCGGTCTCGCCGTGTCGGCGCTCGACCTCGACGAGAGCGTCGCCCGCTTCGACCTCCAGTTCACCCTGTCCGAGCTGGGCGAACCCGGCCACGGCGGGATGGCGCTGTCACTGAACTACGCCACCGAACTGTTCGACGAGGCGACGGTCGACACCATCGCGACCCGTTGGGAACGCGTGCTCGAGGCCGTGGCCGCCGACGCCTCGGTGACCATCGGCGCGATCGACGTGCTCGACGCCGCCGAACGGGCCGACCTGGTGTTCCGGGTCGGCGCACCGCCGGTGCCCGCCCGCACCCTGCGCAGCCTCCTCGCCGACGCCGCCGCGGCGAACCCGACCGGCGATGCCGTCGTGTTCAAGGACGCGACGCTCTCCTACGCCGAGCTCGACGAACGCTCGAACCGCTTGGCGCGCTTGCTGATCGAGCACGGCGTCGGCGCCGAAGACCTGGTCGCCATCGGTGTCCCGCGCTCGGCCGACTCGGTGCTCGCCGCCTGGGCCGTCGCCAAGACCGGCGCCGCCTTCGTCCCCGTCGACCCGACCTACCCCGCCGACCGCATCGCCCACATGGTCACCGACTCCGGTTCGCCGCTCGGCATCACGGTCGCGTCGGTGCGCGACGGACTGCCCGACATCGCCACCGCAGCCGGGACATCCGCCGCACCGCAGATGCCCGACGCCGGGCCTGCGGACGGTGCTTCGGCTGCCACTCTGACGTCTGAATCTGCGGATGCCGCAGGTGCTTCGGCCTCTGCGGGGACGTTCGGCAACTCGGCCGCGGGTTGGCTCGTGCTCGACGAGCTCGACCTCGATCGCTTCGACGGCGGCCCGATCGCCGACGCCGAGCTGGTCCGGGCGACCACGCCCGAGCAGCCCGCTTACGTCATCTACACCTCCGGTTCCACCGGTGTGCCCAAGGGCGTCGTGGTCACCCATGCGGGTCTCGCCAACTTCGGCGAGGAGCAGGCGCAGCGCTACCAGCTCGACTCGTCCACGCGGGCACTGCATTTCGCGTCGCCCTCGTTCGACGCGTCGATCCTGGAGCTGCTGCTCGCCCTGGCGCGCGGTGGTGCGCTGGTGGTCGTCCCGCCGGGTGTGTACGGCGGCGACGAACTGTCCGAACTGATCCGCGCCGAGCGGGTCACCCACGCCTTCATCACCCCCGCCGCCCTGGCGACCTTCGACCCGAGCGGCCTGGACTCGCTGCGGGTGCTGGTCGCCGGTGGTGAGGCGGTGCCCGCCGATCTGGTGTCGAAGTGGGCGGTTCCGTTGGCGGACGGCACAATCCGCGCCTTCCACAACGGCTACGGTCCGACCGAGACCACGATCATGACGAACATCAGCGATGCGCTGGTGCCGGGCGAGCTGGTCACCATCGGTGGCCCCACGCGCGGTATGCGCTCGCTGATCCTGGACGCCCAGCTCCAGCCCGTTCCGGTGGGTGTCGCGGGTGAGCTGTACCTGTCGGGCATCCAGCTGGCGCGCGGCTACCACGCCCGCCCCGGCCTGACCGCCGACCGGTTCGTCGCCGACCCGTTCGTGCCGGGGGAGCGGATGTACCGCACCGGTGACGTCGTGCGCTGGACGCCGGAACGCACCGTCGAGTACGTCGGCCGCTCCGACTTCCAGGTGAAGATCCGCGGCTTCCGTATCGAACTGGGTGAGATCGACTCCGCACTCGCCTCGCACGACACGGTCGACTTCGCCGTCACCCTCGGCCACAAGAGCACCGCGGGCGCCGTCTCGCTGGTGTCGTATGTCGTTGCCGCGCCGGGCCGTTCGATCGACGTGGCCGCCCTCACCGCGCACGTCGAGGAACGCCTGCCCGCCTACATGGTTCCGTCGTCGATCATGGTGATCGACCGGGTGCCGCTCACCCCGGTCGGCAAGCTCGATCGCAAGGCGCTGCCGGAGCCGGTGTTCGCCACCGAGGTCTCCTTCCGGGCCGCGCGCACCCCGATCGAGCAGACCATCGCCGAGGTGTTCGCCGAGGTCCTCGGCGTGGAGCGCGTCGGTGTCGACGACTCGTTCTTCGCCCTCGGCGGTGACTCGATCGTCTCCATCCAGCTCGTCTCCCGGGCCAAGGCCCGCGGCGTGCTGTTCACCCCGCGCCACGTGTTCGAGCAGCGCACCGTCGCGGGCCTGGCCTCGGTGGCCGAAACCGCCGATGTCGCAGCGGCTTCCGCGGTGACCCTGGCCGAACTGCCCGGCGGCGGCGTCGGTGAGATGCCGCTGACCCCGGTGGTGCGGTTCATGGCCGAGCGGTCGGGTTCGTTCGACCGGTTCAACCAGACCATGGCCCTCGAGCTGCCCGTCGGCATCGACCGGGCGGGGATCGCGGCCACCGTCGGCGCGGTCGTCGACCGCCACGACATGCTGCGCTCGCGTCTGCACCAGGTCGACGGCCGCTGGGTCGTCACCACGGCGCCCACGGGCACCGTCGATGCGGACACCCTGATCGATCACAGCACCTTCGACGCGAACGTCTCCGACGCCGAGCTGTTCGAGATCGCCTCGGCCGCACTGGATTCGAGCCTGGACCGGCTCGATCCCGCCGCCGGTGTCGTCGTGCGCTTCGTGTGGCTGGAGCCCACCGAGCCGGCGACCCCGACCATCTCGCTGCCCGGCACCGCGTCGGCTGGTGGCGCGACCTCGTCCGCCGATACCGAGAAGTCCGCGCGCCGGGCCGGCCGACTGATCGTGGTGGCCCACCACCTCGTCGTCGACGGTGTGTCGTGGCGAATCCTGGTGCCCGACTTCGTCTCCGCCTGGGGTCAGCTGTCCTCGGGCCAGCAGCCGGAGTTGGTCGCACCCACCACGTCCATGCGTGCCTGGGCGCACGCTCTGGCCGACGAAGCGCGCAACCCCGATCGCGTCGCCGAGCTCGACTTCTGGCGTGAGGTCGTGGCGACGCCCGATCCGCTGCTCACCGAGCGGCCGATGAACCCGGCCGTCGACGTTTCCGGTGTGATCGAGAAGCTGCCGGTCGAGGTGTCCGCCGAGGTCACCAAGGCCCTGCTCACCACCGTGCCCGCCCTGTTCCACGGTGGCGTGAACGACGGTCTGCTCACCGCGCTCGCCCTGGCCGCCGCCAAGTGGCGCACCCGTCGCGTCCCCGGCAAGTCCGACGACTCGAACGACGCCCTGCTGGTGCGCCTGGAAGGCCACGGTCGCGAGGAAGAGGTCGCGCCCGGTGCCGACCTGTCCCGCACGGTCGGCTGGTTCACCGCGATCTTCCCGGTGCGCCTCGACCTCACCGGCATCGATCTCGACGCCGCCCTGGCCGGTGGTCCGGCGATCGGCCAGGCCGTGAAGGCGGTCAAGGAACAGCTGCTCTCGGTGCCCGACAAGGGCATCGGGTACGGCCTGCTGCGGTACATGAACGCCGACACCGCCGCCGAACTGCCCACCGAGCTGCCCGGCCAGATCAGCTTCAACTACCTCGGCCGGGTCGCCGACAGCGACGTCCCCGACGCGCTGCGCGGTTTCGGCTGGATCCCGGCCTCGGAGCTGGCCTCCCTCGGCGGCGCCTACGACGCCGACATGCCCGCGATGGCACCGCTGGACGTCAACGCGATCGTCGTCGGCGACAAACTCAGCGCCAATATCGGTTACCCGAGCACCCTGCTCGGCGAGGCCGAGGTCCGCGAATTCGCCGACCTGTGGGTCGCCGCGCTGGAAGCCGTTGCCCGGCATGCCAATTCCGCCGATGCGGGCGGCCACACGCCGTCCGACTTCGCGCTCGTGCGCGCCACCCAGCGCGATATCGACGTCTGGGAGCGGCGCTACCCGGAGCTGACCCAGGTGTGGCCGCTGGCCGCGCTGCAGGCCGGTCTGTTCTTCCACGCCCGCCTCGCCGCGAGCTCGGTGGACGTCTACACCGCCCAGGCGGTGCTCACGCTCACCGGTCATGTCGACGCCACCCGTCTGCGCGCCGCCGCCCAGGCCCTGCTCGACCGGCACGAGACCCTGCGCACCGCGTTCGTCACCGATCACGACGGCAACGCCGTGCAGATCGTCCTCGACAACGCCCGTGTGGTCTGGGCCGAACACGACCGCACCGAAACCGGCGAGTTCGCCGACCTCGTCGAGGCCGACCGCAACGCCCGCTTCGACCTGGCCGAGCCGCCGCTCATCCGCTTCACCCTGATCCAGGTGGGCGAGCACGAATGGCGTTTCGTGGTGGCCAACCACCACATCCTGCTCGACGGCTGGTCGATGCCGCTGGTGATGCGCGACCTGCTCGCGCTCTACGCCCTGCACGGCGACGCGAGCGCGCTGCCCGCCGTGCGCTCCTACCGTCACTTCCTGGAATGGGTTTCCCAGCAGGATCATTCGGCCTCCGTGGCCGTCTGGTCCGACGCGATGCGCGGGGTCACCGAGCCCACGCTGCTCGCCCGCCCGGACGCGAGCCGCGAGATCACCGCCCTGTCGGACGAGTACCTGTTCGACCTGGACGAGATCACCACCGGCCGCCTGGTCGCGCTGGCCGCCGACCTCGGCGTCACCCCGAACACGGTGCTGCAGGTGGCGTGGTCGATCGTGCTCGGCCGAATGACCGGTCGCGACGACGTGCTGTTCGGCACCACCGTCTCCGGTCGTCCCGCGCAGCTGTCGGGCGTGGAGTCGATGGTCGGTCTGTTCATCAACACCGTGCCGGTGCGCGTCCGTTTCGACGCGGCCGAATCGGTGCGCGAGGTGCTGACCCGCACCCAGGGCGAGCAGGCCGACCTGCTCGACCACCATTACATCGGCCTGGCCGAGATCCAGTCGGCCGCCGGGATCGGTGGCCTGTTCGACTCGCTGGTGGTCTTCGAGTCCTACCCGGTCGACGCCGAGGGCATCAAGGCCCAGGCCGCCGACATCGACGGCATGGCCGTCACCGGCCTGGACGCCGCCGACGCCACCCACTACCCGCTCTCGCTCATCGCCCAGCTCGACACCCAGCTGCGCATCCGCGCCGGCTACCTGAGCGACCTGTTCGACGCCGCCACCGTGCACCGCATCGCCGAGCGCCTGATCCGGGTGCTCACCGCGATCACCGCCGAACCGACGGTGGCCGTGGGCGATATCGAACTGCTCGACGCCGCCGAACGCGCACTCGTCGTGCGCGAGTGGAACGCCACCGCGCACGAGGTGGATCAGCGCGCCAGCCTCGTGTCGATGTTCGAGGCGCAGCTGGCCCGCACCCCGCAGGCCACCGCCCTCACCTTCGAGGGGGCGAGTCTGTCCTACGCCGAGTTCGCGGCCCAGGTGTATCGCCTGGCCCGGTGGCTCGTGGACCGTGGTGTCGGCCCGGAAACCTATGTGGCCCTTGGCATGCGCCGCTCGCTCGACCTGGTCGTCGGCATGTACGCGGTGAGCGTGGCCGGTGGCGCCTATGTGCCGCTGGACCCCGACCATCCGGCCGAGCGCACGGAATACATTCTCGCGACGGCGGATCCGGTCTGTGTGCTCACCTCGGGCACCGATCTGGAGATCGACACCGCGCAGGTCCGTATCGACCTGCTCGACCTGTCGGGTTACGCCGACACCCGCCTCATCGACGCCGAACGGACCTCCCCGCTGCGTCCGTCGAACACCGCGTACGTGATCTTCACGTCGGGTTCGACGGGTCGCCCGAAGGGTGTGGCGGTCAGCCATGGCGCGATCGTCAACCGCCTCGTGTGGATGCAGGCGCAGTACGGCCTGACCTCCGACGATGTGGTGCTGCAGAAGACGCCTGCCACGTTCGACGTGTCGGTGTGGGAGTTCTTCTGGCCCTTGCAGATCGGTGCGCGACTGGTCGTCGCCAAGCCCGACGGTCATCGTGATCCGGCCTACCTGGCCGAGGTCATCGCGGCCGAGGGTGTCACCGTCACCCACTTCGTGCCGTCGATGCTGGCGGTGTTCGTCGCGGATGCCGCTGCCGCGCAGTGTGATTCGCTGCGCATGGTGTTCGCCTCCGGAGAGGCGCTGCCGCCCAAGCCCGCCCACCGCCTGCGCGAACTCACCGGTGCGGCACTGCACAACCTGTACGGCCCCACCGAGGCCGCGGTCGACGTCACCTTCCACGAGGTCGTCGACACCGACATCGACACCGTGCCGATCGGTGCCCCGGTGTTCAACACCCAGGTCTACGTCCTCGACGCGCGCCTGCGGCCCGTCCCGGTCGGTGTCGCGGGTGAGCTCTACCTCGCGGGCACCCAGCTGGCGCGCGGCTATGTCGCCCGCCCGGATCTCACCGCGGACCGTTTCGTCGCCGACCCGTTCGGCGACGACGGCGAGCGCATGTACCGCACCGGTGACCTCGTCGCCTGGACCGAACAGGGCGAGCTGGAGTACCTGGGCCGCACCGACTTCCAGGTGAAGCTGCGCGGTCTGCGCATCGAGCTCGGCGAGATCGAGTCCGCGCTCACCGGCCTCGACGAGGTCGCCCAGTCGGTGGTGGTGGTCCGCAGCGACCAGCACACCGGCGACCAGCTGGTGGCCTACGTGATCCCCGCCGTCGGCCGCACCGTCGACATCGAGGACGCGCGCGAGGAACTGGGCAACAACCTGCCCGCCTACATGGTGCCGTCGGTGATCATCGTCCTCGACGAGTTCCCGCTCAACGCCTCCGGCAAGCTCGACCGCAAGGCCCTGCCCGCCCCGGTGTTCGAGGCCGCGGTGTTCCGCGCGCCGACCACGCCGGTCGAGGAGATCGTCGCCGCCACCTTCGCCGATGTGCTCGGCCTGGACCGGGTCGGCCTCGACGACGACTTCTTCGCTCTCGGCGGCAACTCGCTGACCGCCACCCAGGTCGCGGCCCGGCTCTCGGCCGCCCTGGAATCCGATATCGGCGTGCGCGAACTGTTCGAGGCGTCCACGGTCGCCGCGCTGGCCGCGCGGGCCGAGACACATTCCGGTGACGAGCGGCGCGCCCCGCTGGTTCCGCAGCAGCGCCCCGCGCGGGTACCGCTGTCGCTGGCCCAGCAGCGCATGTGGTTCCTCAACCGCTTCGACCCCGAGTCGGCCGTCGACAACATCCCCGCCGCCGTTCGCCTGTCCGGCCTGCTCGACCGCCAGGCACTGCAGGTGGCCGTCGCCGACGTGCTCGCCCGCCACGAGTCGCTGCGCACCTACTACCCGGAGGCCGACGGCGCCGCGCACCAGGTGATCGTCGCGACCGGCAAGGTCATCCCCGACCTCGCCCCGATCGAGACCACCGAAGCCGAACTGCCGCAGCGCCTTTCGCAGCTCGTGCTGACCGCGTTCGACGTCACCGCCGAGGTGCCGTTCCGGGCCGCCCTGTTCGAGGTGAGCCCGACCGAACACGTGCTCGCCCTTGTCGTGCACCACATCTCGGCCGACGGCTTCTCCATGGGCCCGCTCACCCGCGACGTGATGACCGCCTACAGCGCCCGCGTGGAAGGCGCCGAACCGGCCTGGCGTCCCCTCGAGGTCCAGTACGCCGACTTCGCCCTCTGGCAGCGTGCCGTGCTCGGTGACGAGGACGACGCCCGATCGGTGATCGCGAGTCAGATCGCTTTCTGGAGCGAGCACCTGCGCGGTCTGCCCGAGCAGCTCGACCTGCCCGCCGACCGGCCGCGACCGGCCGTCGCCAGCGGTCGCGGCGCCACCCACACCTTCGAGATCGACGCCCGCACCCACGCGGCGCTCGCCGAGCTGGCCCGCACCCGTGGCGCGACCCTGTTCATGGTCACGCACGCGGCCCTGGCCCTGCTGCTCTCGCGACTGTCCGGTGAGTCCGACATCGCCATCGGCACGCCCATCGCGGGCCGTGGCGAACGCGCGCTCGACGACCTGATCGGCATGTTCGTCAACACCCTCGTGCTGCGCACCGAGGTCGACGGCGCGGCCAGCTTCAGCGAGCTGCTCGCCCAGGTCCGCACGAGCGACATCGCGTCCTTCGGCCACGCCGACCTGCCGTTCGAGCGGCTGGTCGAGATCATCAACCCCGCCCGTTCGCAGGCGCGCCACCCGCTGTTCCAGGTGATGCTGGCCTTCCAGAACACCGGCCAGACCAGCCTGGAACTGCCCGGCCTCACCGCGAGCGGTGTGGAGCTGCCGATCGATGTCGCCAAATTCGACCTGCAGGTGGTGCTCACCGAGAAGCCCGGTGACACCGCCGGAATGGTCGCCGAGCTGATCTACGCGACCGACCTGTTCGACGCGTCGACCATGAGCAGCTTCGGTGCCCGCTTCACCCGCCTGCTCAACGCCATCGCCGCCACCCCGAACCGCGCCGTGGGCGACATCCCGCTGCTGAACGCGGCCGAGGTGCAACTGGCCGTTCGTGGCTGGAACGACACCGCCCGCGAGCTGCCCGGCGCGGGTACCCTCGTCGACGAGTTCGCCCGCCAGGCCACGGCGACCCCGAACGCGGTCGCCCTCATCGACCCGGCCACCGGCGAAACCCTCACCTACGCCGAATTCGCCTCGCGCGTACACCGTTTGGCGCACCGCCTGATCGAGGCCGGTGTAGGCCCGGAACGGCTGGTCGCCCTCGGCCTGCGCCGCAGCATCGACCTGGTGATCGCGGCGTACGCGGTGCAGGAAGCCGGCGGCGGTTACGTCCCGCTCGACCTCGACCAGCCAGCCGACCGCATCGCCTACGTGCTCGAAACTGCCGACCCCGTGGTCGTGCTGACCACGACCCGCGACGGCTTCGGACTCGAAGCCGGAGCTACCGAAGGTGACCCGGCCGCTGCGACCGGTCAGGCTGGCCTGTCCACCGCATCCGGTGCAGGCAGTTCCGAGACCGGCAGTGCGTCGGCGGACGGCCCGCGCACCCTGGTCATCGACGCGGTCGACCTGTCGGCCTACCCGGATGCCCCGGTCACCGATGCCGACCGCACCGCACCGCTGCACCCGCAGCACCCGGCCTACGTCATCTTCACCTCCGGCTCGACCGGTCGCCCGAAGGGTGTGGCCGTGCCGCACTCGGCCGTGGTGAACCAGATCCGCTGGATCACCGGTGAATACGGCATCGGCGCCGACGACGTGGTGCTGTTCAAGACCCCCGCCACCTTCGACGTGTCGGTGTGGGAGCTGTTCGGTCCGCTCAGCACCGGCGGCCGGCTCGTCGTCGCGAGCCCCGACGGGCACCGCGACCCGCAGTACCTCGCCGATGTCATTGCGGCGCAACGGGTCACCATGACCTCGTTCGTCCCGTCGATGCTCACCGTTTTCGCAGGCAGCATCGATGCGGCCGCGGTGGAGAGCGGAGCTCTGTCCTCACTGCGCGCCCTGCTGATCGCCGGTGAGGCCTTCACCGGCGACGCCGTCGCCGCGCTGCGGCGGGTGAGCGACGCGCAGCTGTTCAACCTGTACGGCCCCACCGAGTTCACCGTGCACGCCACGCACGGTCCGGTCGCCGATCAGGTCGACGGCGCCGTCCCGATCGGCGCGCCGGTCTGGAACGCCGAGGCCTACGTGCTCGACGCCCGCCTGCACCCGGTCCCCGCCGGTGTCGCCGGTGAGCTGTACCTGGCCGGTTCCCAGCTGGCGCGCGGCTACTTCGGCCGCCCCGACCTCACCGCCGACCGCTTCGTCGCCGACCCGTTCGGCGACGACGGCGCCCGCATGTACCGCACGGGCGACCTCGTGCGCCGCGACGAGCACGGTGTGATCACCTACCTCGGCCGCACCGACTTCCAGGTGAAGCTGCGCGGGCTGCGCATCGAGCTCGGCGAGATCGAGGCCGCGCTCACCGCGCACGCCACCGTCGGCCAGGCCGTGGTGATCGTGCGTTCGGATGCCCGCACCGGCGATCAGCTGGTCGGCTACGTGGTGCCCTCGGCGGGTGCGACCGTCGAAACCGAAACGCTGCGTGCGCATCTCGGTGCGCAACTGCCGTCGTACATGGTTCCGGCCGCGTTCGTCGTGCTCGACGAGATGCCGCTGAGCGCCAACGGCAAGCTCGACCGCCGCGCCCTGCCCGATCCGGTGTTCGAGGCCCGTGAGTTCCGCGCGCCGAGCACCCCGATCGAGGAGATCGTCGCCGCCACCTTCGCCGAGGTGCTCGGCCTGTCCGAGGATCAGCCGGTCGGCCGCGACGACGACTTCTTCGACCTCGGCGGCAACTCGCTCATCGCCACCCAGGTCGTCGCCCGCCTCGGCGCCGCACTCGACACCCGGGTTCCGGTGCGGGTGCTGTTCGAGGCGCCGTCGGTGTCGGCGCTGGCCGCCAAGGTGGAGACCCACGCGGGCAGCGGCAGCCGCCGCGAGCTCGTCGCCGGGCCGCGCCCGGAGCAGGTGCCGCTCTCGCTCGCCCAGCAGCGCATGTGGTTCCTCAACCGGTTCGACAGCGCCACCGGCGTCAACAACATCCCGCTCGCTGTCCGCCTGACCGGTGACCTCGACGTGGACGCGCTGCGCCAGGCCGTGGCCGACGTGGTGGAGCGGCACGAGGTGCTGCGCACCGTCTACCCGGAAACCGCCGACGGCCAGGGTGTGCAGGTCGTGCTGCCCGCGGCCCAGGTGCCGATCACGATCGACCCGGTCACGATCGGTGAGGACGAGATCCGCGACCGCATCAGCGAACTCGTGCTCGCCGGTTTCGACGTGACCGCGCAGGTTCCGGTGCGCGCCGAACTGCTGCGCGTGGCCGGTTCCATGGACGGCTCGCACCCCGACACCCACGTGCTCGTCTTCGTGGTGCACCACATCTCCGGCGACGGCTGGTCGGTGCGTCCGCTGGCCCGCGACGTGATGATCGCCTACGCCGCCCGCTCGCGCGGCGAGGCGCCGGGCTGGGCGCCGCTGCCCGTGCAGTACGCCGACTTCGCGCTGTGGCAGCGTGAAACCCTCGGCTCCGAGTCGGATCCGTCGTCGATGATCGCCCAGCAGGTGGCCTACTGGTCCACGACGCTGGCCGGGCTGCCCGACCAGCTGGATCTGCCGAGCGACCGCCCGCGCCCGGCCGTGGCCTCCAACCGCGGTGGGGTGCACGAGTTCTCGATCGACCCGGCGCTGACGCACAGCCTCAACGCGCTGGCCCGCGAACACGGCGCCAGCCTGTTCATGGTGGTGCACGCCGCGTTCGCCGCCCTGCTCGCGCGCCTGTCCAACAGCGACGACATCGCCATCGGCACCGCCGTCGCGGGTCGTGGTGAAGCGGTGCTCGACGACGCTATCGGCATGTTCGTCAACACCCTTGTGCTGCGCAGCACGGTCGACCCGGCGCAGTCGTTCGCCGAGCTGCTCGCCGCGACGCGGGAGAACGACCTGGCCGCGTTCGGACACTCCGACCTGCCGTTCGAGCGGCTCGTCGAAATCCTCAACCCGGCCCGTTCGCAGGCACGCCATCCGCTGTTCCAGGTGATGCTGTCGTTCCAGAACACCGGCGAGGCCTCCTTCGAACTGCCCGGCCTCGAGGTCGCCGGCGTGCCGCTGGACGTGGTGACGGCCAAGTTCGATCTGCACCTGAACCTGACCGACCGCTACCGCGCCGACGGTTCCGCCGACGGCATGACCGCCGAGTTCGCCTACGCGACAGACATGTTCGACGCCGACACCATCGCGGGCCTGGCCAAGCGCCTGGTGCGGATGCTGTCGTCGGTGGTCGCGGAACCGACCCGCGCGATCGGCGACGTCGAGCTGCTGGCTCCGGTCGAATACCGCCAGGTCGTGGCCGGCTGGAATGCCACCGCGCACCCGGTCGACCAGGACGCGACCCTGGTGTCGATGTTCCAGGCCCAGACCGCGACCAGTGCGAACGCGCCTGCCCTCACGTTCGAGGGGACAACTCTGTCCTACGCCGGGTTCACCGCCCAGGTGAACCGCCTGGCCCGGCATCTGATCGCCCAGGGCGTCGGCCCGGACACCATGGTCGCGCTCGGCATGCGCCGCTCGCTCGACCTGGTGATCGGCATGTACGCGGTGAGCGTGGCCGGTGGCGCCTATGTGCCGCTGGACCCCGACCACCCGGCCGAGCGCACCCGCTACGTGCTCGAGACCGCCGCACCGGTGTGCGTATTGACCACGGCCCGTGACGAATTCGACGCGGGCTCGACCACCGCGCTGCACATCGACAGCCTCGACCTGTCGAGCTACTCGGACGCGCCGGTCACCGACGCCGAGCGGATCGCCCCGCTGCGTCCGTCGAACACCGCGTACGTGATCTTCACGTCGGGTTCGACCGGCCGCCCGAAGGGTGTTGCCGTGAGCCACGGCGCGATCGTGAACCGTCTGGTGTGGATGCAGGCGCAGTACGGCCTGACCGCCGACGATGTGGTGCTGCAGAAGACGCCCGCTACCTTCGATGTGTCGGTGTGGGAGTTCTTCTGGCCCTTGCAGATCGGTGCCCGACTGGTCGTCGCCAAGCCCGACGGCCACCGCGATCCGGCCTACCTGGCCGAACTCATCGCCGCCGAGAACGTCACCACCGCGCACTTCGTGCCGTCGATGATGTCGGTGTTCGTGGCCGAACTGGCCGAGGACGACGGCCGCGCCGACAGCCTGCGCCTGGTCTTCGCCTCCGGTGAGGCGCTGCCCGCGCCGACCGCCCAGCGGATGCGCGCCCTCTCCGGTGCGGCCGTACACAACCTGTACGGCCCGACCGAGGCCGCCGTCGACGTCACCTTCCACGAGGTCACCGACGCCGACACCACCTCGGTGCCGATCGGTGCGCCGGTGTTCAACACCGAGGTGTACGTGCTGGATTCGCGCCTGCACCCGGTCCCGGTCGGTGTCGCGGGTGAGCTGTATCTGGCCGGTGTGCAGCTGGCCCGCGGCTACGTGAACCGCCCGGATCTCACCGCCGACCGCTTCGTCGCCGACCCCTTCGGCACCGACGGCGCCCGCATGTACCGCACCGGCGACCTCGTCACCTGGACCGAACACGGCGAGCTGGAGTACCTGGGCCGCACCGACTTCCAGGTGAAGCTGCGCGGTCTGCGCATCGAGCTCGGCGAGATCGAATCGGCGCTCACCGCCCTGCCCTCGATCGCCCAGTCGGTGGTCGTGGTCCGTGGCGACGAACGCCTCGGCGACCAGCTCGTCGGCTACCTGATCCCGTCGGCCGGTTCGACCGTCGACATCGACGCGGTGCGCGCCGAACTCGGCAGCGCCCTGCCCGCGTACATGGTGCCCACCGCGTTCGTGATCCTGGACGCCTTCCCGCTCAACGCCTCCGGCAAGCTCGACCGCAAGGCGCTGCCCGCGCCGGTGTTCGAGACCAAGGTGTTCCGTGCGCCGTCCACCCCGATCGAGGAGATCGTGGCGGGCACCTTCGGCGACGTGCTCGGCGTGGCCCGCGTGGGTGCCGACGACGACTTCTTCGAACTCGGCGGCAACTCGCTGCTGGCCACCCAGGTCACCGCCCGCATCGGTGCCGCCCTGGACACCCAGCTCGCGGTCCGCGACCTGTTCGAGGCCTCGACCGTGTCGGCGCTGGCCGCCCGTGCCGAGCACAACGCCGGTTCCGGCCGCGCCCGCCCGCGCCTGAAGGCGGGGGAGCGGCCCGAGGTCATCCCGCTCTCGCCTGCCCAGCAGCGCTACTGGTTCCTCAACCAGTTCGACACCTCCACCTCCGCGGTGGACAACATCCCCCTCGCCGTCCGCCTCACCGGTGACCTCGACGTGCCCGCGCTCGAGCAGGCCATCGGCGACGTGTTCGCCCGCCACGAGATGCTGCGCACCGTCTACCCGGCCTCGCCCGACGGCCCACGCCAGGTGATCCTGCCGAACTCGCAGATCAGCGCGCAGGTGCACCACATCGAGGTCGACGAGGACGAATTGCTCGGCGCGGTCGTCGAATTCGCGATGACCACCTTCGACGTCACCCGTGAGGTGCCGCTCGCGGTCGCGCTGTTCGAATTGAGCGAAACCGACTACGTGCTCGCGTTCACCGTGCACCATGTGTCCGCCGACGGTTCCTCCATGGGGCCGCTGGCGCGCGACATCATGGCCGCCTACGTGGCCCGCGCGCAGGGTGAGGCGCCGCAGTGGGCGCCGCTGCCGGTGCAGTACGCCGACTACGCGCTGTGGCAGCGCGAAGTGCTCGGCGACGAATCCGACCCGGAATCGCTGGCCGCCAAGCAGGTCGCATACTGGACCGAGGCCCTGGCCGGCCTGCCCGACCAGCTCGAACTGCCCGCCGATCGCCCGCGCCCGCCCGCGCAGTCGTTCCAGGGCAAGGCGATCCGCTTCGAGATCGACCCCGACCGGCACGCCGCCCTGCACAACCTGGCCCGCGCCAACAACGCCTCGCTGTTCATGGTCGTGCACGCCGCGCTCGCGGTGCTGCTCGCGCGCCTGTCGGGCACCGACGACATCGCCGTCGGCACCCCCATCGCTGGTCGTGGCGAGCGCGAACTCGACGACCTGATCGGCATGTTCGTCAACACCCTGGTGTTCCGCACCGCCGTCGACTCCGGCGCCTCCTTCGCCGAGCTGCTCGCCGACGTGCGCGAACGCGACCTGGAAGCCTTCGCCAATGCCGACGTGCCGTTCGAGCGGCTCGTCGAGGTGCTCAACCCGGTGCGCTCCACCGCACGCAACCCGCTGTTCCAGATCGGTCTGTCGTTCCAGAACCTGGCCGAGACCACCTTCGAACTCCCCGGTCTCACGGTGAGCCCGGTCGACTACGACTCGCAGCTGGCCAAGACCGATCTGCACGTCACCCTGTACGACCGCTACACCGACGACGGCGCACCGGCCCAGCTGGTCACCGAATTCGGTTACGCCATCGACCTGTTCGACGAGTCGACGGTGCAGAGCTTCGCCGACCGCTTCGTGCGGGTGCTCGACGCCGTCACCGCCGACGCGAGCATCCCGGTCGGTGACATCGACCTGCTCGCCGAGCCGGAGGCCGAGCGGATCGTCACCGCGTGGAACGACACCGCGCACCCGGTCGACACCGACGCCACCCTGGTGTCGCTGCTCGACGCGACTGTGGCGGCGACCCCGGACGCGATCGCGCTGGTCGTCGACGAGCCGGAATCCGACGACGCAGACGCACGCGCCGCTGTCGCTTCCGGCCGAATCGTCTCCGGTCGTCGCGAGTTCACCTACGCCGAACTCGATGCCGAGGTCAACCGCCTCGCGCGGTACCTGATCGAGCGCGGGATCGGCGCCGAGGACCGGGTTGCCCTGGCCATCCGACGCTCCGCCGAGCTGATCATCGCGATGTACGCGGTGGCCCGCACGGGCGCGGCCTACGTGCCGATCGACCCCGATCAGCCCGCCGAGCGCACCGACTACATCCTGGAAACCGCCGCACCAGCTGTCGTGCTGACCACGGCGAACGCCGAATTCGGCACGGCGGCAGCCGAAGTGGTCGTCCTGGACGACCTGGACCTGAGCGCGGTGAGCGCCGAGGCGATCACCGGGCGTTCGCTCGTGCCCGCCAACACCGCGTACATCATCTTCACCTCCGGTTCCACCGGTAAGCCCAAGGGTGTCGCGGTCCCGCACGGCGCGATCGTCAACCAGTTGCTATGGGAGACGGCCGAATTCGGGATCGGTGCCGACGACGCGGTGCTGCTCAAGACCGCGGCCACCTTCGACCTGTCGGTCTGGGAGTTCTGGACCGCCGCCGTCGCCGGTGCCCGCCTGGTGGTCGCCACCGCCGACGGCCACCGCGACCCGGCCTACCTCAACGACCTGATGCGGTCCACCGGTGTCACCACGCTGCACGTGGTGCCGTCGATGCTCGACGCGTTGCTCACCGAATCCGGTGCCGCCCTGCCGCGCACGCTGCGCCGGGTGCTCGCGATCGGTGAGGCGCTGCCCGCCGCGACCGCGCAGCGCTTCCGCACCGCCAACACGGCCGCGCTGTTCAACCTGTACGGCCCCACCGAGGCCGCGGTCTCGATCACCAGCCACGCCGTAACCGATGCCGACCAGGTGTCGGTGTCGATCGGCGGCCCGGAGTGGAACAGCCGTGTCTACGTGCTGGATTCGCGGCTGCGCCCGGTTCCGGTCGGTGTCTCCGGTGAGCTGTACCTGGCCGGTGCCCAGCTGGCCCGCGGCTACTACGGCCGCGCCGACCTGACCGCCGATCGCTTTGTCGCCGACCCGTTCTCCACCACCGGCGAACGCATGTACCGCACCGGCGATCTCGTGGCATGGAACGCCGACGGCGAACTCGACTACCGAGGCCGCACCGACTTCCAGGTGAAGATCCGCGGCTTCCGTATCGAACTCGGTGAGATCGAGGCAGCGCTGCTGCGTCAGCCGACCATCTCCGCGGCCGCCGTGCTCGCCCACACCGATCCGGTGGTCGGCGATCGCCTCGTCGCCTACGTCGTGGCCGACGCGGGCGAGATCGACAAGGTCGCGCTGCGTAACGCGCTGGCCGCCGAGCTGCCGTCCTACATGGTTCCGACCGTGTTCCTGCAGCTCGACGCCCTGCCACTGAACGCCAACGGCAAACTCGACCGCAAGGCGCTGCCGGAGCCCGAGGTCGAGAAGGCCGTGTTCCGCGCACCGGTGAGCCCGAGCGAACAGCTCGTGGCCGCCACCTTCGCCGAGGTCTTGCGCCTGGGTGACGACAAGCGGTTCGGTCTCGACGACGACTTCTTCGCCTGGGGCGGTAACTCGCTGCTGGCCACGCAGGTCGCCGCCCGCCTCGGTGAGGCCCTCGACACCCGCATCCCCGTGCGCCTGCTGTTCGAGGCGTCGACCGTGTCCGCGCTGGCGCACCGCATCGAGCAGCACGCCGAAACCGGTGACCGCAAGGCGCTGAAGGCCGGTCCGCGTCCGGAGCACATCCCGCTCTCGCTGGCCCAGCAGCGGATGTGGTTCCTCAACCGCTTCGACACCCAGTCGGCGGCCTACAACGTGCCCGTCGCGGTCCGCCTGTCCGGCGAGCTCGACGTGGCCGCGTTGCGCGCCGCGATCCTCGACCTGGTGAGCCGCCACGAGATCCTGCGCACGGTCTACCCGCAGACAGAAGCCGGTGCGGCACAGGTCATCCTGTCGCCCGCACAGGCGGCGCCGGAACTGCTCGAGCGCACCGTCGCCGCCGACGAGGTGGAGACAGCGGTCGGCGAACTGCTCGGCACCATCTTCGACGTCACCGTCGAGGTGCCGCTGCGCGTCGCCCTGTTCCATGTCGAGAACAGTGACGACTTCGTGCTGGCCATGGTCGTGCACCACATCTCCGGTGACGGTTCCTCGGTCGCCCCGCTGACCCGCGACCTGATGACGGCCTACGCCGCCCGCGCCGCCGGCTCCGAACCCGGTTGGTCGCCGCTGCCCGTGCAGTACGCGGACTACAGCATCTGGCAGCGCGAGCTGCTCGGCAACGAGGACGACCCGGACTCGATGGCCAGCAAGCAGGTGGCCTACTGGAAGCAGGCCCTCGCCGAGCTGCCCGACCAGCTCGACCTGCCCGCCGACCGGCCGCGGCCCGCCGTGCAGAGCTTCGCGGGCAGCAAGGTCGACGTGCGGATCAGCGCCGAGACCCACCGCGCGCTCGTCGAACTGGCCCGTGGGGAGGGCGCGACCCTGTTCATGGTCGTGCACACCGCCCTCGCGGTGCTGCTCGCGCGCCTGTCCGGCACCGACGACATCGCCATCGGCACCCCGATGGCGGGTCGTGGCGAGGCCGTGCTCGACGACATGATCGGCATGTTCGTCAACACCCTGGTGTTCCGCACCAAGGTCGACAGCGGTGAGGCCTTCACCGACCTGCTGGCCCGCCAGCGCGAAGACGATATCGCCGCCTTCGCCAACGCCGACGTGCCGTTCGAGCGGCTCGTCGAGGTGCTCAACCCGGTGCGTTCCACCGCGCGGCACCCGCTGTTCCAGGTGGGTCTGTCGTTCCAGAACCTCAGCCGCGCCACCCTTGAACTGCCGGGTCTCACGGTCGCGGGCCTGGACATCGACAGCAACCTGTCGCAGTTCGACCTGCATCTCATCATCAGCGACGTCTACGACGAAACCGGTGAGCCCGAAGGCATTTCGGGTCTGCTCACCTACGCGACCGATCTGTTCGACCGCGCCACGGTCGAGGGATTCCTGCGCCGCTTCGAGCGCCTGCTCGAGGCGATCGTCGCCACGCCGCGTACCGCCGTCGGCGATATCGAACTGCTCGCCCCGGCCGAGCGCGCCGAACTGGTCGACGGCCGCAACAACACGGCCAACCCGGTCGACACCGAGGCCACCCTTGTCTCGCTGCTCGACGCGACCGTGGCCGCCGATCCGAAGGCGACCGCCCTGGTCACCGACGACGGCAACCAGCTCACCTACGCCGAACTCGACGCGAAGGTGAACCGCCTTGCCCGCCACCTGATCTCGCTCGGTGTCGGCCCGGAGGCGCGCGTGGCGCTCGCCATGCGCCGCTCGGTGGATCTGATCGTCGCGATGTACGCGGTGGCCAAGTCCGGTGGCGCGTACGTGCCGGTCGATCCCGATCAGGCGGCCGAGCGCACCGACTACATCCTCACCACCGCGGCACCGGTCTGCGTGCTCACCAACGACGAGTTCAGCACCGATGCCGCACCGGTCGTGCGCATCGACGAACTCGCCCTGGACAGCCTAAGTGCCGCACCGGTTTCCGATGACGAACGCACCGAGCCGCTGCGTCCGTCGAATACCGCGTACGTGATCTTCACGTCCGGTTCGACCGGTCGCCCGAAGGGTGTGGCTGTTCCGCACGGCGCCATCGCCAACCAGTTGCAGTGGAAGCTGGTCGAGTTCGGTATGGACGCCGCCGACGCGGTGCTGCTCAAGACCGCGGCCACCTTCGACCTCTCGGTCTGGGAGTTCTGGTCGGCGGCGGTGTGCGGTGGTCGCCTGGTGATCGCGGCGCCCGACGGGCATCGCGACCCGGCCTACCTCAACGAGCTGATGATCCGCGAATGGGTCACCACGCTGCACGTGGTGCCGTCGATGCTGGACGCACTGCTGGCCGCCGGCATGCCGGATTCGCTGTGGCGCGTGCTCGCCATCGGTGAGGCGCTGCCCGGTTCGCTGGCCCAGCGCTTCCGCACCGCGTTCCCGCGCACCGAGCTGTTCAACCTGTACGGCCCCACCGAGGCCGCGGTCTCGATCACCGCGCACCGGGTGAACGCGGCCGACCAGGGTTCGGTGTCCATCGGTTCGCCCGAATGGAACAGCCAGGTCTACGTGCTCGACGAGCGGCTGCGCCCGGTGCCCGACGGTGTCGCCGGCGAGCTGTACCTCGCGGGCGCCCAGCTGGCGCGCGGCTACTTCGGCCGCGCCGACCTCACCGCCGACCGCTTCGTCGCCAACCCGTTCGGTACCGGCACCCGCATGTACCGCACCGGCGACCTGGTGGCCTGGCACAACGGCGAACTCGACTACCGCGGCCGCACCGACTTCCAGGTGAAGATCCGCGGCTTCCGTATCGAGCTCGGCGAGATCGAGGCCGCGCTGCTCGCGCTGCCGGAGATCGGCCAGGCGGCAGTCATCGCCAAGTCCGACCCGCGTACGGGTGACCGGCTCGTCGCCTACCTCGTCGGAAAGGGTGGCGCGCAGGCGAATACGCCGAGCCGGGAGGCCGATTCGGTCGCTGTTCAGCCGGTGGATTCCGTCTCGGCGACCACCGGTGGCGCCGGGTCGTCGACGACGGCCACCACGGAAATCGATGTGGCGCAGGTGAAGTCGACGCTGGCTGCCGGCCTGCCGTCGTACATGGTGCCCGCCGCGTTCGTCGTGCTCGATGCCCTGCCGCTCAATGTGAACGGCAAGCTCGACCGCAAGGCGTTGCCGGAGCCGGAGTTCGAGGCCCAGGCGTTCCGCGCACCGTCCACCCCGATCGAGGAGATCGTGGCGGGCGTGTTCGCCGACGTCCTCGGCGTCGAGCGCGTCGGCGCCGACGACGATTTCTTCGCTCTCGGTGGCAACTCGCTGCTGGCCACCCAGGTCGCGGCCCGCCTCGGCGCGGCCCTGGACAGCCGGGTGCCCGTGCGCCTGCTGTTCGAGGCGTCGACGGTGGCCGGGCTCGCGGTGAAGGTCGAGCAGGGTGCCGGTGCCGGTGGGCGTCGCGCGCTGGTCGCCGCACCGCGACCGGATCAGGTGCCGCTGTCGTTGGCTCAGCAGCGCATGTGGTTCCTGAACCAGTTCGACACCAGTTCCTCGGTGAACAACATCCCGGTCGCCGTCCGCCTGTCGGGCGCGCTGGATGTCGAGGCACTGCAGCTGGCCGTGGCCGACGTGCTCGCCCGCCACGAAACCCTGCGCACGGTGTACCCGTCGGCCAACGGCACACCGCACCAGGTGATCCTGCCGGTCGAGGGCAATGTGCCCGATCTGACGCCGGAAGATGTTGTCCCTGACCAGGTTCGGGACAAGATCGCCGAACTGATCACCGCGGGCTTCGACGTGATCGACGAAGTCCCGTTGCGCGCCAAGCTGATGCGGGTCGTCTCGCCGGCCGGTACCGACGCGAGCACCGAGTACGTGTTGGTGTTCGTCGCCCACCACATCAGCGCCGACGGCTGGTCGATGGGCCCGCTGACCCGCGACGTGATGATCGCCTACGCCGCCCGCGCGGCAGGCGAGGCGCCCGGCTGGGCGCCGCTGGCGGTGCAGTACGCCGACTTCAGCATCTGGCAGCGCGAGGTGCTCGGCTCCGAAACCGACGAGAACAGCCTGCTCTCCCAGCAGGCCGCGTACTGGAAGCGCGCCCTGGCCGGTGTGCCCGACGAGCTGAACCTGCCGCTGGACCGGCCGCGTCCGAGCACGCAGTCCTTCGCCGGTGGCCGGGTGCTGTTCCCGATCGACGGTGACGTCCACGCCGGGCTCACCGCCATCGCCCGCGAGCAGAACGCGACGCTGTTCATGGTCGTGCACACCGCGCTGGCGATCTTCCTGGCGCGCCTGTCGGGCACCGAGGACATCGTCATCGGCACCCCGATCGCCGGTCGTGGCGAGGCCGAGCTCGACGACGTGATCGGCATGTTCGTCAACACCCTGGCCCTGCGCACGCAGGTCGGCGGCCAGCAGAGCTTCGGCGACCTGCTCGCCCAGGCCAAGGAGGCCGACCTGGCCGCCTTCGCCCACGCCGACATCCCGTTCGAGCGGCTGGTGGAACTGCTCAACCCCGAGCGCTCCACCGCGCGGCACCCGCTGTTCCAGGTGGCGCTGTCGTTCGAGAACCTGCCCGACGCCGGCTTCGAACTGCCCGGCCTTTCGGTCTCGGCGGTCGAGTTCGACGTCGACACCGCCAAGTTCGACCTGCTGCTCACCGTCCGCGAGGCCGGAGCGGGCGACGAGGCCGGTGCTTATGCCGAGTTCTCCTACGCCAGTGATCTTTTCGATCAGTCGACGGTGGAGAAGTTCGCGCAGCGGTTCCGTCGCCTGCTCGCCGAGGTCGTCGCCGACACCACCACGCCGGTGGGCGATCTGGAACTCCTCGACACCGTCGAGCGCACCGAACTGCTCACCCGCACAGGTGGGCCCGCGCTCGCCACGAGCACGCTGCCCGAGCTGCTTGCCCAGGCTGTGGCGGCCAACCCGACCGGTCAGGCCATCGTCGCCCCCGGCGAGTCGGTCGACACCGGCCTGATCCGCGCGCTCACCTCGGCGTTGCCCGAGGGGACGACTGCAGGTGCCGGGATCGTGCCTGCGGCGGATATCGCAGCGGAGCGGTCGGGCGAGGCTCGCTCGCTGACCTACGCCGAGCTCGACGCCGCGTCCTCGTGTCTGGCCCGGGTCCTCATCGAGCGCGGCGCCGCACCGGAGACGGTCGTCGCCATCGCCATGCAGCGGTCGCTGGAAACCACCCTCGCCATCTGGGCGGTCGTCAAGTCGGGTGCGGCGTTCCTGCCGGTCGACCCGAAGTACCCGGCCGAGCGCATCGCGCACATGATGTCGGATTCGGGTGCGGCCCTCGGCATCACGGTGTCGGCTGAGGTCGAGCACCTGCCCGCACCCGCACTGGGTGACTGGCTGGTCCTCGACGACGCGGCACTGCACGCGGAGATCGCCGAGCAGTCGGGCGAGCCGATCACCGACGCGGACCGTCGCGGCGTCGTGCGCGCCGACAACACGGCGTACATGATCTACACCTCGGGTTCGACGGGCCTGCCCAAGGGCGTCGTCGTCACCCACACCGGCGTGGCCAACTTCGCCGCCGCCGAGGTGGCGCAGTTCGGGCTCGGCCAGGACGCGCGGACCCTCGCGTTCGCCTCGCCGTCGTTCGACGCGTCGATCCTCGAGTTCCTGCTGGCCGTCGGGTCGGCGGGCACCCTGGTGATCACGCCGGTCGGCGTGGTCGGCGGCGACGAACTGGCCGAGATCATCGTCGGCCAGGGCCTGACCCACGTGTTCCTCACCCCGCTCGTCGCGGCGTCGATGGAACCGTCGGCACTGGCCGGGCTGGAAGCGCTGATCGTCGGTGGCGACAAGGCGCCGGTCGACCTGGTGGCGAACTGGCACAGCGCGGGCACCGACCCGGCGCACCACCGGTTCTACAACGCCTACGGCCCCACCGAGGCGACCATCGCGACCAACCTGTCCGACGCGCTGCTGCCCGGCGACACCATGAACATCGGTGGACCGATCCCCGGCGCGACCGTGCTGGTGCTCGACAGTCGCCTGCATCCGGTCCCCGAGGGTGTGTCCGGTGAGCTGTACCTGGGTGGCGTACCGCTGGCGCGCGGCTACCACGACCGCCTCGGCCTGACCGCCGAACGCTTCGTGGCCAACCCCTACGGTGAACCGGGCTCACGGCTGTACCGCACCGGTGACGTGGTCGCCTGGCGCACCGTCAACGGCAAGCCCGTCGTGGAATACGTGGGCCGCAACGACTTCCAGGTGAAGATCCGCGGCTTCCGCATCGAACTGGGCGAGATCGACGCCGTGCTCACCGCAGACGACGACGTCGATTTCGCGGCGACCATCGGCCGCACCACCGACGCGGGCGCGACCATCCTGGTGTCCTACGTGCGCCCGGTCCCCGGCCGTGCCGTGGAACCCGCCGCCCTGGTCGAGTTCGTGGCGCAGCAGCTGCCCGCGCACATGGTGCCCGCCTCGGTGATGGTGCTCGACGAGATCCCGCTGACCCCCGCGGGCAAGCTGGATCGTCGCGCCCTGCCCGAGCCGGTGCTCGCCCCGCGCGAGTTCCGCACGCCGACAAGCGATATCGAGGCGATCATCGCCGCCGTCTTCGCCGAGGTCCTCGGTGTTGACGCGGTGGGCCTGGACGATTCGTTCTTCGCCCTCGGCGGTGACTCGATTCTGTCCATCCAGCTGGTGTCGCGGGCCAAGGACCGTGGCGTGCTGTTCAAGCCGCGCGACGTGTTCGAGAAGCGCAGCGTGGCCGGGCTGGCCGAGATCGCGGTCCTCGCCGGCGACACCGAGCAGATCGTGCTCGAGGAACTGCCCGGCGGCGGTGTCGGCGACATCCCGATGCTGCCGATCATGCGCCAGATCCTCAGCAGCGGTTCCACCTACGACCGGTTCTCCCAGTCGATGGTGCTCCGTCTGCCCGAACGCATCACCGAGGACGTCCTGCACGCCACCATCGGTGCGGTCTTCGACCACCACGATGTGCTCCGCTCGCGGGTCGCGCGCGCGGAGCGAGCGGTGAGCCCGGAGGCGGTAGCGGAGCGTGACCACGCAGGGCTCTCGGGAGCGCAGCAGGGTGACAGCGAGAACGGTTGGGAGTTCGAGGCGTTGGCGCCCGGCGCGGTCGACGTGAGCGCCCTGGTGCGTCGCGTCGAGGTGTCCGGTGACATCACCGACGAGGAACTGTCCGCCCTGGCCAGCGCCGAGTACGACCAGGCCATGGGTCGCCTCGACCCGGCCGGTGCCGCCATGGTGCAGTTCGTGTGGTTCGCCTTCGGCGCACCGACACAGAGCCCGCGCCGTCGCGACGCCCTGCTCGTCGTCGGCCACCACTTCGTGATCGACGGTGTGTCCTGGCGCATCCTGATCCCGGACCTCGGCATGGCCTGGGGTCAGATCGCGGCCGGTCAGCCGGTGGCGCTGCCCGCCAACGGCACGTCCATGCGACGCTGGGCGCACAGCCTGGTCGAGCAGGCCGCGGACCGTCGCACGGAACTGCCGTTCTGGCGTGAGGTGTCCTCGACGCCCGACCCGCTGCTGGGTTCGCGTCCGTTCGACGCGAAGGTCGACACCTTCGCCACCGTCGACCGGGTGCAGGTCACGCTCTCGCCCGAGGTCACCGACGCGGTGCTCACCGCGATCCCCGGCCTGTACCACGGCGGTGTCAACGACGGTCTGCTCACCGCTCTGGCCTTGGCTGTATCGCGTTGGCGCGGAGACGAATCCGGTACCGCGGCGTTGATCAAGCTGGAGGGCCACGGCCGCCAGGAAGAGATCGTCGCCGGTGCCGACCTGTCGCGCACCGTCGGCTGGTTCACCACCGCCTTCCCGGTGCGTCTGGACCTGGCGGGCGCCGACCTCGACGACGCCTTCGCCGGTGGCGCCGTGCTCGGCGACGTGATCAAGTCGGTCAAGGAGCAGATGCTCGCGGTGCCCGACAAGGGCATCGGCTACGGCATGCTCAAGTACCTCACCGAGCAGGGTGCCGATCTGCCGAGCGTCGGCCAGATCAGCTTCAACTACCTGGGCCGGGCGGGCACGGGCGAGATCCCCGCCGAACTCGCCGAACTCGGCTGGATCCCGGTGGCCGACCTAGGTCAGCTCGACGCCGAGATGGACCTCGACATGCCCGCCAACGCGACGCTGGACATCAACGCCATCGTCGACGACGGCGACGAGGGCCCGCAGCTCGGCGCGAACATCGCCTTCCCGACCGGACTGCTCTCCGCCGAGCGGGCACAGGAGTTCGCCGACCTGTTCGTGGCCGCGCTCACCGCGCTCGCCACGCACGCGCAGCGGTCCGACGCGGGCGGTTTCACCCCGTCCGACATGCCGCTGGTACGCGTGGAACAGTCCGATCTCGATGTGTGGGAACGGGATTACCCCGCGCTGTCGGAGGTGTGGCCGCTCTCGCCGCTGCAGGCCGGCCTCATGTTCCACGCCATGATCAGCTCGGCGACCGTCGACGTGTACACCGTGCAGGCCGTACTCGACCTGACCGGCACCCTCGACGCCGAGCGGCTGCGCAAGGCCGCCCAGGGCGTGCTCGACCGCTACCCGAACCTGCGGACCGCCTTCGTCACCGACTCGGCCGGTCAGCCGGTGCAGGTGGTGCTGGGCGAACTCGAGGTGCCGTGGCGTGAGGTCGACCTGACCGAGCTGCCCGAGGACGTGCGCATGCCGCGCATGCAGCAGCTGCTCGCCGCCGACCGGGCCAACCAGTTCGACATGGCGACCGCGCCGCTGATCCGCTTCGGTCTGTTCAAGACCGCCGAGGACAAGGCGCACCTGTCGATCACGGTGCACCACATCCTGGTCGACGGCTGGTCGATGCCGCTGCTCATGCGCGACCTGCTCGTGCTCTACGCGGTGCACGGTGACCTCACCGCCCTGCCGCGCGTGGCGTCCTACCGCAACTTCCTGTCCTGGCTCTCGGGCTGGGATCGCGAAGTGTCGCTGCGGGCGTGGGCCGACGCGTTGGCCGGGGTGGAAGGACCCACCCAGCTGGCGCCGCCGCCGCGCACCGAGGAGCGCTTCGAGATCGACAAGGTCGTCGTCGAGATCGACAACGATCGCACCCGGGCGCTCGGCAAGTTCGCCGGCGAGCTCGGTGTCACCGTGAACACGCTGCTGCAGACCGCGTGGGGCATCGTCGTCGGGCGCCTCACCGGCCGCGACGACGTGGTGTTCGGTGCGACCGTCTCCGGTCGTCCGGCCGAGCTGCCCGGTGTGGAGTCGATGGTCGGCCTGTTCATCAACACCCTGCCGGTGCGCATCCAGATCGACGACCGGATGACGGCGGAGAAGCTCACCCAGAAGGTGCAGTCCGAGCAGGCCGAATTGCTCAGCCACCACTTCGTGGGCCTGTCCGACATCCAGCGGGTGGCTGGTGCCGGTTCGCAGTTCGACACGCTGCTGGTGTTCGAGTCCTACCCGATGGACAAGGACGCCGTCACCGCGGCGAGCTCGATCGATGGCATGCAGGTCACCGGTGTCGGCCTCGACGACGCCACCCACTACCCGCTCACGCTGGTGGTGATGGCCGAGTCGACCATCGAGATCACCATGCGCTACCTGCGCAGCACCTTCACCGAGGACGAGATCCGCACGCTGTCCGCCCGGTTGCTGCGGGTGCTCGACGAACTGCTCGAGAACCCGACCGGCCTGGTCGGTGACATCGACATCCTCGATGCCACCGAACGCGCCAAGCTGCTCGCCGAATCCGGTGTGACGGCGGCTGGTTCGGCGCCCGCTTCCGTGACCGGTGTCGGTGCGCAGACGGTGGCCAAGGTGCTCGCCGAGGTCGTGGAAGCCGACCCGCAGGCACCCGCCCTGCTGCGCGGTGACAGCGAAATCGCCTACAGCGCACTGGATCGCAAGTCCTCGCAGCTGGCCCGCGTGCTCATCGCGCGCGGTGCCGGTCCGGGGGATGTGGTCGCCGTGTCGCTGCCGCGCAGTGTGGATTCGGTGCTCGCCGCCTGGGCCGTGCAGAAGGCCGGTGCCGCGGTGCTGTTCGCCGGCGACCTGACCGGAGTCGAGCTGGCCGCCGCCGGCGCGGCGTTCGGCATCAGCGCGGCCCCAGTCGCCGGAGTGGCAGGCGAATGGCTGGTCCTGGCCGACGTGGAAGGCGAGATCGCCGCAGCCGCAGCGCATCCCGTCTCCTACGCCGACCGCATCCGCCCCCTGGCCGAGGACCACCCGGCCTTCGTCCAGGTCGCCGGCGACACCACAGCGGTGCTCACCCAGTCCGAAGCCGTCGCCCTGGCCGAACGCCTGCGCGACGAACACGGCATCGACTACGAATGCACCACCTTCACCACCCACGCCTCCGGCCCCGCCGCCATCCAGGAATTCCTGGTCGCGGCCACCGCAGGCGCCCTGTCGGTCCTCCCCGCCGGCTCGGTCGAAGACGACCTGGCCGACGGCGAGGTCACCCACTGGTTCGTGGTGGCAGGCGAGGCGACCGACGCCGCCGACGGCGAAGTGTCGGTCATCGTCGCCGAGTAGGTAACGACCGTTCGCCCAGCGGGATCACACCCACTGGGCGAACGGCGCAAACCTGCCGGATGCTGCTTGCAGCGTCTAGACTCGAATCGGCCGACGCGGGCGGCGCGCGGTGCATTCGACGAGGTCGGAGGTGTTTATATGGCGATGCCTGTGCCGCGCTCCGATCATTGGACCGCCGCTGATCTCGATCAGTTGCCCGATGACGGTTTGCGATATGAGGTGCTGAATGGTCAGCTCGTCGTGAATGCCGCCCCGAAGCCTATGCATCAGTGGTTGATCAAGCGGCTCACGCAGGTGTTCGACGCGGTTGTTCCCGATGACCGGTTGGTGCTGGACGGCGTCGGCGTGCTCATCGGTGACGACGAGCCGATTCCCGATCTGATGGTAGTCACGGGTCCGATCGATTGGCACGGTCGTGGTGTACCGGTCGGGCAGGTCGAACTCGCCGTCGAAGTGGTGTCGAAGTCGACGACATTGCAGGATCGGATGGTGAAGCCGGTGTTGTACGCACAGGCAGGCATCCCCACGTACTGGCGTTTCGAGATCAACCCGTTCAAGAGTCGCCTCGCCGACGAACGGTTGCCGGTGCTGTTCGCGTATTCGCTCGGCGCCGATGGCGAATACACACTGACCCACCGCGCATCCGCGGGTGCCCCGGTGACAGTGCGAGTGCCCTTCGAGGTCACCTTCGACCCTGGTGCATTGCTGCCGCACTAGCCAGTGCGGTTGCTTCGCCTGGTCGAAGCTTGATTCCTGCCGCCCATACATGGGGTGGCCGTCTCGAGTGACCCGTCGAAGAACGGATGAAATGGTTCTGTTGGACGCCGACAGCGACCGTATGAGCGGTCGCATGTGGGAGATGCTGCCGGTCTCGGTGCGCTGCACTCACCGAGTGACCCGCGGTTGCATGTGCTGCGGTTGACGCCGTGGCGGGTCCAGGCCATTCGAACCGTGGACCTGCGCAGCAGGATTTGGAAGCCGACCGAAACCGCTGTCACCCAGTGAATTCAGTGGTCCACCCCGGCGATCGTCGGGGGGTCCGGGTGGTCAGCGACGGAGCAAGCCGGCGAGTCCTTCGAGTAGCAGATTCAAGCCGAAAGTGAAATCAGCGGTCCCCGAATGCTCTCCGTCGATGACCAGCGAGGCGAGGGTGTGCATGTGTGGATGGGTATCGGTGGGGATGAGCGGAAGGAATTCTTCTGCGGACGAGGCGTATTCGGAGGGGTCGAGCGGGAAATTGATGGCTTGGAGCGTGAAGCCGTAGATGTGGCTGTCGAGAGCGTTCCAGGCCCGGTCGGCTTGTTCGTAGGTGAAGCCCGCGGCGATCAGGCAGGCCAGGGTCGCTTCGACATAACGCAGCATCGCGGGGCCGACATTCACCCGGGTGCCCAGCAGGCCGGTGGCCCATCGGTGCCGGAGCAGGACCTCGTGGGCCGAAATCGCGCGGCGGCGTAGTTCTTCCTGCCAGTCACCGCCCGCTTCGGGCACGTAGATCTCCTCGACCACCAGGTCGATGAGCCCGTCGAGGATGTCTTCCTTGTGGGCGACATGGTTGTACAGCGACATGGCTTCGACGCCGAGAGCCTTGGCCAGCTTGCGCATCGACAGCGCGTCGAGACTCTCCGCATCGGCCAGGGCGATCGCCGCCCGCAGGATCCGTTCCCTGCTCAGCGGGGTACGTGGCGGCATGTTTTCCTCCTTGACCTACTTACGGCGTAAGCGTAGCGTCTGAGGTCAGCGACTTACGCTGTAAGTGCGAAGGAGGGGCCGCTCATGACCGATGTGGATACCGACCGGATGACGGCATGGGTGGCACCGCGCTACGGCGGTAGTGAGGTTTTGTGCACGGAGATCGTGCCCAGGCCGGTGCCCGGCGAGGGGGAGTTGGTTGTCCGGGTGCAGGCAGCGTCGCTGTGCAGCGGCGACTTGCATTTGCTCAGTGGCACACCGTATTTGATTCGCCTCGGGTTCGGCTTTCGTAGACCGAAGTATCGGATGATCGGCCAGAATCTCGCCGGCGAGGTAGTCGCAATCGGTTCCGGGGTTACTGAATTCCAGGTAGGGGATCGGGTTTTCGGTGAAGTGCCCGGTGGTGCGTTCGCCGAATACGTCCGCGCCGCTGCCCACGCGTTCGCCCTGGTACCCGACGGCCTGGATATGGAAACAGCGGCCGCGATCCCGGATTCGGGCATGACCGCGCTCCAGGGATTACGCGATATCGGCAAGATCGCGCCGGGGCACCGGGTGCTCGTCAACGGCGCGTCCGGCGGTGTGGGAACCTTCGCGGTGCAGATAGCGAAAGCGCTCGGCGCCCACGTGACCGCCGTCTGCAGCACCCGCCACATCGAGATGGTCCAGGAAATCGGCGCCGACACCGTCATCGACTACACCACAACCGATTTCGCCGCCTACGGCGAGGTCTACGACATCATCTTCGACCTCGCGGGCAACCGAAAACTCCGCGACTGCCGCCGCGCCCTCACTCCGGAAGGTGTCTTCATCTCCTCGGCAGGCGCACCGGGCGGAAACTGGTTCGGCCCGATCCGCTGGCTGGGCTCGGTCCTCATCGCCAACCTCTTCACCCGCCAAACCCTCAAACCCCTCCTCATGCGCCCGACCGCCGCCGATTTGGCCTACGTGGCCGAGCTGGTCGTCCAAGGGCAGGTGCGACCGGTGATCCAACGGAGTTTCGCTCTGTCCGACACACCGTTGGCGATCCAGGCCTTGCAAATGGGGCACGCCTCGGGCAAAACCGTCCTCACCGTGCCCTAGTCCGCGCGGAAGAGAGCGGCGAGGTCGACGGTGTGCGCCATCGCGGCGGCACCGGTATCGTTGAGGTGCATACCGTCGCCGCTGTCGAATTCGGGGCGGATGAAGTCGGGGCGCGCGGGGTCGGCCACCGCACGGTCCACATCGAAGACGGAGTCGAAAATGTCTGTCCGGCGCAGCCATTCGTTGACCGCGTGACGGGTGGGCTGTGTCTCCACAAGAGGCATGCCGGGGTAGATGCACCCGGCGTAGGGGCCGATGGTCGCGACGTGTATCCGTAGGCCCGCCGCATGGGCGCGCTCGGCGAGCTCGGTGAAACCGGCGATCAGTTCATCGGCGGTCGCCGAGGGCTGCCCCGCCATCCCACCGAGAATCAGGTCGTTGATGCCGAAATTCACCAGAACATCGGTGACACCGGGAACCTCGATGGCATCGGAATCGAAACGTGTGATACCGGATTCACCGATCTCCTCGGCGGTGAGCCGGTTGCCCGCGATGCCGTTGTTGACCACCCATCCTCGGTTGAGCCGACTGTTCAGAACATCGACGGAGCGACGATTGGCGCTCGGAGTGGTGCCGACGCCTTCGAACCAGGAGTCGCCGAACGCCACCGCGATCGGCGGCGGGGTGGCGTCGAGAACGTCCACGCCGGTGACGAAGAACCGGAACGGGACTTCCTGCGCATCGGGGAGTTCCACATCAGCGGTCCGGTCGCCGGCGACGAGATAGGAGATCTCGCCCGGTTGATGGGCAAACGTCGCCAACCCCGTCGACTCAGGCAGGTACAGGCTGAGCAACAAGTCTTGACCAGCGGCAACCGGCAGGTCGATCGGATCGCTCACGAGATCCGCACCCGGATCGATGACCGCGCTCGGCTCAGCACCGAAGCGAATCTCATGATCGGCATCGGAGTCGATCGCCGAGCCGGCCTTGCGCAGCGCCACCCGAGCGGCGCCGATGCGCAGGGGCGTCGCGCCGTACCGGTTGGTCAGCCGCACCCTCACCGCCGTACCACCGCCGGCCATGTGGAGGACATGGCGCACCGTCTCGTCCGCGAACTCGCGTGATTCGGCGAGCTTGATCTGCTCATCGGGGCTGATGACACCGTTCCGGAACCCGGCGACCCAGTTGTTCTGCATGACCACTCCGATACTTGCTGCGCGGAATATTGCGTACGCATAGGTCTACTCGGAGATATTCCTCATGTCAACAATCCCCACGGCAAACATCGACTAGGGTGTTTCACATGTCCGAACTGTTCGACGACCCCCGGCTGACCATCTCCGGCCTGCTCTTCGAGGCACACAGCGGACTCATCGCAAAGCTCGAACCCACCTGGCACGCCCACGGCCTGTCCGGCCTCGACCTCAACGCGCTGCTCCGCCTGAGCCGATCCCCCAACCGCCGCCTACGCATGTCCGACCTGGCAGCCCAAACCGAACTCTCCACCAGCGGAGTCACCCGCCTGGTAGACCGCCTGACCAAGTCCGACCTCGTCGAACGCCAACTAGACCCCACCGACCGCCGCATCGCCTACGCATCCCTCACCCCCACCGGCCTCCACCGCCTCGAAGAAGTCCTCCCCGACTACCTGTCAGCCCTCGACACCTGGCTCATCGACGTACTAACCCCCACCCAACTCGACGCCCTGACCACCACCCTCCGCATCCTCCGAGACGCAACCAACCCGTCAGCAACCGCCATCGGGGAGTGATGTCTGGCCGATCGCGGAAGCGGCGTCGGCGATGAATGCGCAGATGACCTACACGACCCGAGCGACAGCGCGAGCGCCTCGGCAAGGCAATCCATTGTTTCGATCGTGGGTATCCCGCAACCGCCCTCGAGCGGCGACAGTGGAGGCTGCGGCGTACTTGCCCGCCGCGCACCTTCGTAGTCCACCGCATTCGTGCGAGAGTCCATCGGTGTCGTTGCGGCGCAGCTTTCACCGGCGATGTGCAGTCACCGGTTGTCTTCGCCGGCAGAATTCGGTGCGGAGCAAGATTGCGGTGCCCATGGCAGCACCGTCCACCTAGGACTAATTTCGACGGTTACCGTGAAAGAACCAACCGCAGCGCTGAGAGGAGCTCCTCAGGTGCGGTTCCGGACAGGCGTATGAGAGCGTTGTGCGGAGGGTCGAGAAGATTACACTCTCGACCAGACCGAAGGATGCGCGAGACCACCATTTCAGCGGGCACCGCTGCATCAAGCCCTTCGATGCGGACCACGTGGTCGCCGGGTTCAATTGTCCCGCTTAAGCAGCGAACAATACATTCTGTCGCCGTCTTTTCGCGAGTGACAATCTCAACAACCTCGAGTGTTGCACTATATGCCGTGCCCGCCTGCTCACCTGATGAATTCGTGTAGCTATGATTTGGCGAGAATGGGGAATCTGTCTGGCGCTGTCGCGCGATCTGCTGTGCGACGTATTCTCCAGTCATCGTTGAACTTCATTACGCCATTCCATAGATGATTGCATTTTTGGCCCCCCCACCGCTGTTGCCCCTGACGTGAACAACGCCCATAGCAGTTCTTGGTGAGGAAAGTGGGGCTCGCCGCCCGAATCAATCCACACGGAAACCCCGTCATTCCCGGCTGTGACGTCCCACCAACGCCATGCTCGAAGATCTGGGTCGAAGCAGTATATCCATTCTTCGGGATCCCACGGAGCTCCCAAACCCGACTCAACATATCTTTTCGCGCCTCCTTTGCTTGCGTCATCTGAAAGCTCGCGAAACCACGAAGGAAGTGATTCTGTAGAGATGGTGTCATCGACTTCGAAATTGACGTCCTGCGCAATTTCTAGTGCGGACGATATTAGCTCTCTTATTCGCTGCAAGTACGTTTCTGTTGGGACAGTTGGGTGCACCAAGAAGGTGGCCAAAGTAGCAATAGGCTCGGCAGATGGGTGTCGTCTTACTCGGTCCAGCTCGACTTCAGAGCTGCCTTCGCTCATATCCTTGTCTCCTGTCAAATTATTCGGCCACTACCGGGTATGATTGCATCCAGCAGGCCTGAGATGTAACCCGAGGGTAGGCCATAGAGCCCAGGTGCGTCAGATTGGTCCGGTGCAGCCTTCCTGGCGTGGTTCCACTCTCGGCGGGTGCCTGGCCAGTCGGATGGCATGCGCTGGGGCAGTGAATCTGCTGCGATACTGTCGACATACGAACGGGGGACATCGAACGCAACGATGTGGTCGCCCTTGAATCCGGTGCTGTGGGAGATGTCGCCAGTCATATTCAGATATAACTGACCGGAGCCTGAATGCGACACATTACCGTCGGCGTCCACATCCAGCCGGAGGGTTTGTGGCACGTTTGTGTCCTGCGACCTGTATATAGTAACGTTTTCGCAGCTGTCCGGCATTAGGCCCAGTGGGTCCGACCATCGGGTCGGGTTGGTTACATAAGAGTTCGGGTTGGGGGAAGCGGACAAGCCGAGAGGATCGGAAGTGAGGAACCGCCCTGTAGCCGCGTCGTACATCCGAAAGAAGTTGTAGTTCAGTTCGGCTTCGGATTCATAGACTTGGCCGGGGTAGCGCAGCGGAGTCGTTGTCGTGCCACACCACTCGATTTCGCCCCAGAGGGTTGAGTTCGCGACCGCCGCCGTGCTGGCAGAGTGAACGTCTATTAGCTGTGTAGGAATCCCGCCAGCGCCACCGATGATCGTTAGAAGCTCATGAGCGGATGATTGAGTTATAGGTGTGGCAGCGCCCGGGCGATACTGCCATCGAAGCGGTATGCCGTATCCCTCAAATTGTTCGATAAGCTCTGTTCTGTCCCACACGCGTTGGAAACGACGAGTGAGAGACCCGTCAGCCAGTACCAACACTTTCTGGCTACTCCGCCCGAGCGCATCATAGGTATATCTCCACCATTCCTTCTCTGGTGTGTAGACGTCGGTGAGTTGGTTGAAGGCGTTGTAGCGGTAGTGCCAGACGGCCGGTTTTCGGGAGATTCGGGTGGTTACTTTGCGGATGAGGCGGCCGGCGGGGTCGTAGTAGTAGTGGTTGCGGCCGTCTCGGACGAGGAGGTTGTTGTGGTATTCGCGGCCTTCCATTCGCTGGGGGGCGGATGGTTCGGCGGGGGTGCTGTCCTTTATACACATCTGACGCTGCCGACGAATAGAGATGTGTTGATATTGTAGGTCGTCTGGAT
>NZ_JACBIU010000036.1:0-46306 GCF_013839555.1 Nocardia sp. GTS18 | reverse complement strand
AAGCGTCAGATACGTATAAGAGACAGCCCGTCGCCTCCCCCACCTTCACCACCACCGACATCGGCCCCTTCACTCTCATCACCGTCAACCGCTGATCCGCGAAAACGAGTTCGCGCAACCCTGTCTTCCGGGTGGGGCGGCGCACTACACTTGGCGGTGCGGAACGGTCGTCGTCGGTGGGGGTCGGCGGATGGCGAAGGTTATCGATCCTGCACGTTGTGGGTCCGGGTGGCCCGTTACCGGAGGAGGACTTCATGTCCGATCCGTTGCACACCAGGGTGTGCCTCACCGGAGTGAATTGCATCTGTCCGAGTATCAGTGTGTTCGTGGTGCCCGAGCCGCTGGTCAGGGGTGGGCAGATGCTGCATCTGCTGGAACAGGCGCCGGTGGCCGAACGGGGGCCCGAACCCGATCCCGACCTGATCGACCTCATCGAGGCGGTGCGTACGCCCTTGGATCTGCCCGGGCTCGCCCGGATGCAGCGCGTGGCGTTCACCGGCCCACGGCACGATCCCACCGCCGCGCGCACAGTTCTGCACGACCATCTGATCGAGGAATCGGCGCCGATCGGCCTCGATATGGACGATCCGGCGGAGCTCACCCGGCTCTCGATGCTGCCCGAACACCGGATCGGACCCCGGCGCATCGACGACTTCCAGGCGCACTCGGTGCGGCAGGCGATGGCGGCGGTGTACCAGTTTTTCGGCGTGGACCAGCGGGTACCCCTCGTCTACCACGGTTTCGCCGACCCCGGCGACGGCTGGTTCGCCCTGCGCGCATCGGCAGCCTGACCGGACATGTGTCCATAGACACCCGGTAGCTACTGGTGTGCGGAGCACCGATAGACAACAATATGTGCGGTTGCAGCGAACAAACCGCACAGTCCGTCGGACGGGGCGGGTACGCTGCGAAATGTTGACAAGTTCGGCCGACCGAAATCAGTTTTGGTAGCGCTGATCGGTACGGATGCAGAGGTATAGCTATGACGCTCAGCAGACCGGAGCGAATCGATTTCCTGATGCGGGAACATCGCCAGGACGCCGAACCTGCGCCACGGGAACAACTGCACTCACTCGGCGATATCGAGAAGTTCGTGGTCGATGCCGCGATCGCCATGCTCTCCCCCGGTCAGAAGTTCGCCTTGCTGTGGTCGCTGCAGGTCGGCGGGCATCTGGTGGCGGGCGTTCAGGTCAAGGAGCGCGACGGGTCGGTCACCAATATGGTGCCGCCGACCGAGGTCGTCGAATACCTGGCCGACCACAAACGCATGTCCTACGACCCGGCGGTCGGCGCGTGGCTGAGTGCGGAGATCTTCATCGCCGGACCCACCCGTTTCAAGGCCACCTACTCGGCGGGCACCGTCGCCGACTGGATGCCCGAGGTGTCGGTCGACGATCTGCGCGCCGAGTTCGTGGCCTACCCGCGTCCGGCCGCGGAGATTCCCGATTGGGCCCGCTCGCAGCTCGATTGGTCGAACAGGATGACCGGATAGGACGCGGCGCCCCCGCACGATCGGGTCGGGTGGCTAGCATCAACCCCCGTGCGACCGGACCGATCTGAACGAGCGTTCACCCGATACCGCCTGATCGCCCTCGTCTGTGGGCTGCTCGGGTTCGTGCTTGCCCTGCTCACACCGCTGTTGCCGGTGCGCCAGGACCGCGCGAGCCTCGACTGGCCGCAGGCAGGCGCGACGAGTGTGCAAGCACCACTCGTGTCGTACGTGCCCCAGCAGGTGAACGCGCAATTGCCGTGCCCGGTGCTGCGCGGACTGCCGGGCGGTGACGTGCGCGGTCCCGAGGGCGAGAACCCCACCCCGCAGCCGACGACCTTGCTCACCACGATCCCGGCCGAATCCGGGCAGATCACCAAGGGTCTGAGCGTCGTCGCGCGCGAGGGCGTGCTCACGGTGCAGGCCCGCGATGTGCCGATGCTGTCGGCGCCGATCGAGGAGATCGCGAACTGCGACCACATCGCGGTCGACTCCACCATCGCCGCGACGACCGTCGAGTTCGTCGGGGTGACCCGGGCCGACGGTAGCCCTTTCCGCAACACCGTCACCGTCGACAAGCGCCCGCAGATCGTCGGGGTGTACACCGATCTCGACGAGAACCAGCTCACCGGCGCCCGGTTCCACGCCGATATCGACTCCCGCTTCACCTCCACCCCGACGCCGCTGAAACTGGCCGTGATGATCGTGGCCGCGCTCGCCACCCTCGCCGCGCTGGTCGCCCTGCACCTGCTCGATCGCGCCGACGGCCGCCGCGCCCGCCACTTCCTGCCCCGGCACTGGTGGCGCATCACACCGACCGACGTGGTCTTGGTGGCGACGCTGCTCGGCTGGCATGTGATCGGCGCCAACACCTCCGACGACGGCTACATCCTGAACATGGCGCGCGCCTCCGGCCCGTCGGGCTACATGGCGAACTACTACCGCTGGTTCGGGGTGCCCGAGGCGCCGTTCGGATGGTCCTACGAGCTGCTGGCCTGGATGACGAAGATCTCCGACGCCAGCCCGTGGATGCGGCTGCCCGCCCTCGTCGCGGGCCTGGTGTGCTGGGCGGTGATCAGCCGGGAGGTGCTGCCCCGCCTCGGTGCCCGGGTGCGCCGCGACAAGGTGGCGCTGTGGACGGCGGGCCTGGTGTTCCTCGCCTTCTGGCTCCCCTACGACAACGGTCTTCGCCCCGAACCGCTCATCGCGGCCGGCGCCCTGCTCACCTGGTGCGCCATCGAACGCGCGATCGCCACCGCCCGCCTGCTCCCCGCCGCCCTCGCGATCCTCATCGCCGCGTTCTCCCTCGCCGCAGGACCGACCGGACTCATCTGCATCGCCGCGCTCATCGCAGGCACGCGACCGGTCATGCAGATCATCATCAAGCGCGCCCAAGGTCTACGTCCTCGCGAAATCGCGGCTGACAGAGACGGACTCGACGCTGCCGCCGAGGACAGCACAGCCGGCGCACCCGCCCCGACAGAAGCGCCGATCACCGATGGCAAGCTCGAGGCCCGGAGCACAGCCGACGGCGCCCACGCATCGGGTCGACTTTCCCTGGCCGCCAAGATCTTCCGCTACGCCGCCCTCCTGGCACCGGGCATAGCCGCAGGCACCCTGGTTCTCATCGTCGTCTTCGCCGACCAGACCCTGGCGACCGTCATGGAAGCCACTCGCGTGCGCACCCTGGTCGGCCCCAACGCCGCCTGGTTCGACGAACGCACCCGCTGGGATTCGCTGTTCATGCTCTCCCCCGACGGCTCGCTGGCCAGGCGTTTCGGTGTCCTCGTGATGCTGCTGTGCCTGCTGGTGTGCATCCTGCAGGTGTTGCGCAAGGGCCGCATCCCGGGCACCTCACGCGGCCCGTCGGTGCGCATTCTCGGCATCGTGTTCGGTGCGCTGCTGCTGATGATGTGGACGCCGACGAAGTGGACACACCACTTCGGCGTGTACGCGGGCCTGGCCGGGTCGCTTGCCGCACTGGCCGCTGTCGCAGTGGGCGCCAACGGTATTCGCGCACCTCGCAATCGCGCTCTGTTCACCGCGGCGGTCCTGTTCCTGCTCGCGCTCACGTTCACCGGCTCCAACGGTTGGTGGTACGTGTCGAGCTTCGGGGTGCCGTTCTGGGACAAGGCGCCGATGGTCGCGGGCAAGGGTGTGTCGACGCTGCTGCTCGGGCTCAGCGTGCTCGCCCTGCTCGTCGCCCTGTACTTCCACCTGCGCGACCCGTACCGCAAGCCTTCACGCCCAGCCCGTTTCGATCGTTTCGCCACCATGCCGTTGACGATCGCGGCCGCGCTGCTCGTGGCATTCGAGGTGGCCTCGATGCTGAAGGGCGCGGTCACGCAGTATCCGGCCTATTCGATCGCCAAGTCGAATATCGAGTCGCTGCAGGGCGATACGTGCGCCCTGGCCAACGACGTACTGGTGGAGACGAATACGGCCGATTCCTTGCTCACTCCCATCACCGGCGCTCCCGCCGACGGACTGAGCACCGAATCGGCGGCCTTCACCCCGAACGGTGTGGCCGCCGACCTCACCGCCGACGCCGACGAGACCGTGGTCGGCGGGGCCAACTCCGTCGACAAGGATTCGGCCAACAAGACGACCAACACCACCGGGGCGGGCACCGGCGGCGGCACGAGCACCGAGGCCGGTATCAACGGCAGCACCGTCGCCCTGCCGTTCGGCCTCGACCCGGCCCGCACGCCGGTACTCGGCTCCTACCAGGACGGCGTGCAGCAGCAGGCGAAGCTGACCTCGCAGTGGTACGGCGCCGATGTCGACGCCGTGCGCGACGATCCCGCCTACCAGGCGCTGGTCGTCACCGCCGCGGGCCGTATCCGCTACGTCGACAACGACGGCGTCGTGCACTACGGCCAGGACCTGGTGGTCGAGTACGGCACCCGGGCGGAGGACGGATCGGTGCAGGTCACCGGCTCGATCCAGCCCCTCGACATCGGTCCGTCGCCGTCGTGGCGCAACCTGCGTGTGCCGCTGGACCGCCTGCCCGCGGGCGTGAACGCGGTACGCCTGGTGGCCACCGACAACGACATCACCCAGAAGCAGTGGCTCGCGGTGACCCCGCCGCGCCTGCCGAAACTGGCCTCCCTCGACTCGGTGGTCGGGCACACCGATCCCGTGCTGCTGGACTGGCACGTCGGCCTGGCGTTCCCCTGTCAGCGCCCGTTCGAGCACCACGACGGTGTCGCCGAGGCGCCGAAGTGGCGGATCCTGCCCGACCGGGTGGGTTCGGACGCGGCCAACGCCTGGCAGGACGACATCGGCGGCGGCCCGCTCGGCTGGACAGGTCTGCTGATGAAGGCCGAGACTGTGCCCACCTATCTGGATAGTGATCTCGGTCGCGACTGGGGCTCGCTGGAGCGGTTCACCCCGTACGAACCGGCGCCGGCCGCCGACATCACAGTGCGGGTGGTAGACCAGTCCGGACGGGCGAAGGAGCCGGATATCCGCGCGCGGTAGAGACTGGGGCAGCGCATGGGCAGTGATCGGGCAGTTGCGCTGCTGTTTCACGAAAACCCTAGTGTCACTGGACATTTCGGTTCGGTGAAAGACCCGTTAAGGAGCGGCTCAACTTGGCCCGTTCTCAGGTTTGGGCACGTACCCTGGTGGGTATGACAGGAGCCTTCGATGACATGGACCTGCGGGATCTCGTCGACCTGCTCAGCGACGACGAGAAGAAGGAACTACGACCTGCCGTGATGCGGGTGCTGGAAAGACTGCCCTCCCAGGAGGTATTACGCCGCGATCTCAACCGTCGCTTGCTGAACGTCTGACTACCCGACCACGACATACAAACCGAAGGCGGGGACCACGATGGTGGTCCCCGCCTTCACGCTTTCCCGCCTCAGAACACCCGAAGCGGTCCCGGGCTCCAGAACCCGTCGCGACCGGTCGTCGCGGTCTCGAGCTGAGCCGGTTCGGCCTGGATGTGCTGGTCGTAACGTTCCAGCGAACCCCAGTCGCGGGCCCAGTCGTCCTTCAGATAGGTGGGGATGGTCACCCGGGCGGCCAGCATCTGCGTGAAGCCGAGCGGGCCACCGAACTCCTGGGCCTGCCAGGTGTCGGTCGAGGAGATGGCCAGCGGGCGGTCGGGCAGGATGCGGTAGTTGGGCACCTCGGCCACGCCGTTCTCGTGCGAGAACGGACGCTGGCACGGGAACTGCAGGCCGACGGCCCAGTCGAGCAGCACCGGCTGGGTGCGGCCGATGAAGCTGTCGAGGCTCTGCAGCTTGGGCACCCGCGGCGGGGTGAACGCCAGCCACTGGTCGCCGATCAGGATCGGGTCGTTGGCCAGGATGCGCACGGCGTCCGCCTCGGGCGCCAGCTCGGCCAGCGGCACCCGCAGGTTGCGCCACGACGGTGCCGGGCCGATATCGCGCGGCTGGTAGGTGCCGAGCGGGGTGACACTGCCGTCGGGGTTGCGCGTGCCGTACTCCACGAGCAGCGACTGACCGTACTTGTCGGCGCCGGTGTCGTCCTTGGAGGCGATGCGACCGGCCGCGCTGATGACGACCAGCGGCGACTCCTCGGTGCGCGGGGGCAGCCCGTACCAGGACGACTCGAGGCGGGCGCGCTGCTGCATGCCCTCCTGGTAGGAGCCGAGCACCGGCGTCTGCGCTGGATCGAGGCCGAACGGCAGGGCGACGGTCGACCCGTTGACACCACGCGCACCCTCACCACCGCCGGTGCCCGCGCTCTCACCTTCGGCGAAAGCGGCGCCGACCGACTGGTTGCTGGTGTTGCCGGTGCCCGGCTTCACCTCGACGGCATCGGCCGACAGGTCGCCCGGCACGCCGTTGGGGCTGAACCCTTCGGCCAGCGTGCCGCGTAGCGGGTCGGCGGGATCGACCAGCGGGCGCGACGGGTCGACGATCGGGTCGAGCCTGCCGCTGTTCGGGTCGGCTTCCACCAGCACGTCGCGGGCCAGGCCGCAGCTCTCGCCACCGAGCGCGTCGATGTTGGAGCGGGCAAGCGAGTACGCCGGGTACTGCTGGGTGGCGCCCTTCACCAGCGAGAGCACCTCGAACGCGACCATCAGCCCGACCACGACGGTGAGCGGGATAGCGGCGAACTTGCGGATCCGCCTGCCGCGCTTGGTCTTCGCCGACGGCTGCGGTTTCACATAGTCCTCGCGCAGCGCGTACCAGCCGACCAGCGCCAACCCGACACCGAACAGGATCAGCATCACGGTGTTGGAGTGCACCCCGCGCAGCGAGATGGTCTTGTCGAACCACGGCACGCCGTAGCTGGACACGTACCAGTACCCGTTGATGCCCGAGAACGACAGCGCGAGCACGAACAGCAGCCCGGCGAGGAAGATCGCCCGGTTCTTACGCGAACGCAACGCGCTCTGCGACACGGCCACGGCCGTCACCGCGGCCAGCGATCCGGCGATGCCCGCGTACGCGCCGAAGTGGTGGGTCCACTTCGTCGGGTTGAACATCATGAAGAAGATCGTGCCGAACACCACGGCCATCAAACGCCAGGTCGGACCCGACGCGATACCGGGCACCTGACGGCGGCGCAGCAGCACCAGCAGCGTGGTGAACAGGCACAGCAGCATCACCAGGAAGGCGAAGCGGCGGGCGAGCGAGCCGTCGACGGTCTCGACGAACATGTAGTAGTAGCGCAGGTAGTCCTCGTACCAGGCCAGGTTCGGTCCGGTGGCCTGGCGCACCCGGTTGGCCTCCTGGATACCGGCGAAGGTCTGGTCGCTGTAGACCACGGTGAGCACGAGCAGGCCCGCCGAGGCGATCGGCGCGAGCAGCGCGGCCGTGCCGAACTGGCGATGACGACGCACGATGATCCGCACCAGCGGCCGGATACCGGCGAGCAGCGCGGCCACACACATCAGGCCGGTCGGTGCCGCGGCCAGCGTGAACGCGGCGACGAGCACCGCGATCCCGGCGGGCAGCAGCCGGCCGGTGGCGATGGCGCGTTCGATCGAGACCCAGGTGAGCAGCGCGCCGAGGGCCACGATCGGCTCCGAGCGCAGGCCGTTGTCGAAGGGCAGCCAGAAGGCGAGGAACACCAGGCCACCGGTCCACAGCGCCACCTGGCTGCGCTTGACCGCGTTGCCGAGGCGGGGCACCACCTCGCGGCTGATGACCATCCAGCACAGGATCGCGCAGATCAGGGCCGGGACGCGCACCCACGGGCTGGCCGTGGAGACCTCGGCGAACACCTGGATGACGTAGTAATACCAGCCGAACGGCGCCTCCGGCACGCCGTACCAGCGGAAGTAGTTGGCCATGTAGCCCGCTTCGGGCGCCACCCGGACCATCGAGAGGATGTAGCCGTCGTCGGAGGTGTTGGCGCCGACGAAATGCCAGACGAGCAGCGTGCCGATCACCGCGCCGTCGGCCCAAGTTGGCTTGAGCCAGTTCTTCGGCAGGAACCGGCGGTGCCCACGCCCGTCGCTGCCGTCGAGCTGGGCGAGCGCACCGAGTGCCAGCAGGGTGCACAGCACGGCCGCGATGATCGCGATGAGCTTCACCGCCGACGGGCTCGACGAGAACCTGGTGTCGATGGTCGAGGTGAGCGAGAGACCCTGGGGTACTTCGCCTTCCAGATCGGAGAACACGCCGACGATCTGCGGGCGCAGGTCGCCACCGAGCTCGCCCTCCACCGGGACCAACACCGTCTCCGTCGCGCCCGGCTGACCGGGGATCGGCCGCTCGATCTCCGTCATCAGGCCGTCGAACGAGGCTCGGGTGCGGTGCTGGTCGGAGGCGATGGTGATGGTCGAGCAGCCGCCCATCTCCGAACGTGGCGCCGAGGCGACCACCGCGTTGCGGTCGACCACGTCGACGGCGGTGTCGGAGACGCGAACGAACAGCGCCTCGAGCGCTGCGCCGTCACCCTGGGGCGGTGCGGTGGCCAGCAGCATGCCGCCCTGGGCGGGCAACCGGTCGACCGCAGCGCACGGAATGGTGGCGTTCAGGTCGATCGGCACCTGCGACATCAGGGGCGCTTGCAGATTGCCGAGCTTGCCGTTCTGCGGCCAGTTCAGCTGCGCGGTGGTCTGGGTGACCGGCAGGAACGGCGTCGCCACCGCGAACACGGCTCCCAGGAGTCCGGCGATCAGCGCGATCCATCGCGCGATGCGGAAGTCCTTCGCGGAGGCCACCGGTTCTGCGGGTGGCTTGGAGAGAACAGCGGTTGCGGCGTCTGGCACGGTTCGACATGGTATCTGCTGGGTTGACTCAGCGTTGGTGCGCGCGAGTCAGCGGCCGTGAAGTCGTCGGAGTACCAGTGTGAAGTTCAAGTATTTCATTAGGTTTAACCTGGTAGAGCCCGTGCCGCTCCCGCCGGCCCCACTTGTTTCGCCATGATGCATATCGGCTATCGATCCAGGTCCGTTCCGCATGACAGGAAGTGACCGAAGAAGGCACAGGAGTTATCCGATGATATCAGCGCGAGTTCTTCGTGTTGATAAAAAATGCGGTAACTGTTACACGCGGTAACGTCGATGCATTCTAAGGCCGGAATCGGCGCAAACGCACCCTTTTCACGAAAGTTTCCGCACGAAATCGTCGCGATGAATCGAGCGCTGTAAACAATTCCCATTCGTACTCTTGAACGTGACAGCTTTCATCCCGAAAGTCTGTCGGCTTCACCTAGGAGTACGCATGAGCCATACCAATTTCTATACGCGTGCAGCCCTGGCTTCCGTGAGTTGTGCGGCAGCCGCAATTGCCTTCGGAATGGGGCCGGCGCACGCCGCCGGGTCCACCACCGTTTCGCCCGCCGGGGCGAATGTGTCGGCAACCAATTCGGGGACGGTGAAGTTCGTGGCGGGCAGCGTCACGGTGACCTGCACGACCTCGAGCACCACCGGCGCGGTACCCGCCGCGCCGAACAACTCGAACCCGAGCGGGCCGGTGACGGTTCCGATCGCGGCACCGAGCATTACCGGCTGCACCACGAGCATGTGGGGTGTGAGCGCCACCGTCACCACCAGCGGCAGCTGGGCGATCACCGGCCAGAACGGCTCGCCCATCACCGGCAGCCTGGTGATTCCCACCGGTGGCGCGGTGATCAAGACCTCCGGTCTTGCCACCTGCACCGCCGTTGTCGCCCCCACGGCACCGGCGAATGTGGCCGGTTCGTGGACCAACGGGTCACCCTCGACGGTGTCGCTGACCAACGCCTCGGCGCCCATCAAGGTGACCGGTGGATTCGGCTGCCCGACCAGCTCGACCACCGGAACGGTGACGGCCACCTACAAGGTGAACAACACCACCAACCCGTCGGTGCCGATTACCGTCGGCCCCTGATTTCAGGGTGGATATTCCGGTGACGGGTAACGCGACGATGTCACCGCGAATCAGGTGAAGCACACCGGTGTGCAATAAATAACGGCCCGCATGCGTCCGATGACGCATGCGGGTCCCTGTATTACCGCGGCGAGGATTGTTTCTCGTACGCGGTTTTGTCATGCTCGCGCCCTGATTCGCCGGTTATCGGCTACGAGATCACCGCTGTGGATATCCGATCTGAACAGCCGATTCGGATAGACCACGCCTGCCGAATCCTTGAGGTGTGGAGTTCAACCGTTTTATTGTGTTTAGAACCGGCAACTACCGAATATGCAACGGTTCAGTTGTTTGTTTCATCACGATGCCAAGTAACTATTACAGCAGGTCAGTGGCGACTCGCCTTCGGCGTCTGCAGCTTGACACAGAGATAGCTGCCATACTACCGGTCAACTGTGCGGCCGTTAATAAGAACGGTGGTAACTGTTATACCTGGTAACGGCTGGGCATTCTAAGCTAATCGAGCCGTATTCGGACCTCGAACGGCGAGCGATTCCCGATGAAATGGTCGCCACGAAACACACGACATGAACAATGCGGATTCGTACTCTTGCTCCTGACAGCTTTCATTCCGAATGCTCGTCGGCTTCACCTAGGAGTACGCATGATCGAAAATAAATTCTGGACACGCGCCGCCTTGGCAAGCGTGAGTTGTGCGGCAGTCGCCGTCACTTTCGGCATCGGACCGGCCAACGCTGCCGGCTCCACCACCATTTCGCCCGCCGGCGCGAATGTGTCGGCGACGAATTCCGGGTCGGTGAAATTCGTTGCGGGCGGTGTCACCGTCACCTGCACCACCTCGAGCACCACCGGCACGGTACCCGCCGCGCCCGGCAACACCAATCCGAGTGGGCCGGTGTCGGTGCCGATCGCGGCGCCGAGCTTCGCCGACTGCACGACGAGTCTGCCCGGCACCAGCGCCACCATCACCACCAGTGGAGATTGGGCGATCACCGGCCAGAACGGCTCGCCCATCACCGGCAGCCTGGCGATCCCCACCGGCGGCATGGTGATCAAGACCAGTGGCATCACGGCCTGCACCGCCGTGGTCGCGCCCACTGCTCCGGCCGACGTGGCAGGTACGTGGACCAACGGGGCGCCCTCCACGGTGGCGCTGTCCGATGCGCCGGCACCGATCAAGGTGACCGGCGGGTTCGGCTGCCCGACCAGCGCGACCAGCGGCACGGTGACCGCCACGTACAAGGTGGACAACACCACTGATCCGTCGGCGCCGATCACGGTCGGCCCCTGATTACAGGGGTGATATTCCGGTGACGGGAATCGCGACGAAGTCACCGCGAATCAGGTGAAGCACACCGGTGTGCAATAAGGCCCGCGTGCGTTCGATGCGCACGCGGGCTTCTGATCGATTATGTCCCCCGACAGGGTATTTCCCGCTCGGGGGCACCCTCCTGCCAGGAGTAGTTTTACCGGCGCGCCGGACCCCGGTCACTTCCTGACCCCTCCCCTCCCTAGACTCGACCGCATGACCAAGGTGAATCTCGTAACAAACTACGGACCGATCGTGCTCGAGTTGGACGACCAGGCCGCGCCGAACACGGTCGCCAACTTCGTGAACTACGTGAACTCCGGCCATTACAACGGCACCGTGTTCCACCGCGTCATCCCCGGTTTCATGGTGCAGGGCGGCGGCTTCGAGCCCGGCCTGAAGCAGAAGCCCACCCAGGCGCCCATCCAGAACGAAGCAACCAACGGCCTCAAGAACGACAAGTACACCGTCGCGATGGCCCGCACCAACGACCCCCACTCGGCCACCGCCCAGTTCTTCATCAACGTCTCCGACAACGCCTTCCTCAACCACACGGCCCCCCAGGGCCAGGGCTGGGGCTACGCCGTCTTCGGCAAGGTCGCCGAGGGCACCGAGGTGGTCGACAAGATCGCCGCCGTCCCGACCGGCAACGCGGGCCCCCACCAGGACGTCCCCCGCGACGACGTCATCATCGAATCCGCAACCGTCGCCTGATCTTCCCGACGCTTGCCCCGGGCCGCCACCATTCTTTTCGGTGGCGGCCCGTTTTGCGGCGCAGTCTCCGGTGGCGCCGGGCACGCCGCGCCGCAGGCGATGTGGCTCGGTGATGCTGACCGCCTGTCGGGAGTACCCCTGGTACTCGGAGTACCTCGAGTACACTGAACCGGCGGGATCGGGCCCGCTCAGAGGCGTCCGAGAGGAGCGTGCGTGACTGCCGAGACAGCGCCCGCGTGGATGCATGAGCAGATCACGGCGGAGGTCTACGACTCCTGGTCCGAGGAACAGTGTGCGGGTATCGAGATCGTCGACGGGATGGTTGTAGTGAGCCCGAGCGCCTCCAAGCGCCACAACCGATTGGCTCGTGTACTGGCGAACGCGCTCGATGCCGCCGCAGGCGATGACTGGAACGCCGATACCGACTTCGACGTGCGGCTACAAGACGTTCCACTGACCAACCGTCGGCCGGACGTGGTGGTGTACCGAGCGGAAACCATCGACGTAAACCCCACCCGCCCCGAGCATGTCCTCCTAGTGGTCGAAGTTGTCTCCCCGGGTTCGGAAACAACGGATCGCGTGGTGAAAGTGGATCAATACGCCAAAGCGGGCATCGCGTTCTACTGGCGAATCGAGCAGGCCGCCAACGGCATTCCGCTCATTTACACCTACATTCTCGACCCGGCCACACGGACATATCGAACGGGTGAAATGTACACCGGCACCGTCAAGTCCTCGGTGCCGTTTCCGGTAGAGATCGACCTCGGTCGAATCTAGACTTTCAAGGTTGAGTGGATGTTCGCACTCGTCTGCACAATGGAATTGGTTGCATTGTGCGCGGTGATCGCGCTGGGAATGTGGCGGAGCGGGGATAGTGCCGCGCGGGCAGTTTCTCAGGCGACCCAGGCTTTCAGCGGCTCGGTGTCGAGCGTGATGCCGACCGGGTCCGGAATGGGGACCTGCGCACCGAAGGGCTGGATGAGAATTCGTTCGTACTCCCCGTCGACCGGGTTGCTCCGCACAACGACGGAACCTTTCTCGCGGTCGATCAGGAGATACACCGGAATGCCGGTCCTGGCATAGGCGCGCGGCTTCTCGCAACGATCGCGGCGATCGGTGTCCTGATCGTGCGAGGTCACCTCTACGACCATCAAAACCGGCGCAGGGTCAGCCCATTCGGGTTGGCCCGCGAAAACACCTGTCGGAGCGAGCGCACCATCCGGGCGCGCCCGACCGGTCCGATAGGAATCGACCTTCAATCCACGTTCCGGGAACAGCCACAGTTCGGGCCGCAGGACGAGCAGCACACGCATCAGCCACTCGAGCACGCAGTCGTGATCCCCGTCCGGCACGGCCTTGGCCCCCAGTTTCCCCTCGACGAACTCCAGCCGGACACCCTCGGACACCTGACCGGCGACGCGCGCGAGTTCCTCGAACTCGCCGGTCGTCATGAGCGGCTCACGCGCTGCGGTCATATGCCAACGATACCGAGTGCTATCGCTCTACGAAGCATCGTCGAGCCAGACCGTGCCTTCCGCCGCAGTGCAACGGCCGCCGCAGGAAAGTCGCGACGGCCGTTGGCGGGGACTACAGGGGCAATACGTGGTGTTTGCGGGGGTTGCGCTGGAGTTTCTTGTCCTGGAGGAGTTTCAGGGCTCGGCGGAGTTCCAGGCGGGTGGTGGCGGGTTCGATTACCGCGTCGATGAAGCCGCGTTCGGCGGCTACCCAGGGGGTGGCGATGTTGGCGTTGTAGAAGTCGATCAGGTTTTGGCGGATGGCGGCGCGCTGGTCTTCGGGGGCCGCGGCGATCTGGGCGGCGCCGAGGAGGCTGACGGCGCCCTCGGCGCCCATCACGGCGAGGCGGGCGGTCGGCCAGGCGAGGTTGATGTCGGCGCCGAGCTGCTTGGAGCCCATCACCGCGTAGCCGCCGCCGTAGGACTTGCGGACCACCAGGGTGATCTTGGGGACCGAGGCTTCCACGTAGGAGAACAGGAAGCGGCCGCCGCGCTTGATGACGCCGACCTTCTCCTGTTCCACACCGGGCAGGAAGCCGGGGGTGTCGACGACGAAGATCAGCGGGATCTCGAACGCGTCGCACAGGCGCACGAAGTGCGAGGCCTTGTCCGAGGCGCGTGCGTCCAGGGCGCCGGCCGAGGCCAGCGGCTGGTTGGCGACCACACCGACGCTGCGGCCGTCGACCCTGGCGAAACCGGTGATGATGTTGGGGCCGGTGCCCGCGCTGATCTCCTTGAACTCACCGTCGTCGAAGATGCGCAGCAGGATGTCGTACATGTCGTAACCGGCGTTGTCGGAATCCGGCATGATCGTGTTCAGCTCACGATCGGAGTCGGTGATCTCGGGCTCGATGCCCGGGTTCACGACCGGCGGGAGCTCCTGGCAGCTGCTCGGCATGTAGGCGAGGTACTCGCGCACCCACTGGAACGCGGCGGCCTCGTCGACGGCCACGTGGTGGATGTTGCCGTACTCGGCCTGCGTCTTCGCACCGCCGAGCTCCTCGAGGCTCACGTCCTCGCCGGTGACCTCCTTGATGATCTTCGGGCCGGTGACGAACATGTGCGCCGACTCGGTCGCCACCACCACATCGGTGCAGATCGGCTGGTACACCGCGCCACCGGCGCAGTTGCCGAGGATCACCGACACCAACGGCACCATGCCCGACAGCGGCTCCACATTGGTCGCCATCCACGCGTACCAGGCCAGCGAGCTGATGGCCTCCTGCACGCGCGCGCCACCGGAATCGTTGATGCCGACCAGCGGGATACCGACCTTGGCGGCGTACTGCATGATCCCGCACAGCTTGCGGCCGAACGCCTCACCGACCGAACCGCCGTACACGGTCTGGTCGTGCGAGAACACCGCGACCGGACGGCCGTCGACCTGCCCGTGCCCGACGACGACACCGTCGCCGTAGAGGGCGGTCGGGTCGCCGGGCTTGCGGACCAGCGCACCGATCTCGACGAAGGTGCCCGGATCCATCAGCATGTTGATCCGGTCGCGGGCACTCGGAATGCCCTTACGCGCCCGCTTTTCGATACCCTTCGCGCCCGCGGGCTCTTTCGCGAGCTCGAGCCGCTGGTTCAGATCGGCAAGCTTTTCGGCGGTCGTGCTCAACTAACTCAATCTCCCTTTGCGGAAATCGCGGCCAGCTTGGCGGCGAGGTCGGCACCGATCTGGCCGATCCGCGGTTCGTCGACGATCTGCAGGTGGTCGCCCGGAATGTGGACGATCTCCAGGTTGGGAATGTATTCGTCCCAGCCGCCGTTCGGCTTGCGATGGGCGAAACGCGGCTCGAGTTCGATCGCGCCGTCGTGGTAGCGGTCGGCCAGGTACAGCACGACGTCACCGTCGTACTGACGCGGCGAAACCTGCTGCAGCGCACGGTTTTCCAGCCATGAGGTGCGCTGATGTTCGAGCACACCGCCCGGAATCTTCGCACCGGAGAGCTTGATCAGGTCACTGATCATCGCGAACTGCTCGGAATCCGTCGCAGCGGCGAGTTCCTCGATCTGCTCCCGATCGAGCTCGGCGGGAACGTTGTAGGTCTTCTTGGCGAAGGCCTGGTAGCGCTCGAGGCGGCGCACACGCTCCTCGGGGCTGTTGTCCTCGTCCTCGACGGTCATCGCGAGGTCGATCAGGCCGACGTAGCGCACGTCGGCGCCCTCTTCGCGCAACATCTGACCGACCTGGAGTGCGAGCACCGCGCCCAGCGACCAACCGGCCAGCACGTACGGCCCGTCGCCCTGGAGTTTGCGCAGCTCGGGCAGGTACTGGCGGGCCCGCTCCTCGATGGAGCCGTCGACACGCTCGAAGCCGTACATCGGGGTGTCGGCGGGCAGACGCTTGAGCAGCGGCTCGTACACGAGCGTATTGCCACCGGCCGGATGGAACACGAACACCGGCACGGCGTCGGAACCTTCCGTGCGAGCCCGCAGCGGACGAACGAACCCGTCCACATCGGCCCCGCTGTCCTGCAACCCGCGCACGATGTCAGACAACTGCTCGATCGTCTCGCAATCGAGCACGTCGTCGACGGTCACCTCGGCACCCACCCGCTCGGTGAGGCGGGCCGCCATCTTCTCGGCGACCTCCTCTTCCAGAATCGGCAGGGTGTTGAAGATGCCGCCGGGCGAGGCGCCTGTGACGACAGCCCAGGTGGCGTAGGTCAACCGCTCGGCCGCGTCACGTGGCGGAACGTTGTCCTCGTCGGCACCGGCGTCGGCGAAGTAGTCGATATCGGCGACGGCCTCCGAAACCGGCTCGGCCACAGCGCCGTTGGCGACAGCTGCGGCGGTCGCGGCATCAGCCGCAGTGCCCGCACCATCACCTGCGGCGTCCGAAACCGTATCTGTGGCAACGCCATCCGAGGGCAGCTCGGCGCCGGCCTGCCTGGCCGCGGCCAACGGATCATCCCCCGCCGCGATAGCGGCCCGCGCAGCCTCGACGAAGTTCGCGTCGACCCCGAGCTCCACATCCTCGCCCGCGGCCCGCGCGGCAGCCTGCTTCTCCGCCATCGCCGCGACCTCGTCGCGGTGCTCGATCGCGTAGCGCAGCACCTTGGCCACCTCGTGCAGGCTGGCATCGCGCACGGCCGACACCTGCAGCTGCGGGATGTCGAATTCGTATTCCACGCGGTTCTTGATGCGCATGGCCATCAGCGAGTCGAGCCCGAGTTCCATCAGCGGGATCTCCATGGGGAGGTCCTCGACGGCGTAACCCATGGACTCGGCGACGATCACGCACAGGCGCTGCTCGACGGTCTCGCTGCCGTTGGGGTCCCAACGGTCGCTGGTGGCGACGGCGATCTCGGCGGCGGAGGGCTCGGCAGCCGGAACAGCAACGGGCGCAACCGGTTCGGGCAGGGCCGCACCGGAGGTGACGACCGCGTCGAACAGCAGGGTGAACCCGACCGGCGTCTTGGCGTGCACCTGCACCGACGCCCCACCGAGGTGCGGCGTGAGGGTGGTTGTGAGGGTGCCGGCGGTCGGCAGCTCGGCGTGCGGGTGCGTCACTGTGACGGCGACATCGGACAGCACCTGCGTGGCAGCGGCCTTCACCAGGGCGGTGAGGTCGTTGACCGAGGCCGCCTGGACCTCCCAGGCGTGACGGCCGTCGGGCATCGCGACGTGCGCGCCGGGCACACGGGTGTTGCCCGAACCCGACGACATCGTGACCTTGGGCCAGTACTCCTTGCGCACGAACGCGGTACGCGGAACATCGGCGTAATCACCTTCGGGCAGCAGCGAACTCAGGTTCACCGCATGACCGTGCACGTAGAGCTGGGCGAGCGCGCCGATGACCCCGGCCGACTCGTCCTCCTTGCGCTTCAAGGTCGGGATGAGCTGCGCGTCGTGCACACCGGCCGCGAAGGTGGTGCCGAGAACCTGCATCAGCGCAACGGAATTCGGCGCCAGCTCGAGGAACGTGGTGTGCCCGGTGTCGACGGCAGCCTTGACCGCGTTGGTGAAGTACACGCTGTGGCGCATGTTCTTCACCCAGTACGGCTCGTCGTGGATCGGGTCGGTGCCGGGCTTGAAGTACAGGCCCTCGTGCACGGTGGAGTACAGGCCCACCTTCAGCGACGTGGGCTCGATGCCGGCGAGTTCGGCGGCGAGCTCGCCGAGCAGCGGATCCATCTGGGAGGTGTGGCCTGCGCCGCGGGTCGGGAGGATGCGGGCGAACTTGCCCATGCCCTCCACCTCGGCGACGATCTGCTCCACCTGATCGCGCGGACCACCGATCACGGTGTTCGTCGGCGCCGCGTACACCGCGCACTCCACATCGGGGAAGCGCGGCAGCAGCTGGGCCACGTCGTGGGCGCTGAGTTCGACCAGTGCCATATTGCGCACGTCGTCCTCGGTGATCATCTGCTCGCCCTCGCCCATCAGGCGCGAGCGGGCGCAGATCACGCGCACCGCGTCCTCGATCGACAGACCGCCCGCGATGTAGGCGCCGGCGACCTCACCCATCGAATGACCGACCACCGCGGCGGGTTCCGCGCCATGTGCGCGCAGCACCGCGGCCAGACCGAGCTGGATGGTGAAGATACCGACCTGGCAGGTACCGACGTCGTAGTCCTGCTCGTCGTCGAGGAACATCTCGCGGATCGAGTAACCGGCCTCGTCCTGCACCAGCTCGTCGACCTCGTCGACCGTCTCACGGAAGATCGAGTTCTCGGTGTAGAGCTGCTTGGCCATCTTGCGGTGCTGGGAGCCGAAACCGGCCATCACCCACACCGGACCGTTGGACGCGGGCGAGTCGGCGGTGAACACACCGGCGCCCGGCTTGCCCTCGGCGATCGCGCGCAGACCGGCCACTGCCTCTTCGTGCGTCTTGGCGACGACGACACCGCGCGAACGCTGGTGGCTGCGCTTGGCCAGCGAACGGGCCACGTCGGCCAACGGCACATCTTTGCCCGCACCCTCGAGCCAGTCGGCGAGCCGGGCGGCGGCGCGCTTGCGGCGCGACGGCAGGTAGGCGGATACGGCGAGGATCACCGGCAGCGGCTCCGCGCGGTCGCCGTCCCACTCGAGCGGGGCGGGCTCGACGGCGGCCTCGGTGATCGCGACGGCCTCGGCGACCACATCGGTGGTCTCGGAGCCCTCTACCTGCGCGGCGGCGACCTGCTCGGACGTCACGTCCTCGACGACGGGCTGCGACGGCACGTATTCCTGCAGCACCACGTGCGCGTTGGTGCCACCGAAACCGAAACCGGAGATACCGACGGTGGCGACACCGCTGTAGCGGGGGAACTCGGTCGGCTCGTCGACGACCTTGAGGTTGGCCTGCTCGAACGGGATGTACGGGCTCGGGCCCGCGTAGTTGATGTTCGGCGGAATCACGTTGTGCTGGAACGACATCAGCACCTTGGCCAGAGCGGGCACACCCGCACCGGACTCGAGGTGACCGAAGTTGGTCTTCACCGAGCCGAGCAGGGCGGGCTTGTCGGCCTCGCGACCACGGCCGATGACGCGGGCCAGCGCGTCGGCCTCGATCGGGTCACCGATGGGGGTGCCGGTGCCGTGCGCCTCGATGTAGTCGACCGAGGAGGGGGCGATGCGCGCGTCGCGGTAGGCGGCACGCAGCACGTCGACCTGGGCGTCGGGGTTGGGGGCGAACAGGCCGTTGGAGCGGCCGTCGGAGTTCACCGCGGAACCCTTGATCACGCCGAGGATGTTGTCGCCGTCGCGTTCGGCGTCGACGAGGCGCTTGAGCACGACCAGGCCCGCGCCCTCGGAACGGACCATGCCGTCGGCGTCGGAAGAGAACGCCTTGATGTGCCCGTCCTTGGCGACCGCGCCGTTCTGGTCGAAACCGAGCGTGATCACCGGGGCGAGGATCATGTTCACGCCGCCGGCGAGCGCCACATCGGCCTCGCCGTCACGCAGCGCGCGCACCGCCTGGTGCACCGCGACGATGGTCGAGGAGCAGGCGGTGTCGACGGTGATCGACGGGCCACGGAAATCGAAGAAGTACGAGACACGGTTCGCGATCACACCGGTCGACGCGCCGAGCAGGGCATAACCCTCGGCCGACACCGGCAGATCCGGGTCACGATCGCCCAGACCCAGCGAGGCGAGCAGCTGGAAGTCGCTGGTGGAGGAGCCGACGAACACGCCGACCTTGCCGCCCTTGAGGTCACTGGCCGGAATGCGCGCGTGCTCGAGCGCCTCCCAGGTGAGCTCCATCATCAGCCGCTGCTGCGGGTCGACCCGCTCCACCTCGACCGGCGACATCGCGAAGAACTCCGCGTCGAAGCCCTTCACCACGTCCTGGTCCAGGTAACCGCCGAGGGTGTTGCCCGCCTCGATGGCCGCGGCGACCGACGGGTCCGCGCGGAACTCGTCCCAGCGGCCCTCGGGCAGCTCACGGATGGCGTCGCCGCGACCCATGATGAATTCCCAGGTCGACTCGGGGGTGTCGCCCGCGCCCGGCAGCCGTGTCGACAGGCCGACCACGGCGATGTCGTGCGCCTCACCGGGGGTGAAGCTCGCGGTGTACTCGTCGGCCGACTCCTCGACCTCCTCCGGCTCACCGTTGACGATGATCTCGGCCAGCGACGCGATGGTCGGGTGCTGGTAGATCACCGTGGGAGCCAGCGAAACGCCGGTGCGGTCCTCGATGTCGCCGCCGAGGGCCAGCGCGTCGCGCGAGGCCAGCCCGAACTCCTCCATCGGCCGGTCGACGGTGATCGCGTCGATCGACTGGCCGGTCGCCTCGGCGACCCAGCGGCGCAGCCAGTCACGCAGCTCGGCGACCGAGAGTTCGGTCTGCTCCGCGGGGAGGTCAGGGTTCTGGGTGGGCGTGCCCTCGTTGTCAGCCATCAATTCCTCAAGCTACCTGTCTGCGTACAGGGCGCGCCGTGGATTGACGCCCGGTGTGGTCGCACCGGGCGTCAGCTCCGAGCCGGTCGGCCGATTACTCTTCCGGTGCATCGGGGAAAGCCTGCTGGGTGTAACCACCGCGCAGCGTTCCCTCGAGGTAGGCGGCCTTGCAGGCGCGCCGGGCGATCTTGCCGCTGGACGTACGCGGGATGGAACCTGCGGGCACCAGCAGCACGTCACGCGCGGTGACGCCGTGGCGCTGCGAGATCGCCGCACGCACCGCGTCGGCGATCGGGCCCGGGTCGGCCTTACCGGCGCCGGGACCGCGTTCGGCCACGATCACCAGCTGCTCGGACGCGTCGTCGGCGTCGAACTTCAGGCCCGAGTGGCTGTCGGCGGCGAACACTTCGGCGGGCAGCTGGTTGGCGGGCACCGCGAAGGCGGCGACGAAACCGGGGCGCAGCGCCGTCGAGGCCTCCTGGGCGGAGTACTCGAGGTCCTGCGGGTAGTGGTTGCGTCCGTCGACGATCACCAGGTCCTTCACGCGACCGGTGATGTACAGCTCGCCCTCGAAGTACACGCCGTAGTCGCCGGTGCGCATCCAATCGGCACCGGGCTCGGTGCCCTCGGTGTGCCCACCCGGCTGCGCTTCGGCGATCTTGTTGCGGAACGTCTTGGCCGACTCGTCGGGCCGACCCCAGTAGCCGATGCCCATGTTCTTGCCGTGCAACCAGATCTCGCCGACCCGGCCGTCGGGCTGCTCACGGCCGCCCTTGGGATCGTCGATCGACTCGGGGTCGATGATCGCGGCCCACTGCGACAACCCGACGTAACCGCAGGAGACCTGCGCGATGGCGTTCGGTGCGGTCGGCTCGACCCGAACCATCCGGCCCGCGTTCAGCTCGTCGCGGTCGACGTAGATGTACTTGGCTTCGTCCTCGGCCTTGGTCGCCGAGACGAACAGCGTCGCCTCCGCCATGCCGTAGCACGGCTTGATGGCCGTCTTGGGCAGACCGAACGGCGCGAACGCCTCGTTGAACTTCTTCATCGAGGACACGGTCACCGGCTCGGACCCGTTGATCAGGCCGATCACGTTCGACAGGTCGAGCGACTCGCCCGCCTTCGGCACACCACGCGCGGCGGCGTGCTCGAACGCGAAGTTCGGCGCGGCCGCGAAGGTACCGGCACCGTCGGAGACGGCGGCCAGCTCGTTGATCCAGCGCGAGGGGCGGCGCACGAACGCGCTCGGCGACATGATGGTGATGAACTTGCCGCCAACGGCGGGCAGGATCACGGTCAGCAGGCCCATGTCGTGGAACAGCGGCAGCCAGGTGACGCCGCGCGAGTTCTCGTTCATGTTCAGCGAGTTGATCATCTGCAGCAGGTTCGTCCCGACCGCACGGTGCGTGATCTCCACGCCCGCGGGGGTGCGGGTGGAACCCGAGGTGTACTGCAGGTAGGCGATGTCGTCGATCGCGGTGTCGGGCCGGACCCACGAGTCACCGAGGGTGTCGGGGATCGCGTCGACGGCGATGATGCGCGGGCGCTGAGCTGCGGGCAGCGAACGGAAGAACTGGCGCACGCCTGCCGCCGAGGAGGTAGCGGTGAGGATCGCCGACGGCTCGCAGTCGCCGAGCACGGCGTGCAGCCGGTCGGTGTGGCCGGGTTCGTCGGGATCGAACAGCGGCACCGAGATGGTGCCCGCGTAGATCGCGGCGAAGAAGGAGATCACGTAGTCCAGGCCCTGCGGCGCGAGGATCGCGACCCGGTCGCCCGGGTTGGTCACCTGTTGCAGGCGAGCGGCCACCGCGCGCAGCCGAACTCCGAACTCCTGCCAGGTCAGCTCGTGCACCTCGCCGTCGCGTTCCCGCGAATAGTCGATGTAGCGGTACGCGAGCGTGTTCGCATCGTTACGGGTGTGCTTCTCGACGTGATCGACCAGGGTCCGACCCTCGGGAATAACGATGTTCCCGGTCTCGTCCAGGTAGTCGTCGAAAGTCTCTTCCATTCCTTCTTCTCCTCCGAGGCCGAGTCACCGGTGAATTCGTCCAACGCATTTCGACGTTGACGCCGGTGCGGCCACGACTCGCTATCGCCACCGGCCCCCGGAGCACGCCGGAGCGTGCATCCTGACAACCTGCGGATTTTCGAGCGGTCTGCGCGGTAGACCGCTATCGGCTAGATGTTCTCAAACCAGAGTCATGTTACAGAGAACCCCCGCTCAGTCCTCCCGCAGCAGCGGAATGACAGGCGCGAACGCGTCCATCTGGGTGGGAAAGATGCCCACATACGACATCGACGTGAGTTCGCGCACACGCTTGATCTGTTCGGCGATTTCCTCGAACGTACCGATCGCGACGTAGGGCGAGTTCAGAATATCTTCCACCGATAGTTCCACGTCGACCTCGAGGTCCGGGTGCAGGCCGCGATCGATCGCGCGCAGCGCCATCTCGGCGGTCTTCTCCCGGTCGTCGGTGATGACGATGGCGGTGATGGCCCAGTTCAGTTCGATGTCGGCGAACCGGTCACCGGCAGCGGCCTTGACGATGTTGACCTTCTCGATCGTCTTCTCGAGCGTGATGCCCGAGAGCAGGCCCTTGCCGTTCTTGGTCGTCTGCGGCACCACCGAGACGATGTCGGCGTGCTTGGCCGCCAGGGCGAGCATCTTCGGGCCGCCACCACCGGTACACAGCGGCGGACGCGGGCCCTGCCTCGGGCGCGGCGTGCCCTTGATGCCGCGCACCTGGTAGTGCTTGCCCTCGAAGTTGCATTCCTGGCCGCGCAGCAGCGTGTCGAGAATGGTCAGCGACTCGTCGAGCTTCTCCAGGCGCACGCCCGGACGCTCGTACGGGATGCCCGCGTTCTCGAACTCTTCCTTGATCCAGCCCGCGCCGACGCCGACTTCCAGCCTGCCCTTGGACAGCACGTCGATGGTCGCCAGGTCCTTGGCGAGCACGACTGGATGGCGGAATCCGTTGGCCAGCACCGAGGTGCCCAGCCGGATCTTGCTCGTGGCCTGCGTGAGTGCGCCCAGCGCGGCGATCGGGCCGATCTGGTCACCCAGGTGATCGGGCACGACGAACGTGTCGTAACCCATCTCCTCGGCTTCCTGTGCCGTCTGGACGAACTTGCGCGCGCCACCCTCCTGCTTGTTGCCCTCGCCCGCCGCGGCGAAACGGAACGGACGCAGCGGCGTACCCAGCGCGGTCAACTCACCGACGGGTGCCCCAGCTTCGGTCATGAACTCTTCGCTCCTGGCTCTCCGGTGTGTTCGGGCGCAATCACCAGCGCACTTTACAGCGTGCGAGCGAACAGTACTGCGGATGTCACAGCGAGGCATGAACCACGCCAAACATGGCGCCCCTGTGACTGTGACAACCTCGTCTTGCGAAACTCAGGAATGCGGTGGATGGGGGGCGTTCTGGATGAGTTCGCTCGCCCAGTTCACCGTCCACTGGGTGGCGGTGGTGCCCTGTCCGTCGACGGTATTGCTCGCGTAGAGGGCGTGCACCGGGTTGCCGGCCGACCGGATCAGCGCCGCGAGACTGCCCAGCGCGTTCACCGGATTGAGGGCCTCGCGTGGCGCGTCGCAGATCATGTCGCCGGGGGCGCAGATGGAGAACACCTTCGGTGCCAGCTCGCCGAAACCACCCTCACGCGGGCCGGTCATCGTGATGCCCGGCACGTTCACCCCCCGCAACGCGACTTCGGCACCCTCGCCCGCGGGCGGCGGGTCGCCGATCTCGGTCGGCTGGCCGGGGCCGGTGTTCGCGGTGCGGCGGCCGTCGGCGATCACGGTGACGCCGAGTACCCGGTCGGCGGGGATCGGGCCGTTGCCCGCGCCGATCTGGGCGGCCACGTCACCGGCGATCACCGCGCCCTGGGAGAATCCGGCGATCACGTAGGTGGTGAGCGGGCACTGCTGGTGACGCTGAGCCAGGATGTCGGTGGCCCGCGCGGTGCCCTCGGTGCGGCTGTTGTTGTAGGAGGCCTGACCGTCGGGCGGGATGGCGATGGGGTTCGAGAACTGTGCCACGTAGGGCACGGTGTACACCTCGAGCCGGTTGTCCGGGAACTGGGCGCGCAGCGGGTTGGAGATGCTGAGCATCAGCGAGATCGGGTTGGCCGTCGGGTTGTACGGGTCGTCGTTGCTGGCCGACTCCCAGGTACCGGGAATCGACAGCAACATCACATCGGGACAGTCCGCCGACTGCGACGTCGGTGGCGGGGGCCCGGGCGGCGTCGGCCCCGGCTCACGCAACCGGCCCGCGAGCAGGTACCACAGCAGCACGATGACGATGATCGCCAGGACGAGCAGCGCGAGTACCGTCAGACACCCCGCAGGCCAGAGCCTGCGGGTACGTCGCGTCGGTCGGGGATTCATCAGCAGTAGGTGGAGTTCGCGGCCGCGATGTAGATCTCGGCGGCCTTGTTGACGTCCATCTTGGCCGGGTCGAACGCGGCGTCGGTGCCCGCCATCGCGGCGACGAAGGTGGCGATGTCGGCGTCACTGGCGCCGGTGCTCTTCGCCGAGCAGATGTAGGTGGCGGCGGTGATCGCGCTGGTCTGGTCGGCCGGATGGATGCCGTTCTTGCCGAGCTCGTCGAGGAACGCCTTGTCCTTGCCGGTGGCCGGGGTCTCCTCGACGGTCGGCGCGACCTGCGGCTGCTCGGGAGCCGAGGTCTCGGACTCCGGCGCCGCCGAGGTGGTGTCCTCGGCCGCCGAGGTGGCGGGAGCCTGCGTGGTCGCCGACGCGGCGGCGCTCGCACTCGACGACAGGGTCGGTGTCTGCGAGGCGGTCGAGTCGTTGTCGCCGCAGGCGGACAGCAGGGCGACGGCCGCGAGGGCCGCGACCGATCCGGCTACCTTGCCAGGGATCCGATGCATGAAGATGTCTTTCCTCGATCGTTAGTCAGGGGAGCGGTCGCTGCCAAGGCTAGCCGGACACACGGGTGGTCCGGGCGCCCCGGCACGAACCTCAGCGAGTTCTCAGCCCGAGCTCACACACCGTGCACTTCGGATCTGCCGTCCCGCACCACGATGAACCCGGTCTGAAAGTTCTGCTGCACACCACCCGGAACGGTGAACTCGTCGCTCACCGGATACCCCAGACGACCGTTCTCGAAGCCCTGTGCGGCCCAGGCGTCGGCCAGCGGGCCCGGTCGCACCACGAAGGCACCCGAGAGCGGGCTCCAGTAGATGGTGCCGCCCTCGAACCGGGTGGCCCGGCCGAAGTCCTTCAGCGGCAACTCACCCGACACCGGGAACCCGAGCGGGCTGTTCTCGAATCCGAGCTGGGCATACCTGTCGAGGATGAAACCCTCCACGCGGTGCGCGCCGGTGGCGGCGCTGTGGAACATGGTGCCGTGTTCGAAGGCCTGCACCGCACCGTCGCGGCTCGGCGTGCGCGCCTCGGCGGCCAACGGGTAGCCCGCGGGTCCACCCTCGAAGCCCTGCCTGCCCCATTCCTCGAGGAATGCGCCGCGCACCACCTGCGCGCCGGTCTGCGGCGACCAGTAGATCGAGCCGCCCTCGAAGGTCTGCATGCGGCCGCGCCCGTCGGGCAGGCCGTGCTCGTCGCCGGTCGGCAGGCCCAACGGCGAAGCGGCACCGCCGATTCCGGCGTAGGTGCCACCGATCCGGCCGCCGACGGCGTGGGTGCCGGTCGCGGCCGAATGGAACACCCGGCCGTTCATGAAGTCCTGCACCACTCCGGCGCCCGCCGCGTACTCCCCCGTGACGCACCCGCCGAGCCAATTCGCCACCTGCACAACCGAACCGATCGCCCCGCCCGCCGTGCACTGCGCCCCGCCGGGCTCGGTGCCGAGTGCGGCCGCGGCTTGCGGCCACGACTGACGCATCTCGAAATCCCAGTACGGCCACGAATGTGTGCCCGCCGGACGGTAATTCGCCTGCACCGGGATCGCGAGCTTCTCCAGCTTGGTCACGAAGTTCTGCGTCGACAGGCGCGAGAGGATCTCCAGCCCGGTACCCGCCCAGTTCTCGCTCAGCAGCGGGATCTCGCCCGCCTGATCATGGCTGCCCGCCAGCCCGCTGCCGCTCGAGACATACATGCTCACGCCTTTGAGCTTCTCGGCGAGCAGGTACGGGTCGTGGGCCGCCCACTCCGGGCTGCCGGGCGGACCCCACATGGCCGAGGACTCGAACCCGCCCGCGTCGCGCACCGCGAATTCGATCGCCTGCGGCATACCGAGCGTCGTGGTGGTGAGCAGGCCCGAGTACGAGGCCACGTACTTCATCAGGCCGGGATTGCGGCCCGCCAGGTTCATCGCGGCCGTGCCACCCATCGAAAGCCCCTGGACGCCACGCACATCCGTTGTGCGCCAATCACGTTCGAGCACCGGCGGAAGTTCCTTGGTGAGGAAGGTCTCCCACTTGTACACATGGCCGTTGTTGGGCTCGAGCCAATCGGAGTAGAAGCTGGACTGACCGCCCACCGGCAGCACCACGTTCACGTTCTTGTCGGCGTAGAAGCCTTCGGCGTCGGCGTCTTTGGTCCAGCCGTTCTCGTCGTCCTGGGCGCGCAGGCCGTCGAGCATCAGCATCATCGGGAACGCGGCGTCGGGCCGGGCGTGCCAGTCGCGGGCCAGCAGCATCTGCACCTGGATGGGGGTGTTCATGGCGGGTGAGAAGACCGTCAGGGCCACTCGTCGGTCCGTCAGCCACTCCACCCGTTGCACCGACGCCACCGCGGCCTGCGCGGGCGTGGGAACGGTGAGCGCGGGACCGAGCAGGGCGGCGGTCATGGCCGCGATTCCGAGGATCCGCCGAATCGGCGCCCGGAGACGATGTTTCTGCAACACGCGCGACCTCCTATCCCCACCCTGGGACACAGCCTCCGTCACGTTGTACCGCAGTACCGGCCGATAACCGGGGAAGACACGCGAAGCGCCCGCACAGCAAAAAGACCGGCCCACCCTGCGGGTGAGCCGGTCTTCTCAGCGTTGCTGTGCGGAAACTACTCAGGCACCGAGCGCGCCGAGGATCTGCGGGCGAGCCTTCCACAGCTGGTCTTCCCAGTACTTCCACGAGTGGGTACCGCTGGCCGGGAAGTCGAAGGTGGCCGGGATACCGAGGCTGGCCAGACGACGCTGGAACGCCAGGGTGCTCACGAACGAGATGGCCTCGATGCCCATCGCGTTGGCGGTGTTGTACACCCCGCCCAGACCGGCCGGACGATCGTGCTGACCGGGCAGGCCGTTGGCCGAGGAGATGAACATCGGCAGACCACGCAGCTCCGGCGCGAACACCATCGGGTCCATCCGCAGCCACGCCGGGCTCCACGGAGCGGCCATGGAGTCGACGTTGAAGCGGCCCGCGTCGAGCATCATCACGCGGATCGCCTCACGCATGCCGGGGGCACCCCAGTTCAGCGGGCCCGACAGCGAGGAAGCGTGCTTGAACTGGTCGCGGTGCAGGGCGGCCAGCCGCAGCGCGGCCGGACCCGACATCGACAGGCCGAGCACCGCGTTGTTGTGGCGGGAAACGCCGTAGCCCTCGAGGAAGGCGGGGAGCTCTTCGGTGAGGAAGGTTTCCCACTTGTAGGTGGTCTTCTGACCGTTGGTGTTGGACGCGGCGGTCCAGTCGGCGTACCAGCTGGACTGGCCACCGACCGGCATCACCAGGGTGACGTTGTCGTTGGCGAACTGCTGCATCGCGTTGGTCTCGAAGGACCAGGCGTTGCGGTCGTCGCGGGCGCGCAGACCGTCGAGCAGGTACAACGCGGCATTGCCGCCGTTGCGGGCCCACTGAACCTGGACCTTCACCGGACCCATCTTCGACGGGACCATCAGTTCTTCGTAGCCACCCGCGGGCGCACGCAGTGCGACACCCGGAACCGGCGCGGCGAACGCAGTCGGGGCCGCCGCACCCGCGGCGATCGGCAGCACGAGGGCTGCTGCGCCGACAGCTAGAATTCGATTACGCCAACCACGAGGTGCTGTGCCCCGGGATGTACCCGGCTGGTCACCCTTCGGCGCGACGGCCTTGCCGAAACGCATGTGAATTCCGCTCTCTTTCTGCTGTTATGGCATGCCAGACACGTCGGTGTCGACAACCGGATCCCGACAGTCCGGTCGTCAGAAGAGATGAAACAACGATCTGGTCACACTTACGCTCGCTGGAGGATATTCGACCGGCGAATTAACTGCAAGGGCAGGGATATTGGCGGCTGGCGCCGCTGGGGTTCTCGGCCCTGAGGGCCTCGCACCCGAAGGGCGATACTGCGCCTGCGGCGTTACGTCTCGCCCTTCGGGTGCGAGGCGGCCGAAAACCCGTTGTTGTCCGGACACACGAAACCGGCGCCGAAATGTTCGGCGCCGGTTCATGTTTTGTCAGCCGATATTGTTCGACAGGTCCGGGATCATGCGCAGGGCCTCGTCGTTCCAGGTGTTCCAGGCGTGGATGCCGAAGGGCGGGAAAGAGTAGGTGACGTTGCGCGCGCCGAGGGTGGCCATGCGGACTTCGAAGGCGCGAGTGTTCGCCAGTGCCAGCGCTTCCAGCGCCATTCCGTTGACGGTGTTGATGTTCGGTCCGTCGGAACTGGTCGGCAAGCCTGAGCCCGCCGCTATCCACAGGCGGGTGTTGTTGCGGACCAGGTTGGGGGCGAACACGAACGGGTCCATCCGGAGCCACTGTGGGCCCCACGGCGGGGCCATGGAGTCCACGTTGTAGCCGCCCGCGTCGATCATGCCGAGGCGGATGGCCTCACGCATACCGGGCGCGGAGATGTTCAGGTAACCGGAGTAGGCGCCCGCGAAGGAGAACTGGTCGGGGTGGTAGGCGGCGAGAGTGAGCGCCGCCGAACCGCCCATCGACAGGCCGAACACGCCGTTGCGGGTGCGGCTGAAGCCGAGCCGGTCGCCGAGCGCGTTGGGCAGTTCCCTGGTGAGGAAGGTTTCCCATTGGTACCGGTAGCTCTTGCCCGGTCCGCCGGCGAACGCGTCGATCGCGCCGGAACCGGTGGCGGGACCGTTGCCGGGCACACCGAAGAAGCTGCTCGGGGAATTCCAGTCGGCGTAGAAACTCGACATTCCACCGACCGGCATCACCACGTTGATATCGGCCCGTGCGAGCGCGTTGGGGATATCGGTCTCGATTTCCCAGCCGTTGAGATGCTCGGGGGCGCGCATACCGTCGAGGACATAGACCACTCGATTGGTGTTGCCGTTGGCCGCGCGCAGAATGCGCGTCTTCACCGGGCCCATGCCGGAATCGACCCAGAAGTCGAACGCGGCCGGGTTGAAGCCCGCGGCGGCCGGCGCGGCGGTGCCACCGACGGCCGTGGCGAGCGGGACGAGCAGAGCCATGGATACGCCCGCGGCCCATCGCCGCACCCACGATCCGCGGGTGGCGGTCTTCACGGGTCCACGCTCGCGGCGCAGTGTTCGCATTCGACTAGACCTTTCTCGGCAGACCGATAGCGCAAACCCCGAGCTACGCAGTCGGATTCCTCATCGGGCGCCGAAATGTGATCGAACCAGGGCAAAACGGACGATTCAACCTCGACGCATGCTCACTGAGTATCAAACGCTTCACGAACGCTTACATGTTGCTGGAAAGTGACCCGCAACACAACTCTCGGTGATCTGTCGCACATGATTCGTCACCCTCTCTGCCTCGGATCGTGACGCGAAAGCACAAAACCGCCCGGGTGCGAATGCACCCGGGCGGTTTCGCGTGAAACCAGCCGACTCAGCCGATATTGGCCGAAAGGTCGGGGATCATGCGGTGGACTTCCGCTTCCCAGTTGCGCCAGTTGTGCACGCCGGTGATCGGGAAGTCGAAGGTGGCGTTGCCGCCGCCGAGGGTCGCCATGCGGACCTGGAACGCGCGGCTGTTCACCATCGCGAGCAGCTCGAGCGGAACGCCCTGCACGATTTCCATCGGGTTGGACACATCGCCGGCACCGGGGATACCGCTGGCGGCCGAGACCCAGACGCGGGTGCCGTTGGCGACCAGGCGCGGGGCGAAGACGAACGGGTCCATCCGCAGCCACTGCGGGCCCCACGGCGGCGCCATCGCGTCGATGTTGAAGGCGCCCGCGGAGATCATGGCGGTGCGCATCGCCTCACGCATGCCCGGCGCGGAGATGTTCAGGTAGCCGGAGAACGAACCGGCGTAGCTGAACTGGTCGGGGTGGTAGGCGGCCAGGGTCAGGGCGGCCGAGCCACCCATCGACAGACCGAAGACACCGTTGTTGTTGGGGTTGAAACCGAGCCTGCTCGACAGCGCGTTACGCAGATGCGTGGTCAGGAAGGTTTCCCACTTGTAAGTGTTCTTCTTGCCCGCCACCTGGGCCGGAGCGATCGACGAACCGGTCATCGACGAGCCGGTGGCCGCCGAACCGGTGGAGCTACCGCCCGAACCGGCGTCGAGGCCGAAGAAGTTGCTCGGCGCGTTCCAGTCGGCGTAGAAGCTGGACTGGCCGCCGACGGGCATCACGACGTTGATGTTGGCGTCCATCAGCGCGCGGGCGACGTTGGTGTCCTTCTCCCAGCCGCTGAGGTCGTCCTGGGCCCGCATGCCGTCGAGCGCGTACACGACCCGGTTGGTGTTGCCGTCGGCCGCACGGAAGATCCGCGACTTGATCGGGCCCATTTCGGAGTCGACCCAGAAATCGAAACCACTGGGATCGAATGCCGCCGTCGCGGTGCCGGTGGGACCTGCCACCGACGCCCCGAGCGGCAGCACGATCGCCAGCGAAACCAGCACCGACCGCTTGAGCCAGCCGGCTCCCCTGGTTCTCAGACGTCCGCCACGCATTCTGTGTTGGGCCTTTCCTCATGCGGTTCACGCGGAACCGCGGTTGCAATGACCGCCGACTGACATCCGGCACACCAGTGCGCCGACGGAATTTCCTCGTTGACCCTATCGCTACATCGATAGCCTGGCGTTACCAAAAAGTAATTATGTGATCGATTCAGCGCTGTGGCTCGGGGTAGGGATTGACCAACCCACACCGCTGGATCTCGTACTTCGGGACGCGGTCGATGCGGTACTTCGCGAAGGTCATCGCATTGCGGAGGTTGTGCTTGAACCGATCGAGGGTGAGCGGGTCGCGCACGGAGATCATCAGGGCCTGCGTTTCGGGGCACGACATGGCGGTGCGTGCCTGGGTCACCCACTTCTCGTCCATGAACCACGGCATCCACGGATGGATGTCGACCATGCCCGAATCGACGACCACCCAGTCGGGGTACAGGCTCTTGTCGTGGCCGATGCGGCCGTCGACGAGCCGGTCCGAATGCGCGGCCAGCGGGTAGGCCAGGCCCATCGGGTCGATCACGCGCACGCTCAGCGGCACGTTCATGCTGGTCATGCCGAGGTTGAGGAAGTACACGGTGTGCCCGGCGCCGCCTTCGGGGATGGGCTGCGGCGGCGGGTCGAGGTACCAGAAGGTGAACGACGGCGAGTTCAGCAGCAGGCCGCCGTTGGGGTTGTTCGCGATGTCGTTGACCATGGCCCGCATGCGCGGGTAGTCGAGGTAGTCCTCGGCGCGGATCGGGTGGTCGTGACCGGTGTTGAGCACGTAGTACACGCGCTCGTCGACGATGCCCGAGGCGGAGATCTTGGTTCCGGTGGTGATGGCGGTGGTGCTCGCCGCGTACAGCGACCAGCCCGCCGTGCCGAGCAGCGCGACGAGCAGCACCGCGAACGACCAGTCCCTGGCCGCGAACGCCCGCACCGGGATGGGGACGACGGCCACCGGCAGCAGCAGCAGGAACAGCTGGGTGAGCAGCATCCGGCCGTGCATGAAGTCACCGCCCACGCGTACCGCGTACACGGTGAGCAGCACACCGCTGACCAGCACCATCACCACGACCGCGCTCGGCGAACGGAACCACGCGCGAATCGCGGCGATCGACCAGGTGGGCTTCACCCGGAACCCGTGCGCCATGGCGGCGAGCACGCCCGCGACCAGCAGCACCAGCAGCGGGATCCACAGGTAGTAGGGCCCGACCAGATCGGCCAGGTACTTCAGGCCCTGCCCCCACTTGGCACCGCCCGCGTCCTTGGCGACGGCGGTGTTGGGATAGGGCAGGCCGTAGTAGCCCATGCGCCAGATCTGGTAGGCGACCGGGACCAGCCCGGCGACGAGAACGATCAACGCGCGCAGCACCACGGGCCCGAACCGGAACTGCGGCATCGGCGCGAGGAAGATCATGCCGAGCGCGAGCACCCCGATCAGGGTGGCCTCGGGCCGGACAAGGGGTGCGAGCCCGGCAAGGAACACCAGCCCGAGCAGGCCGGGAACCCGCACGACGGCGGCTTGGCTCCACCGGATCATCAGCCACCACAGCAGCCCGACCCAGCAGATCACCAGGCCGCTCTCCAGCCCGGAGGTGGCGTAGTCGCGGGCGGGCGGCAGCGCGATGTAGACGAGCACACCCGCCGGGATCAGCAGCTGACCGGTGCTTCCGCCCCACAGCCGCGCGGTGCCGAGCATGGCGAACACCATCGCGAGCACCGAGACGACCAGGGCGACACCGAGCACCACGTATTCGAGCCTGGCCTGGGTGACCCAGCTGAAGAACCAGACGATGTAGGTCCAGGCGGTGCTGGTATTGGTTTCGACCCGCTCGTCCATGTTGAAGACCGGGCCGTTGCCCGCGAGCAGGTTGCGCACTGTGCGAAGGACGATGAGCCCGTCGTCGGCAATCCAGCGCCGTTGCCAGGCACCGATCGCGAACAGCGCGGCGGTGAGCACGACCCCACCGACGAATGTGGCCCGGGACGCGGCTGCGAAACGCGCGGCCGGGCGCACCTGTTCGGCGCTGCCCAGCCGTTCGTCTTCAGATGATTCCCGCTCCGCTACCACGATCTCGTCAGGTGAGATAGACAGCGACACCTACCGCTCCGATCCAGGCAATAGCGAGGAACTGCAGGATGCGGTCCCCCAGCGCGATCTCTTCGGGTTCACCGGCCTCGCCACCATCGACGTCGACCGCGTAACGCAGGACTGCGATGGTAAACGGCACCATCGAGATCGCGTACCACTGGGTGTCACGGGCCTCACCCTGCTGGAACGCCCACAGTCCGTAGAACACCACGAGCGCGGTGGCCGCGAGCGTCCAGACGAAGCGCAGGTAGGTCGGGGTGTAGTACTGCAGCGACTTGCGGATCTTGGCGCCCGTGTCGAGCGCGATCTGCAACTCGGCGTAGCGCTTGCCCGCCGCCATGAACAGCGAACCGAACGCCATGATCAGCAGGAACCATTGCGACAGTTCGATATCCGCGGCCGCACCACCGGCGATGGCGCGCAGCAGGAAGCCCGAGGACACGATGCAGATGTCGAGCACGGCCTGGTGCTTGAGCCCCAGGCAGTACGCCAGCTGGATGCCGATGTACACGGCCATCACCACGGCGAGATGCCAGGACGCGAGGAACGAACCGGCGATCGAACCGACCAGCAGCACGGCGGCCAGCGCGTAAGCCAGGTTGACAGGAACGACGCCCGCCGCGATCGGCCGGAACCGCTTCGTCGGGTGGGCGCGGTCGGCCTCGACGTCGAGGGAGTCGTTGACCAGGTAGATGCCCGAGGCCGCCATGCAGAACACGACGAACGCGATCGCCACGTGCGCGAGGATCCCCAGGTCGCTGACGGCTTCGGGGCCCGCGGCGAGCGGCGCGGCGAGCACGAGCACGTTCTTGACCCACTGACGTGGGCGAACGGCCTTGACGAGCCCGCCGGCCAGGGTCTTCGGCGGGCCCTTCACAGCAGCCTCGTCCAGGACGGCGGCGGACGGTTCTTCGCTCATCTCAGCCAGAGTTCTTTCGGTAGCGGTCACGGGCGGCGTCTCTTTTCGGCGGCGAGCACGGCGGCGGCCGACGCGGCCCCCAGTGCGGAACCGGCGAGCACATCGGAAGGGTAATGCACCCCGAGCAAGACCCGGGACAACAGCATCGGTGGCACGAGCACCGCAGGCAAGGGTAGCCCGGTGAGCCTGCCGAGCAACACCGCCGCCGCCGTTGTGGAGGTGGCGTGCGAGGACGGGAAGCTCAGCTTGCTCGGCGTCGACACATTGACCTGCACCGACGGATCGTTCGGGCGCGGGCGGCGGACGATGCGCTTGATGACGATCGACGCGGCGTGCGCGCCGACCGCGCCGACGGCCACGCCCGCCCACTGACGGCGGCGCGGTTTGTCGACCAGCCAGCCCGCCGCCGCGATGCCGACCCAGCCGAGCGCGTGCTCACCGAAGTGCGACATCGCCCGCGCGGCCGACACGACGGCCGGGTTGGTGCCGATGGTGCCCTGCACGGCGTTGAGGATCGCGACCTCGACGGGCACCTCCACGTACTCGCCACTGCACGCGCAGTCGCCGCCGCAGCCCTCGTCGAGGAGTTCCAGTTCCGGGTTGATCGCGTTCACTTGCTTGTTCCGTTCAGGCCGAAGGTCTTCTCCCACGCCGCCGTGCTTGTCAGCTCGGCGTGCGCGGCCCGGTAGCGCTGCTGCATCTCCGGGAAGCGGGCGGTGAGCTCCTTGCGCAGGCGCAGAGCTTCCTTGAGCAACTCCGCCGCCTTGCGCGGGTCGCGCTTGCGGTACACCACGCCACGGCCGTCGGCGGTCGTCACGGTCACGCCGTCGACCTGCGAGAGCAGGAACCAGCGCGCGTCCAGCGTCGGCACGTTGAGCTGCGGTGTCTCGTGGGCGGCCGGGTCGGCCTTGCGGAAGTTGTGCACCACACCCTTGGCCAGGCGCGCCACCTTGGCGATGGGGTTGCCCGGTTCGCCGACGGCACCGACACCGTGGCGACTGGCCAGCGGCAGTTCGGTCGAGGACGGAACCACCACGGCGTCCGGGAATTCCTTGCGCATCGCGTGGATCTTGCCCAGCGCGCTCGGCAGCAGGTCGAACAGACCCTCCGGCCCGGCGAGGAAGTCGCGGATCGCCTCGTTCTGGATGGCGACCGTGGAGTACTCGAGGCACAGCAGGTGCTTGAGGGTGGCCTTGACCGTGTTCAGGATCATCGGCTTGCCGTCGCCCGGCAGGTGCAGCGAGGCGACGACCAGGCGGTTGCGCAGGTGGAAGTAGGCCTGCCAGTCGATGGCGTCGTCCTTGTCGGACCAGGCCATGTGCCACACGGCGGCACCGGGGAGGGTGACCGTGGAGTACCCCGCGTCGCGAGCGCGCAGACCGTATTCGACGTCGTCCCACTTGAGGAACAGCGGCAGCGGCTGCCCGATCTGCTCGGCGACCTTGCGCGGGATCACGCAGGTCCACCAGCCGTTGAAGTCGACGTCGATGCGCCGGTGCAGCAGCTTGGAGTTGTCGCGATCCTTGAGCGGATACTTCGAGAAGTCGTGGTCGTACTCGACATTCGGCGCCGAGGACCACATGAAGATCCCGCGATCGACGACCTCACCCATGCTGTGCAGGTGCGAGCGTTCCTGCAGGTTCAGCATCTGCCCGCCGACCAGCAGCGGCGACTTGGCGAACCGGGAGAACGCCAGGGCGCGCAGGATCGAGTCGGGCTCGATCTCGATGTCGTCGTCCATGTAGACGATGAACTCGGCGTCGGTCTTCAGCGCCTCGTACATGACGCGGCTGTAGCCGCCGGACCCGCCGAGGTTGGGCTGGTCGTGGATGCTGAGCCGGTCGCCCAGCGTCGCGGCGGCCTCGGTGAAGCCGGGCTCGTCGACGACCTTGCGGTTGCCCTGGTCGGCCACGATCACCGCGGCGACATTGCCGAGCACCAGCGGGTCCGAGCCGAGGGCGGCCAGGGTCTTGACCAGGTCGGTCGGCCGGTTGAAGGTGGGCATGCCGACGGCGATGCTGCCGGTGCCCGGCGCCTCCTGCGGTGCGTACCAACCACCCGCGAGCAGGGTGACCGCCGTGTCGGTGGTGATGTCGAACCAGATCCAGCCGCCGTCCTCGAACGGGCCCAGGTCGGTCTCGAACTCCACCGACACCGAATCCGCACCCTGCGGAACGGCGAACTCCTTGCCCTGCACGTGGATTCGCGAACCGTCCGCCTTGGAGCGGTACACGTCGACGCGACCGTGCCCGGCCAGTTCCAGGCGAAGCACCACCGACTTCAGCACGCTCCACCGACGCCAGTAGCTGGCGGGCAGCGCGTTGAAGTAGGTGCAGAACGACACCTCCGACTCCGCGCCGATCGACAGCGCGGTGCGGCTGGTCGCGTGCGCGCGGCGGGCGTTGGTGGTGGATTCCTCCAGGTAGAGGGTCCGCACGTCCAGCGGCTCACCCGGGCGCGGCAGGATCACGCGCTGCAGCAGGGCCTTGGCGCGCGTCTCGGTGGTCACGTCTTCGAGCATCGGTTGCGCGCTCATGCCTCGTCCACCAGGGGCGCACCCGACTCGAGGTGCGGACGGAGCACGTTCTCGAACATGCTCAGCGCCGAACCGATCGCCATGTGCATGTCCAGGTACTGGTAGGTGCCGAGGCGGCCACCGAAAAGCACCTTGCGCTCGGCGGTTTCGCGCTTGGCGCGCTCGCGGTAGGCGAGCAGCTTGGCGCGGTCCTCCGGGGTGTTGATCGGGTAGTACGGTTCGTCGCCGGTCTGGGCGAAGCGCGAGAACTCGCGCATGATGACCGTCTTGTCGGTCGGGTAGTCGCGCTCCGGGTGGAAGTGGCGCGGCTCGATGATGCGGGTGAACGGCGCGTCGGCGTCGTTGTAGTTCATCACCGAGGTTCCCTGGAAGTCGCCGATCTCGAGCACTTCGGTCTCGAAATCAATGGTGCGCCAACCCAATTCACCTTCGGCGTAGTCGAAGTACAGGTCCAGCGGACCGGTGTAGACCACGGGCGCGTCGGGATTGGCGGCGCGGACCTCGTCCCGCACGTCGAACCAGTCCGTGTTCAGGCGCACGTCGATGAGGTCGGAGGCGGCCATGTTCTCCAGCCACTTCGTGTACCCCTCCTTGGGCAGGCCCTCGTAGGTGTCGTTGAAGTAGCGGTTGTCGAAGGTGTAGCGCACCGGCAGGCGGGTGATGTTGCCCGCGGGCAGTTCCTTCGGGTCGGTCTGCCACTGCTTGGCGGTGTAGTCGCGGATGAACGCCTCGTAGAGGGGCCGGCCGATCAGCGAGATCGCCTTCTCCTCGAGGTTCTGCGCGTCGGCGGACTTCACCTCGGCGGCCTGCTCGGCGATGAGCTTGCGAGCTTCCTCCGGCGTGAAGTAGCGGCCGAAGAACTGCGAGATCAGCCCGAGCCCCATCGGCAGCGGGTACGCCTGGCCCTTGTGCAGGCCGAACACGCGATGCTGGTAGCCGGTGAACTCGGTGAACTGGGTGACGTAGTCCCACACCTTCTTGTTCGAGGTGTGGAACAGGTGCGCGCCGTACTTGTGAATCTCGATTCCGGTTTCCGGATCGGGCTCGGAGTAGGCGTTGCCACCCAGGTGGTAGCGGCGGTCGATCACCAGCACCCGCTTACCCAGCACGTTCGCGGCCCGCTCGGCCACGGTCAGGCCGAAGAAGCCGGACCCGACCACGATCAGGTCGTACTGGTTTGCCTGGCTGGCGGAATCTGCGTTGACGGAGTTACCCGAGGACGATGCGGCGGTCACGGGTGCCCAGCGTATCGGAAGACGCCGGATTGTCCCGGCGGAGTCCATGACCGACTCCTGACCTGCGCTTTTATCAGCCACTACCCGGACAGGACCGGATCGATGCCGATGCGTACGGCACCGTCGGGTGTGAGTCGCTGTTCCGAGGCGGAGTCAGGTGTCAGTAGTGGGGATATGCGGTCGGTCGACCGGCGCGGATCCAGCGGCCCGTCGACGGTGCCGCGGCCAGGATGAGGATCAGCAGCGGGAAGAACGAGATCACCGCCGCGCCCAGGAGCCCGGGGGCGATCTCCGATGACGGGACCTGACTCACCGACATGGCGACCGAGATCCAGGTACCACCCAGGGCGAGGACGGACAGCAGGATCAGGAGCACGCGGCCCGCGGTCTTGCGACGGAACAGCAGGATGGAGCCGAGGAACCACAGCAGGCTTGGGACGGCGGCGATGGCGAGGCCGATGGTCACCTCGGACCGGCCCGCTTCGTCGGTGGCGCTGGTCGGCTCGGTGGCGAAGATGAAGGCCGCGGCGATTCCGAGTCCGCCGAGGGCGATCAGCGACAGCAGCAGTGAGATGACAGCAGCGGTGATCGCCGTTCCCCCGCCGGGGCGTGGTTGTCCGTAGCCCGGCGGGTACTGGCCGTAAGCAGGTGCGCCGTAACCGTATTCGGCATACGGCTGGGCACCGTAGGGCTGGGCGTAGGGGTCGGGAGCGTAACCCGGTTGTGCGTAACCCTGTGCCGCGTACGGGTCGTAGCCCTGTGGGCCGTGCGGATACCCCATCGTTCCCCCTCCTGATGAGCTGTGTGCCCTGGTGCTGACCAGCTGAAACTATACGACCGGTCCGACAAGGCCTTTCGGGCGTGCGCGCGTGTAGGCCGCCGTCCACGGCAGGAGTGCCATGAGCAGCACGATCGCGCCGAGCCCGGTCGCGGTGGCGGCGGCCGTCCAGTTGTGGTTGACGATCGCCGTCACCGCTCCCGGCACCCCACCGAGACCGACGAAGATCGAACGCAGTACCGATTGGTCGGCGAACCAGTGGATGCCGTACCCGGAGTCGTAGCCGATGAGCGTGGCGAGCAGGGCCAGCAGCCCGAGGCCGAGTTGCGCTGCGGCGGCGACGATCAGCACCCAGCGGCCGGTGTCGTCGCGGCGGGCGAGCAGCAGCGCGCCGTAGCCGAAGGCGAACGCGGCGGCCAGCGCGCCGAGAGTGCTGAAGAGGACGAGCGAATCGTCGAGCAGCTCCGGGTCGCCGAAGAAGGTGCGCAGCACGTACGCCGCGCCGAGCAGATTCGCCACGGCGGCGAGCGCGCCGAGGGCCACGGCGACGACGGCCGTCACGTCACCGAGAGTCGTTGTCTTCTCCTGCTCGAGCATGGTCCGACCGTATCCCGTCCGCCGCTATCGCGTCGCGGTCCAGCGTCGCGTCGGCTCGATCACGCTGAACGCCACGATCACCACATTGAGCCCGAGCCAGCAGTCCAGCGGCCCGAACCGCCAGCCGTGACTCGCCCCGTTCAACACCACGACCAGCCCCGTCGCCCCCGCCATCACCGCCGCCATCGTGAGCAGCACTCGCCTACCGAGCATCCGGCGCCGCAGCAACAGCACCGCGCCGAGCAGGTACACCACGCCGAGCCCGCCGACGATCCCCGCGCCCACATAGTCGAGATCGATCTGACGCCCGAGCGTCCGCAATACCGCGGTCGCCACCCCGACGACGATCCCCGCCACGCCGACCAGTACCCCCAGCCAACCCGCGATCAGCGCGGTCACCGCGCGCGAAGGCCCCTCCGGCCGCACCTGCTCCACACTGTCCCCGCTACTTGTCGTCGTTCGGAGTCAGTTATACGGGGCTTGCGTGATCTGCGCCGGGGTGTGCTTGGGTTGCGGTCCCAGCTGTACGGAACTACCTCGGTGTTTTGTGCACCACAAAGGTATTGGGCTGTATTTTTGGAGCGCTGGCGCGCTCGAGCGCGGCCCCTGAGGGGCCGCTGCGCCGCTTCGCGGCGTTCCCTCCTCGAGGTCGGGAAGGGGCGGGGTTGGAGTGCGGTAGGTGGCTCAGCCGAGTAGTTCCGTACGACGTGGAACGCCATAGCGGTCAGGCGGGAGGATGCCGTGGAGTGTGGCGTGTAGCGGCCTACCGTGATCCACCATGCGAACGGCTTCACCAGCAGTCCGCCATGACCGCACTCCCAACCCCGCACGACCCGACCCCGAGGAGGGTCCGCCGCGAAGCGGCGTAGCGGCCCGGCGCAATCCAAAAAGAGTCGGCTACCCCACCCCGCAACATCCGCACCCAAGGCCGCGCCCGGGCGATATCCACCCGAGCGCGGCCCCGCCACATCCCGGCGCGCGCCGGCCAACCCCTACGCCGGATGCGCGGCGGCGTACGCGCGGAACGCATCCCGGATGTACTCGGCCGTGTTCTCGCCGTGCACGTCGTAGTTCTTCCGGAAACGCGGATCGGCGACGTACATCTCGCCGAGACCGACGAGATATTCGTTGGTCACCGGCCGGCCCTGAGTCCCGTCACCGAGCCAGGCACGGTGACGTTCGACGATGGCCTGCACCGTGTCGCCTTCCACGGGAAGACCTGCGGCGTGGGCCTTTCCGAAGTCGGCCGCGATGTCGAGCTGGGTCTGCAGGAACTGCTGCTTACCGTCTTCGCTCAGCGAACGCCACCAGCGGTCGCCGCTCTCGTAGGCCTCCTTGCCCCAGCGCTGGGTGACTTCTTCCTTGTACTGGGTGTGGTCGAAACCGTCGAAAACCTCTGCGGCCATGAGCGGTTCACCTCTTTCCGTCTTGTGCAATGTGGTCGACACCGAGTCGATCTGCCGGGCGATCCGATCCTGTTGCTGCCGAAGCAGTTCCAGGTGGGTGCGCAGCGCGTCGGTGGTGTTCTGTTCACCGGCGAGAACCTCGGCGATCACCGGAAGGCCGAGCCCGAGTTCGCGCAGCAGCAGAATGCGCTGCAGGCGGACCAGGGAGTTCTGGTCGTAGTAGCGGTAGCCGTTGGCGCCGATCCGGCTCGGCTCCAGCAGCCCGAGCTGCCCGTAGTGGCGCAGCGTGCGGCTGGTGGTGCCCGCGGCTTTCGCGAGGTCCTGAATGGACCATTCACCCGCCATGACCAGCTCCTTTCCCGTCGATGAGACCAGTCTGCAAGTTGACGCTACGTCAAGGTCAACCTCTAAAAGTCAGAACCCGATCTCGACCTCGACGGTGTCGCGTTCGGTGTACATCCGCCAGTACTCGGCGCCGAGTTCGGCGTTGCCGATGCGCGGCAGCACCATCCCGGCGGGGATCAGCTCAGGATGCGCGTCGACCTCGTGCTGCACCGCACTGTTCTCGATGAGCGAGCCGATGGCGAGCAGTCCGGCGTAGACGCCGGTGCCGTCGAGTTCGGCGGCCAACTGCCGGACATAGGCCCGCTGCGCGCCGAGCGCTACTCCCATATTGGCCAGGTAGGGCTGTAGGTTCGCCTCGGACGCGCCGGAGGAGAACAGGAGCGCGCCGCGCCCGCGACCGAGCATGCCGGGCAGGAGTTCGCGGCTGAGCTGGATCGACGAGTACACCTTGAGCGCGAACGGCAGCTCCAGCGCGGCCCGGTCGACCTCGCGGGTCGACGCGCTGCGCACCGATATCCCGGCGGCGGCCGCGTGCACCGCTACTTCGATCGGCCCCAGCTTCTCCTCGACCCGCGTGATCACCTCGGTCAGCTGGGCAGGATCGGTGATGTCGGCGGTGAAGGGCTCGGCGGCGATACCGGCCGCACGCAACCCCGCCACTCGCTCGGCGGCCGCGTCGGGGTCTCGCCCGACAGCCGCGACCCGAAAGCCGTTGCGCCCGAATGCCTGTGCCGTTCCGGCGCCGAGGCCTGGTCCATATCCGAAGATCGCGAGTGTGCTCATCCGACTACCTCACTAAGTTGAGCGTTGGTTCAAGTTATCGGCAAACTAGCATCAACTTGAACCAGGGCTCAAGATATTTCGGCGGGTCGATTTGTAGGATCGGCGAATGCCCGAGGACAAGCCGTTGCGCAGCGACGCCAAGCGCAATCGCGACGCCCTGGTCGCCGCGGCCCGCGAACTCTTCGAGGAACGCGGGCTCGACGCGCCGCTCAAGGACATCGCCACGCGGGCCGGTGTCGCGATCGGCACCCTCTACAACCGCTTTCCCACCCGCGACGACCTGATCGCCGCCGCCGTCGACGACCGGCTCGGTGCGGGCACCCGCATCGCCGAGGAGGCGCTGGACATCGACGATCCGTGGGAATCGTTCGTCTTCCTGGTCGAGAACATCTGCGCGCTGCACGCGAACGACCGCATCCTCGGCGAACTGGCCCTGCGCGCTCCGCCGAGCCCGGCGCTGGAGCGGGCCAGGGCGCACGGGCACGACCTGATGCGCCGGATCGTGACCCGCGCACAGGAAGCCGGTGCGCTGCGCGCGGACTGGATACTCGAGGACATCGCCTTCATCACCTGGTCCCACACCAGTGTTGTCGCCGCGACCGCGCACGTCGCCCCCGACCTCTGGCGCCGCAATCTCGCCCTCATCCTGGACGGTCTGCGCGCGAAAGCCGCGCACCCCCTGCCGGTTCCGGCCCTCACCGAGGACCAGTTGATGCAGGCGATGCGCGGCTGACGTCGCAGATCCCGCAGATGGATCTATCGACCCGCGACGACCGGTTCCCGCGGCACACTCGCAGCGGGCCCGGTCTTTGCCGGGATCTGCCCGAGGACGGTGCCGGCCAAGGCGATGACGAGGCCGAGGACCTGTAGTGGGGCCAGCGCCTCACTCAGCGCGATCCAGCCGATCACCGCCGCGGTGACGGGGCTGAGCAGGCCGAGGAACGAGACCGAGGTGGCCGACACCCGGGCGATGCCGCGGAACCACAGCCAGTAGGCCAGCGCCGTGCCGATGACGCCGATGTAGAGGTAACCGCCGACGGCTTCGGCGTCGAGGGCGGGCGGGGCGCCTTCCACGAACAGGGCCAGCGGGGCGATGAGCAGGCCCGCCGCGGTGAGCTGCCAGCCGGTGACGGTGAGTGGGCCGACGCCGGTCGGGTGGCCCCATTTCTTGGCGAGCACCGTGCCCGCGCCCAGGGAGGCAGCGGCTGCGAGGCCCGCGAGTACGCCGACGGTGTCGAGCTCGACAGTGCCGCGCAGGACGACGAGGCCGACCCCGAAGACTCCGATCAGACCGGCGAGAACCTTACGGCGAGTGGGGGTTTCGGCCAGCAGGACGGCGGCGAAACCGAGCGCGAACATGGGTGCGATCGCGGCGAGCACGCCCGCTACACCGCCGGGGAGCCGGTAGGCGGCGAGAAACAGCAGAGGGAAGAAGACGCCCATGTTGAGCGTGCCGAGCACGGCTGCGCGGCCGATCCAGATGCCGCGCGGGAGGGTGCGGGTGATGGCGAGCAGGACGAGACCCACGGGGAGCGCCCGCATGAGGGCGGTGAACAGCGGCCGGTCGGGCGGGAGGAATTCGGTGGTGACGGCGTAGGTGGAGCCCCAGGCGATGGGGGTGAGTGCGGTGAGCGCGAGGGTGCGGGCGTCGCCGTGGGTTGCGGTCGTCATGTTCGCTCCTGATTGATAATCTCAACGTTGAAATATCTACTCCTGGCGATGCCTCAGCGTCAAGTAGATGAATGTTGAGATATTCAACGGAGAGAGGAGCTCGCATGTCCGATGCCGTGGACTCGATCGTCGAACACTGGAATCGCGAACGCCCCGACGTCGACGTGTCGCCGATGGCGGTGATCGGCCGCATCACCCGCCTCGGCCGCCTCTTCGATCAGGAACTGCGCACGTTCTTCGCCCAGCACGACCTGGAACGCTGGGAATTCGACGTGCTCGCCACCCTGCGCCGCTCCGGCGGCACCCAGGGCCTCACCGCGGGCGCGCTCAACCGTGCCGCCATGGTCACCTCCGGCGCGATCACCAATCGCATCGACCGACTCGCCGCGAAAGACCTGGTCCGCCGCGTCCCCTGCGCCGACGACCGCCGCTCGATCTTCGTCCAGCTCACCGACAAGGGCACCGAACTGGTCGACTGTCTCCTGCCCCTCCACGTAGCCAACGAGCAACGCCTACTCGCCTGCCTCACCCCCGAAGACCGCGACAACCTCGTCGACCTGCTGCGCACGCTGTCGATCGGCCTGGGCGACACGTCGATCAGCTGACGGGCCCTGAGCAGGGGAAATACCACTTCGGCGCCCCGACCGGCGCTCGCCCCATACGCAACGAATCTGGACACACGATCACCACGCTCTGGCGGCGGGAGCTACTCGGCCGATGCCGCCACCAGAGCGTGGTGATCAAACATTCAACTGGTGCCCGAGCCGTCGGACGGGGATAGCACCCTCGCCGCGACCTGGACGCACGTCGTGTGGACGCCTGGCGTGCGCTATTCGGTGGGGACCGCGTTCGGCTGCAGCGGTGGCGGGACGGCACCCGGGTCCGGCTCGAGGATCTGTTCCGGCGCGAAGTTCGGGTCGACCCCGCTGCTCATCTCCGGCCCGGGGGCGGCGTCGGTCCCGCTCGCGTCCGGTGTGGCCGCAGCATTCGGATCGGTGCTGACGCCTGGGCCTGTCGCAGCACCCGGACCTGTTGCGGCGCCCGGGTCTGTCGCGGCGTTCGGGTCAGGCGCGGCGTTCGGGTCGGGCGCCGGACCGACATCGGCGAGGTCGGGCAGCTGGGGTGCGCCCTCGACAAGTGGGTCACCCTGCGCCCCACCGGGTTTCGGTCGTGATCCGGCTGACCCGGGAACCTGGTCACCGACCTCGGGCACCAACTGGAGCAGGGTGGAGAAGTCGACCACTTGGGCGCCGAGGGTTTTCGTCGCCACGATGACGCCGTTGGTGTACAGGCGGTAGGTGCCCGCGCGTTGGGGCAGCAGCATCTCCGGGCCGATGGGGGCACCGATCGAACTGCCGGGACCACCGAGGCGGCGGTATTCGGTGTCGATCACCGACTCCCCCGCGAGTGCTTCGATGGTCGGGCCGGGATCGGCGGGGAGCTCGGGAAGTGCTGGGATGGGCAGGGATTCGACGAGGTCGCCGGGGGCCGGGCCGACGGCGAAGGTTTCGATGTCGGCGGGTCGGCCGCCGTCGGGAGCGGCGGAGTACTCCGAGCGCAGGATCAGGCCGTCGCGCAGCAGCACCGTGCCGACGGTGGCGGCGACGGCGTCGGTGGTTCGCGCGTCTTCCTTGACTGTGCCCGGGTAGACCTGGCAGTCGGTGGTGTCGCAGGTCTGCGCGTACGGGTAGCGGTCTTCGGCGAGGGCGTAGGAGCGGGCGGCGATGGCCTGTGCGCGCAGCGCTTCGAACGCGCCCTGATCGGCCCAGTTGGCCTGCATTTCGGCGGGCAGGACGCCGGCGAGATAGTCCTCGATATCGACCTGGTTCACGGTCCGGTACGAGCCGTTCTCCAGTGCGACGCCGAGCGCGCCGCGATAGGCGGTGCCGCCGCAGAGAGTGAGATGTTCGTCGGCGGGGCGGCCGGGTCCGGCACCGATCGGGTAGACGTACGGGTCGTCGGTTGCGCTCTGCCACAACACTTCTCCGTCGCAGCCCGCGGTCACCACCACGCTGGCGCCACCATCGGGCATGGGGGTGAGGTGGGCGGCTTCGCCGGGTCCGATCATCCGGCCCGCGACCTGCGCGCCCGCGGCGGCATAGGTGTCGAGGGTGGCGTCGTCCTGGGCTTGCAGGCGTACGCCGATGGTGGTTGCTCCGATTTGGCCGAGTTCCGCCCCGGGGTAGTAGTGGCCGAGGATCTCCTCGGCGTTCCAGCCCGCGCGAGCGTTGTCGAAGGCGCCGACCTGACTCATGCCGCGACCGTGCCCGGCCCCGACTGTCGGCTCGACGTCCGGCAGCAGTTGCCACAGCCCGAGTGCCCCGGTGAGCACGAGCGCCGTACCGCCAACCAGCACCGGAAGTGGTGGCGTCGCGAGTATCGGAACCGCTCGGCGGCGGGTGCCGCGACGGGTCTTGCGGGCGATCGAGGTATCCGCTCTCATCCTGCGCTCCCACGGTTCGGGGGTTCTACCGGCGGAGCTCGCGTCGGCATGTCGTCCGCACCGAGCGGGTTCCGAGGGCTACATTCGAGCAATCACATAACTCTCGAGTTGAGGTTTAGATGTGTGACGTATGTTAACTAGTGTGGTGTGTGAGGCAAGAGGAAGCAAGCATCACTTGCCGGTGATCTGCCGCTAGGGATGACACTGCTCGACCCTGATTGGAGAGGCACGTGCGATACCGAAAGCCGAAACGTTCCTACGTGCTACCGGTGGTCACGACCCTCGCGGTCGCCGCGCCGATCGGCGCGTTCGCGCTCAGCGATTCGACCGATTACCGCAGCGCGAACAATTCCCAGTTCGCGGCGGTGCAGCCGGAGCTGTCGGAGGTCGCGCTCACGTCGGTCCCCGACATCACGATCCCGCTGCGCGATCTCACCGGCCTCGACCTGCCCGACCTGCACCTGTCGGATCTGCGCATGCTCGGGCTGCCGTCGTCGATCCCGATCCCGCCCGGAATCCCCGCGCCGCCGGGCGGGATCGGGATCGACGACGGCAGCCCGAGCATGCGCAGATC
>NZ_JACBIU010000035.1:0-46659 GCF_013839555.1 Nocardia sp. GTS18 | reverse complement strand
GGACGGTGTGGTGGGGGCGGTCGGGGCCGATGGTGGCGATGAAGTCGGTGTCGGTGGCTTGGATGTCGAAGGTCGGGGTGGCTTCGGGGTGGACCTTGGCCGACAGGTCGGCGACGGTTTCGGGGAGCAGGCGGGCGACGAATTCCTTCGGCCAGTCGGCGGGGGAGTAGCCGACGCCGAGGTCGACGTGGTGGATCTCGGTTTCGCGCAGACGCATCCACGGTACGATGTCGGCGGTGAGGGTGCCGCCCTGGCGGTTGCGGACCTCGGCCGCCCAGTCGGCGGCGGACATGGTGGTGGCCAAGGCCTGCCAGCGATGGGCCGACGCGGCGAAGTCGGCCCGCTGCACGTCGGGTGCGCGGCCCGCACCGGTTTCGATGTCGGCGTCGCGCACCGCCACGCTCGGATACTGCGGGATCTCGATGCCGGTGTGCGCCCACAGCAGCAGGTTCAGCAAGCTGTCCGCATTGCGGGACAAGTGGGCGACGACATGGCCGCGGGTCCAGCCGGGCAGCTGGGACGGCTCGGCCAGAGCCGATTCGCCGAGCGCGCCGATCGAGGCCTCGAGACGCGCGGTGGAGGCGGAGACCTGAGCCAACAGGTCGGTGGGCGTTGCCATTTCGCTGGTCACGAGATCGAGGGTAGTAGTTCGACGCGCGCGGCACCGGAGTTCACGACGCCCTCGACCCCGCCTGTGGATAACTCGAAACCTGTGGATAACTGTGCACTTTTCGCCGTCGACGCCCAGGGTGCGAAGTGCCCGTGATGCGACGATCAGCCGGCGACGATCGCATCGGCTTCGATCTCCACCAGCAGCCCGGGCGCGATCAACGCGGTGACCTCGTACATCGACGCCGCGGGCCGGATATCGCCGAACACCTCGGCGTGCGCGGCCGCGACCTCCGGCCAACGGGAGATATCAGTGACGAACATCCTGGTCCGCACCACATCGTGCACACTCGCGCCCGCCTGGTCGAGTGCGGTGGCGATCCGCGCGAGGATCTCGCGGGTCTGGGCGCCGATATCGTCGCCACCGACAGCGCCCCCACCGGGCAGCGCCGCCGTGGTGCCGCTGACCAGCACATGGTCGCCCACCCGCACGGCACGCGAATACCCGACGACATCCTCGAAGTCGGAGGCAGAGGAAATGTTGAGCCGTGTTGTTGTCATGGTGGCCAGAATGGGCCACCGGTTGCGGGAGGACAATTCATTTCCCGGTCGTCTGCTGGTCGGTTGCGCGCGGTACGCAAGGCGGATGAACGCACGACCAGCACTTCGTCTCTTCCCGCTCACGGCCGCGCTGTGTGCCGCGGCCGTCACTGCGGCCTGCTCGACACCCGGCTCCGATCCCGACTTCACCGCCACGAAGGACCAGTCGTTGGTGATCTCGCTGGACGAACTCGTGGCGAGCGTGGGCGGGGACGCGGTGCTCGGCGTGAGCATGGAGCCCGAGCACGGCAACCTCACCCGCAAGACCGACGGGTCCTACGTGTACACACCGAGCGCCGGTTACACCGGGCTCGACCAGTTCACCGTGACCACCAGCGACGCGGTCCGGCTGTACACCACCGACATCCCGGTGCTCGGCGAATTCGGCGGCACCACGGTGCAGGGCAGCGGTTTCGGGTCGGCGTGGACACCGGTGCCGGGCACCACCGACGAGTTCTACGGTCTCACCGACCGTGGCCCCAATGTCGACGGTCCGGGAAAGAACGAGAAGCTCTCGCCCACACCGACGTTCGTTCCGAAGATCGGCAAGTTCAAGCTGGTCGGCAGCAAGGCCGTGCTGCAGTCGAGCATCGAGCTGCGCAACCGGGCGGGCGTCCCGTTCAACGGACAGGTCGACTCGGCGGCAAGTACCGGCGAGACGATCAAGGATCTGGCAGGCACGGTGCTGCCGGCCACGGATCACGGCCTCGACCCGGAAGGACTTGTCGCCCTTGCCGACGGCACGTTCTGGGTATCGGACGAGTACGGACCGTTCCTGGTGCACTTCGCCGCCGACGGCACCGAGATCGAACGGCTCGCACCCGGCAGCGGGCTGCCGAAGGAGATCGCGCTGCGCAGCCCCAACCAGGGCATGGAAGGGCTCACCATCACCCCGGACGGCAGCACGCTGGTCGGCATGGTGCAGAGCGCGCTGAAGACGCCCGGCCTCGACGGCTCGGCCAAGGAAGTTCCGTTCGCGCGGATCGTCACCGTCGATCTGAAAACCAAGGCGCAGAAGGAATTCCTGTACCCGCTGGAGAACCCGAAGCAGAACAAGGTCGCCGTTTCCGAGATCACGGCGCTGAGCGCGACGACCTTCCTGGTCGCCGAACGTGACGGGAACCTGGCGCCCGAGGCGAACAAGAAGATCTGGACGATCGACATCGCGGGCGCCACCGACGTCGGTCCCCACTCCACCCTCGCGGGCGCTCGGTACGACGCCGAGCAGGGCGGCCTGCTGGTCGACGGCAAGGCGATCGAAACCCTGATCGGCACCGTCCCGACCACCGATGCGATTGCCGCACTGAAGAAATCGGGCATCACACCGGTGGAGAAGAAGAGCAACCTCGACCTGGCGGCCCTGGTCACCGCACTCGACGACAAGGGCAGGTTCTTCGGCCACGACAAGATCGAGGGCATCGCCTCGCTCGACGGCGGCAAGACCGTCTACATCGCCAATGACAGCGACTTCGGTCTCGCCGCGAGCACCGGCGAGCAACCACCGTTCGGCTTGAAGCCCAAGACGCTGGCCAACGGATTACAGGACACCGGTGAGGTGCTGGTGGTCGACACGACGAAGCTGCCCGCGAAGGTGGGAGGTCATACGGTGAAGATCACCGTGAAGTAGGCGGGGCGAACGGGGTGTGTGACCGGGTCACATGCGGTTTCATCACAGGGCGCACAGGTTGTTGTCAGGTTGGGCGGGCAAGCTGGGCGATGTCACCAACCGGAAGGTCTCAGATGAGCTACGTGATCGCACTGGCCGGCTTCGCCACGATCCTGGCGATGGTGGTATCCGGCTACGCCGCCGCCAACGCACCCCGTTCCCTGGTCCGCGTCCGCGCCGACCGCTCGCCCCGCCGCCGCTGACCAAGCGCGCCCGGTCACCGGGCATTCTCGGACGAGGGCCGAACCCCGGTCAGCCAGTTCCGCGAACCAACGCGACGATCTGCTGGGCGACGACCCGCGGGTCCTCGTGTTCCCACACCCGAACCACCCGCCAGCCCGCCTCGATCAACGCGGCATCGGTGGCGCGATCGCGTGCCACATTGCCCGCCAGTTTCTGCGCCCACCACTCGGCATTGTTCTTCGGATCGGTCGCGTGTTCGGGACACCGATGCCAGAAGCAGCCGTCGACATACACGGCGACGCGACGGCGTGGGAACACCACATCGGCGCGTCGGCGCTGGCCCTTGATCGGTGCTCGGTCGACGAAATAGCGCAGGCCCGCGCGGTGCAGCTCGCGTCGTAAGGCGAGTTCGGGAGCGGTGTCGGCACGGCGCTGGCGTGACATCCGCGCGCTGGTCGCCGCGTCGGTGACGGGTGCCGACCGCGGAGCATCGGCTCCGTGGTCCCGCCTCCCCGTCATGCCGCCCAGCCACCCATGCGATCGAGATGGTCGCGCACGTCGTCGAGGAATCCGGGCGGAAAACGCAAGTTGCCCATGGACGTTCGTCGCAGAAATCCGGCCGTGGCCCGCGGGGAGAGCAGTCGCGGTTCGGTGAGGAAGTTCTTCAGATCCTCGTAGGGCTCGTGGACCGGCCACGTCGACAGCGGCACCTGATGCACCACGCCCGCATGCCCCCACGCCGCACTCGGCCACGGTGCGCCCGGCCGCAGCGGCGCACCGACGGTGAGCGGCTCCAGCGGCGCGGCCAGCCGCTCACCCACCCAGTTCGCCATCCGCACACTCACCGCGTTGCCGACCAGCTTCCACCGATGCCCCTGCCGCACACCCGGTACGTCGAGCGCGGGCGCGGTCCACTCGGCATCGAAACCCTGTAATCGTTCCCCATCGATGATGCCGGGGGTGACGATCTCGCCCGCCGGAAGCCGCACCGCGGGCGGGCTGGCGATGCCGAGCCCGGAACCGCCCTTCAAGGTCGGCACCGCGTTCACCGCCCAGCCGAGGCCGCGCACGCCCTCGGTCCAGTAGAAGCCGCACGGGTCGCGGTCGGGGTCGCCGTAGTCGCGCGGGCCCGCGTCGTCACCGAACAGCACCTGGCGCGGGTCCTCGGTGCGGGATGCGAGCATCAGCACGCGCTGGCGCCGTTGCGGCAACCCGAACGCGCGACCGTCGACCACCCGGTAGGCCCAGGTGTACCCGAGTTCCTCCAGGGCGGTGGTGATGTGGCGCATCGCCGCGCCACGACCCAGCTGGAGCATGAACGGCACGTTCTCGATCAGCAGCCAGCGCGGCCCACGCTGCCGCCGGACCAGCCGGAACACCTCGTCGACCAGCCCGGAACGGCGACCGGTGATACCCGCGGTGCGCCCGGCCTGCGAGAGGTCCTGGCACGGGAACCCCGCCGCGACCAGTTCGGTGCGCGCTGGCAGCGAACGCAGCCGGGTGATGTCGGCGTGCAGTGGTGTTTCGGGAAAACGCGCGGCGAGCACGCCCTGCGCACCCGGATCGATCTCACACAGCAACTCGGTGGACCATCCGTGTCTGCCGAGGCCGAGTTCGAGCCCGCCGATCCCGGCGAACAACCCGACCATCCGCGTCAACAGTCCTCCTGTGCTTGTCGGAACGCGCAAACACCCACTTCTCGCGCCTGCGGCATTGTATCGGGCCGCTGAACAGCGGCAGAGGGCGTAGCAGCCGGGGCTGTGCACACCTGTGGATGCTTTCGTCCGGCAGAAAATTCGGTGGCCGGGAACGGGGGTCCGGTGCGACTCTGGAAGGGCCTACTTGTCGGACCCCGATGCGAACATCGTCTGGGAGTCCGTTCCGGTAACCAACCCATCCAACCGGACCCGAGGGGGAGTCTTTGTCTGTCACATCAGAACTGGCGGTCACCGAATCGGAGGCCGACAGTTCGGGGCAGCCCACACAGCGAGCGCGCGGGGGTATGCGCTCGCTGCGCCGGTTCCTGCCCTACCTGAAGCCGTACCGGGTTCCGCTGATCCTGGCGAACCTGTTGGCCATCATGATGGCCGCGACCGCGGTGGTGACACCGCTGGTCATCGCTCGCATCATCGACGGACCGATCGCGCGCCGCGATTTCGCGGGTCTGCTCGTGCCGGTCGCATTCGTGTTCCTGCTCGGCGCACTCGAATCGTTCGGCATGTGGGGCAGGCGCTGGTTGGTGTCCAAACCGGCGACGACATTCGAAATCACCATGCGGGCAAAGCTGTTCGCGAAGCTGCAGGCGTTGTCGATCGGCCGTCACGACGGGTGGCAGTCCGGTCAGCTGCTCTCGCGTGCGGTCGACGACATGTCGGCGCTGCGCCGGTTCGTCGCGTTCGCCGGACCGTTCCTCATCGTCAACTCGGTGATCGCGCCCGTCGGGCTCATCGCCTTGTTCGTGCTGAATTGGCAGGTGGGGCTGATCTTCACGGTGACCTGCCTGCCGCTCACCGTGTACTGCGCACGTTTCGTTCGCCGGTTCGAGGTGGCCTCGCGCCGCTCCCAGGACCAGGCGGGAGACCTGGCGACCATCGCCCAGGAATCCGCGCAGGGCGTGCGTGTGCTCAAGGCGCTCGGCCGTGGCCAGTTCTTCGGTGCCCGCTTCACCGCTCTGTCGCGTGAATTGCAACGCACCGAGCTGACGAAGGTGCATCTGGACGCCACGCTGTGGTCGGCGCTGGTCGCGCTACCGACCATCGCGATCGCGCTGTCGCTCGGTGTCGGCGGATACGCGGTGGCGCAGAGCTCCATGACCATCGGCACCCTGGTCGCCGCCGTCACGCTGGAAACGTTCCTGCAGTGGCCGGTGATCTGGCTCGGCTTCCTGCTGTCGGAGCTGTTCGAGGCGCGTACCGCCGCCGACCGGTACTGGGAGATCATCGACACCCCGCTCGACATCGCCGACCCGCCGGACCCGGTCGCCCTGCCCGTGCCGGTGCGCGGCGAACTGGTGATCGAGGGCGTCCGGTTCGGTTACCCGCGTGCCGACGGTGGTCCGGAAAACGCTGTGCTGGAAGATGTCTCGCTGCGGATCAGGCCGGGCGAGACGGTCGCGCTCGTCGGCGCGACCGGTAGCGGCAAAACCGCACTGCTGGAGCTGATCCCACGCCTCTACGACGTGAACGCCGGCCGCATCACCATCGACGGCGTCGACATCGCCACGCTGCGACTGGCCGACCTGCGCCGGGTGGTGACGGTGGCCTTCGAGGAGCCGGTGCTGTTCTCGGCGAGCGTGCGCGAGAACGTGGCCCTCGGCGACCCGAGCGCCACCGACGACGACGTGCGGCGCGCGCTCGACATCGCCCAGGCCACCGACTTCGTCGACGCGCTGCCCTGGGGTCTCGACACCAGGATCGGTGAGCAGGGCATGAGTCTGTCCGGCGGGCAGCGGCAACGGCTCGCGCTGGCCCGGGCGGTGCTCACCGGTGCGGCGGATGCCGCCGAGGGCCGGATCATGGTGCTCGACGACCCGCTCTCCGCGCTGGACGTGGAAACCGAGGAGCGCGTGCAGGATCGGCTGCGCGCGGTGCTCTCCGGTGCGACGACCCTGCTGGTGGCGCACCGCCCGTCCACCGCCGCACTGGCCGACCGGGTGGCGCTGCTCGCCGACGGACACATCGTCGCCGAGGGCACCCACGACAAACTGCTTCGCACCAGCCGCCACTACCGCGAACTGATGGGCGGTGCGTGATGACCACCGAAACGGTTGAACCACAACAGGATCAGGCGGCCGACTGGCGCGGCATCGCCAAGGAGGACGACGCCGTCACCGGCACCGGAAACGTGGTGCTCGCCGGCCGTTCCCGCAGGCTGCTGCTCGATCTGGTCCGGCCCTACCGCAAGCTGGCCGTCCTCACCTTCGTCCTGATCGTGCTGGACAACGCGGCGAAGGTGTCGGTGCCGCTGTTCATCGCCTACGGGCTCGACCACGGGATCGCGCAAGGGCGCCAAGGGAACTGGACGCCGTTGATCGCGACCGTCGCCGGGTTCGTCGCGGTGACGGTGCTGTCGGGTCTCACCACCTTCGCCTTCCTGCGCGCGGCCGGAACGCTGAGCCAGCGGGTGCTGTTCGACCTGCGGGTGCGCACCTTCGCGCACACCCAGCGGTTGAGTGTGTCGTTCCACGAGAAGTACACCTCGGGCAAGGTCGTCACCCGGCTCACCAGCGATATCGAGGCGCTGCAGGACCTGCTCGAGGGCGCGCTGAACCAGGCGGCGAGCGCGCTGCTCTCGGTGGTGACCATCGCCGTCCTGCTCGTCTGGCTCGACCCGATGCTCGCGGCCATCGTGCTGCTCGGGTTCGTGCCCCTGGTATTCGTCACCCGGTGGGCGCAGCGGCGTCAGCGGGCGGGTTACCGGCGGACCCGTGGCGCGATCGCCAGGGTGATCGTGCAGTTCGTCGAATCGATGAGCGGCATGCGGGCGGTGCAGGCGTTCCGGCGCGAACACCGCAACCAGGAAGTACTCGGCGTCGAGGACGCGGCGTACCAGAAGGCGACGACCACCGCGATGCGCGGCGTCGGCGACTACGTCGGTCTGTCGAACTTCATCGGCAAGGTGACAACCGTTGTCGTGCTGCTCGTCGGGTCCTGGCAGGTGATGGAGGGCAACCTGGCCATCGGTGTGCTCGCGGCCTACCTGCTCTACCTCGACCAGTTCTTCGGCCCGCTGGACGAGCTGGCCCAGGTGTTCAACTCCTACCAGTCGGCCGCGGCGGCACTGGAGAAGATCTCCGGTGTGCTCGAGGAGGAACCGGCGGTCGCGGAACCGGTCGAACCAGTGACGGTCGATCACCCCACCGGTGCGGTGCGGATGGACAAGGTGTGGTTCGGCTACGACGCGGCTTCGCCGGTGCTGCCCGAATTCGACCTCGACATCCCGGCCGGGCAGATCGTCGCACTGGTCGGTGCCACAGGGGCCGGCAAGTCGACGCTGGCCAAGCTGCTCACCCGCTTCTACGATCCGTCCGGCGGCACCATCACTCTCGACGGTGTCGACCTGCGCGAACTGGCCGACACCGAGCTGCGCAGGCACGTCGTGATGATCACGCAGGAGGCGTACCTGTTCTCCGGCACGATCGCCGACAACATCCGGCTCGGCAGGCCGTCGGCCACCGATGCAGAGCTGCGGGCGGCGGCCCGCGCTGTCGGGCTCGACCAGTTCGTCGGGTCGCTGCCGGACGGGTACGACACCGACGTGCGAACCAGGGGTGGGCGATTATCGGCCGGTCAGCGTCAGCTCGTCGCCTTCGCCAGGGTGTTCCTCGCCGATCCGGTGGTGATCGTGCTCGACGAGGCCACGTCGAGTCTCGACATCCCCGGTGAGCGCCTGGTGCAGCGTGCGCTGGAGACGCTGCTGCGGGACCGGACGGCCGTCATCATCGCGCATCGGCTGTCCACGGTCGCCATTGCCGACCGGGTGCTGGTGCTCGACGGCGGCCGTGTGGTGGAGGACGGCGCACCGGCCGAGCTGATCGCAGGCCAGGGCCGCTTCGCCGGACTGCACGCCGCCTGGCGGGATTCGCTGGTGTGATGCGCTCGTGTTGTACAGCGCCGGGGCCGGTGTCGCTTACCGTAGAGAGGTGACGACCCCAGCCCCGGGCCCGGCCGCAGGCCCCACCGAGAACAGACCGGCCTCTCGGTGGCCGGCGGTGCTCACCTGGCGAGCCCACGACAACTCCCGGATGGAATCGGTCCGGGTGACGGTGAACGGCAACCGGATCAGGGCCGCGGGCCGGATGATCGGCAGCGCAGGCAACGAGCACCCGGCGTTCAGCGCCTCCTACGATCTGGTCACCGACGAAGCGGGCGCGACCAGGCGTTTGTCGCTGCGCACCACGACCGCCGCCGGTGAACGCCACGCCTCGGTGTCGCGGGACGAGGAGAACTACTGGCTCGTCGACGCGGGCGGCACCCACGTGCGCTCGACCTTCGCCGGCGCCCTCGATGTGGACGTGGTGCTCAGCCCGTTCTTCAACACCCTGCCGATCCGCCGGTTCTGCCTGCAGAACGCCGTCGGCGACGTGCAGGTGCCGGTCGTCTACGTGCGTCTGCCCGACCTGCTGGTGCAGGAGGCCGAACTCACCTATTCGAGTGCCGCCGACGGCATCAACGTGCTCTCCCCGGTTTCGAGCGCCACATTGAAGGTGGATCCGGAGGGGTTCGTCCTCGACTATCCGGGGCTGGCCGAGCGGGTCTGAACCGCGGCACCGGCCGCCCTCGCAGGCGGCCACCTGTCGGCGCCGACCGCCCGATGCCCTGATCGACCGGGCACGGCGGCCGGAACGGTCGCGACCGACTACAGCGCCCGCAGCACCCCACCGCGCTGACCAGCACGCCGCAGCACGTCGAGCCAGCCGTCGGCGCCGGGCGTCACCCCCGTGATCTCCCATTGCGCCCGGCTGTCGTACGCCGACCGCCCCCGGTAACCCGCCTCGACAACCTCGCCGAGCGTGCCGTCGGCGCGAAGAGCGTCACGCGCGGCGATCAGCGCCTCGATGGTTTCGTCGAGCACCAGTTCCAATGCCCCGGCATTCGGTTCACAGATCGCGCGAACCAGGTCGGGCGCGGTACCGGCTACCCGGGTCCCGTCGCGGAATGAACCGGCCGCCAACCCGAGCGCCAGCTCACCCCCGCCCGCTCCGGCCGCGGCCAATGCCTCGGCCAGCACATGCGGCAGATGCGAGATCCGCGCGACGGCCTGGTCGTGTTCCTCGGCGACGACCGGAACCACGACGGAACCGCAGTCCAAAGCCAGCCGAACCACCCGCGACCACGGCTCCACCCGGGTGCCCTCATCCACGCCCACAGCCCACACCGCGCCGCGGAACAGCTCGGGATCGGTTGCCGCCCAGCCTGATTCAGACGTACCGGCCATCGGGTGACCGCCCACATACCGCGCCTCGAGCCCCTGCTTGCGCACCGCGTCGGCCACCGGCCCCTTCACGCTGACCACATCGGTCAGCGCACATTCCGGCGCATAGGCGGCGACCTCCGCGAGCACCGGCGCGACGGCGGGCATCGGCACCGCGAGCACCACGAGCGCGTCGACGGCAGCGGCCCGGCCCAGCACCTCGGGCAGGTCACCCGACACGTCGAAACCGTCGAGGCGGGCGGCCTGCGCGCCGTCGGCCGACCGGTTGTACCCGAAGGCCTCGTACCCGGCGTCCACCGCCGCGCGCAGCACGGAGCCGCCGATCAGACCCGTTCCGAGGACACATACGGCGCCACGCTCGTCGATACTCACGGGAACAGATTGGCACACGAGTTCATCATTGCGGGCGGGACAGACTACCGTTTGGTCCATGGCAGCACAGCGCTCGGGCACGAACAGGGCGACGTCGGATGACGACTTCGACGTCGAAGGGTTCGCCGTGGCGGTGGTCCGCGAAGAAGGTACGTGGCGGTGCAGTCCCCTCAGCCACGACGCCCTCGTCGACCTCTCCACCGCCGAGACCGAATTGAAGGCATTGCGCAGCTCCGGTGCGGTGTTCGGGCTGCTCGACGTCGACGACGAGTTCTTCATCGTGCTGCGGCCCGCGCCGAGCGGCACCCGGCTGCTCGTCTCCGACGCGACCGCCGCGATCGACTACGACATCGCCGCCGACGTCCTCGACGCACTCAATGTCGAGATCCCCGACATCGACCCCGACGAGCTCGACGACATCGAACCATGGGAAGAGGGTGACCTCGGCGTACTCGCCGACCTCGGCCTGCCCGAACCGGTACTCAGCGTGATCCTCGCCGACACCGACCTCTACCCGGACGAACAGCTTAAACTGATCGCCGAACGCCTCGGTTTCGCCGACGAATACGCGGCGGTGCTGGACAAACTGCACAAGTGACCGACGAGGACATGCTGCGCGCCGCCCTCGCGGCCGCCGCTGACGCCGACCCGCGCGATGTGCCGGTCGGCGCCGTCGTCTTCGATGCACACGGCCGTGAGTTGGCCCGCGCGGCCAACGCGCGCGAAGCCCTCGGCGACCCGACCGCCCACGCGGAAGTCCTCGCCCTGCGAAAGGCCGCCGCTGTCCACGGCGACGGCTGGCGGCTCGAGGGCGCGACTCTCGCCGTCACCTTGGAACCGTGCACGATGTGCGCGGGTGCGCTGGTGCTCGCCCGCGTGGAGAAGGTGATCTTCGGCGCATGGGAACCCAAGACCGGGGCCGTCGGTTCCCTGTGGGACGTGGTCCGCGACCGCCGCCTGAACCACCGCCCTCAGGTGCGCGCCGGAATCCTCGAATCCGAGTGCGTCGCCCTCCTCGACACCTTCTTCCGCAACCAGCGCTGACCAGCCGATTTAGTGATCGAGCCCCCTATCCGGTACCGTAGTCGGCGGTGGCGTGTCCGAGCGGCCTAAGGAGCACGCCTCGAAAGCGTGTGACGGGTAACCCCCGTCCGAGGGTTCAAATCCCTCCGCCACCGCCAGCAAGCCCCTTACCTGTTCAGGCAGGTGAGGGGCTTTTGCTTTGCTCGGTTCGGAAGGTGTTGCGATACGCCGAGGGGGAGGTGTGCAGGGCCTTCGCGAAGTGGTGGCGGAAGGTGACCGCGGTGGCGAAGCCGACGGCCGTGGCGATCTCCTCCACCGGGGCATCGCTGGTTTCGAGCATCGCGAGGGCGGCCTGGATGCGTTGAGTGGTGAGCCATTTGCTCGGGGTGGTGCCGGTGGATCGAACGAAATGACGCAGGTAGGTGCGCTGGGACAGGCCCGCGACCCGGGCGAGGTCGGCGACGCCGATCGGCTCGTGGATGTGTTCGGCGGCCCAGGCAAGGCTGCGGCCGACCGGGTCGTCGAGGGGTGCGGGCGGCATCGGGGACTCGATGTACTGTGCCTGGCCGCCGGTGCGGTGCGGCTGGATCACCAGCCTGCGGGCGACCGCGTTCGCGACGGACGCGCCCATGTCGGTGCGCACCAGGTGCAGCGCCAGGTCGAGGCCCGCCGCGCAGCCCGCGCTGGTGAGGATGTCGCCGTCGTCGGTGTAGAGCGGTTCGGCGTCGACGACCACGGCGGGATACCGCTCGCGCAGCAGGTCGGCGTATCGCCAGTGCGTGGTGGCCCGGCGACCGTCCAACAGTCCGGCCGCCGCGAGTGCGAAAGCCCCCGAGCAGATCGACACGATGCGTGCCCCGTTGCGATGTGCCTGCCGCAGTGCCTCGATCAGCTCCGGTGAGGTGGCGGCGCGCGGGTCGGCGACGCTCGGCACCACCACGGTGTCGGCGGCGGCGAAGTCGGCGAGACCGTAGGGGCTGCTCATGGTCGCGCCGCCGATCACCCGGATGGGGTCGGAGGTTTCGGTGCAGATCTTCAGCTCGTACCAGGGCTGATCAATGTCGGGCCACACGAGGCCGAACACCTCGATGACGATGCCGGCCTCGAACGCCGTCATCCCGTCGTAGGCCAGAACCGACACGCTCGAACCCATGTCTGAATCTTAGCGATAGTCGTCATCTACGCCACTTCTCGTGGCCTTCGCGGCTCGCGACCATGGATTCATGTGGAAGAAATTGAAGGAATTCGCACTCGGCATTCACGCCGCGAACGCCATCAGGCACGGTGTGTGCCCACCCGCCGCCGCCCGTCGCGAACCCGCGAAACCCACAACGCGCTGATCGAGAGCTGTCGACGGCTATTCACCTGCGTCCGACCTGCGGTGTAGTACTCGCGTAATAGACTGAGTTACACCGAAATCCGGGAAGGAACGATGATTATGCGCGGGCGTGTGCCGCCACCCGCGAAGTCCGGGATCGGGCTCGGGGGGAAGCTCTTGGTTCTGATCGTGCTCGGGTGGGTGGCCGTAGGGCTGCTCGCCGCAGGTCAGCGGCACTATTTCTCGAAACTCCCGAGGGAGTGCTCGGATTGGGCGACGATCGCCGTCACGGCGGCGGCGGGACCGGGGAACTACATCGGGCTGAACCCGCGGGTCACCGAATGCGAGGTTCCGCAGCCGAGCAAGTAGGCCGGGCACCCGAACGAGTGCCCGGCCCGGGTCTCACAGTTCCGCAGCCGCCATCTCGCGGTCGTTGCGGTGGATCTCGCGCAGCTTGGAACCTTCCACGTCGATATCCGGAACGATCTTGTCCAGCCAGGCGGGCATCCACCACGCCCATTTGCCCAGCAGCACAAGCAGAGCGGGGATGAGCACCATGCGCACGACGAACGCGTCGAGCGCGACACCCGCCGCCAGTGCGAAGCCCATCGACTTCGCGGTGACATCGGATTCGAGCAGGAACGAACCGAACACCGAGATCATGATGATCGCCGCCGAGGTGACCACGCGCGCGCCGTGGTGATAACCCTTCACCACCGCCTCGGTCGGCTCGGCGCCGTGCACGTACTCCTCGCGCATGCGGGTCACCAGGAACACCTGGTAGTCCATCGCGAGCCCGAATACCAAGCCGATCAACATGATCGGCAGGAAGCTCACAAGCGGATGCGGGTCCGAGATCAGCCCGAGCTTGCCCTCCTGGAAGACCAGCACCGTCGCACCGAACGTCGCCGCCATCGACAACAGGAATCCGAGCGCGGCCGTGAGCGGGACCAGGATCGAGCGGAACACCAGGATCAGCAGGATGAACGCGGCGCCCGCGACGATCGCCATGTACGGCACGATCTTGCTCAGCAACACGTGGTCGATATCGGCGTAGATCGCGGTGGTTCCCGTGATGCCGTACGACATCTGGTACTGCTCGTGCAACGCGGCCTCGGCATCGCGGGCCGACTGCACCAGATCCTTGGTCGACTGATCGTTGGGACCGGCCTTGGGAATACCGTTGATGAGGGCGCCCGCACCGTCGGCGCTCATCTGCGGTTCGGTGACCAGATCCATGTCGGGATAGGACATGAGCTTGTCGCGCAACGCGTTCAACGCGGCGGGCCGCTGATCGGCGGGCGTGTCGGCCAGGTCGACGGCCACCTGCAACACACCGTTGCTGCCCTCGCCGAAACCCTCGGTGCGCAGGTCGTAGGCCTTACGCACGGTGGTCGACTTGGGCAGGCTGTCCTCGCCGGGCAGACCGAGGTTCAGGTTCAGCGCGGGCGCGGCGAGCAGACCGAGCACCACGATGGCCAGGATCATCGTCACCGCGGGGAACTTGGCGATCACCCGGGCGACGCGGGTGCCGTTGGTGACGACGCTGTCGTCCTCGGGATCGTGCTGGGCGATGAGCGGCAGCTTCGGCTTGAACAGCGCCTTGCCGAACGCACCGAGCAGCGCGGGCATGAGGGTGATCGCGGTGAGCACGGCGAACGCGGCCGCCACCGCACCACCGAGACCCATGAACGTCAGGAACCGGACGCCGACGATGGCCAGCCCGGCCAGCGCGATGATGACGGTGAGACCGGCGAACACCACCGCCGAGCCCGCCGTGCCGAGCGCGGTACCGGCGGCTTCCTCGGCCGAATCCTGCACGGTCAGTTCGTGTTTGTAGCGGGAGACGATGAACAGCGCGTAGTCGATCGACAGCGCGATACCGATCATCGAGGCCAGGAACGTCGTGAAGCTCGGGATCTCGAGCACCGTGGTGGACAGGAAGATCAGCGAGGTCGCGGCGCCGAGGCCGACGACGGCGGTGATGATCGGCACGAAGGCCGCGACGATCGCGCCGAACGCCACGATCATCACCACCAGCGCGACGGCCATACCGATCATCTCGGACTTGCCGCTCGGCATCTCCTGCTCCATGGGCAGGCTGCCGCTCATCTCCACCGTGAGCCCGGCGGCGCGGGCGTCGTCGCCGACGGCGTAGGCGGCCTCGCGGTCCTCGGGTTTCACGTCGGCGAACTCTTTGATGGTGAACGGCACGCTGAAGTAGGCGACGGTGTCGGGCGACGATTCGTTCAGCACATTGAGCGGCGCGCCACTGCAGGTGGACGGATCAGGTTGCGCGGTAAGGCAACCCATCTCCTCGGTGGCCGTGATCGGGTCGATGATCGGTTCGGTGTGATCGACGATCGGCAACTGCTCGAGCCGTTCGATCATCGCCGCGACGGCCTGGCGATTGGGCGGGTCGGTGAGCTTCTGGCCGGCGGGCGCGCCGACGACGTAGGTGCCGGTGACCGCGTCGAACGCGAACGCCTCCGACATACCGGGGAAGTGCTTGTCGAGGATTTCGGTCGCTCGCTCCGACGGCAGGTTCGGCATGCTGAAGTCGTCGGTCATCGGTTTCTGCAGCTGGGCACCGAGTCCGCCGAGCACCATGAAGCAGAGTAACCAGACGGGGAGCACGATCCATTTGCGGCGAAAGGCCAGCTTTCCCCACCGGTACAGATAGACGGACACGGGTTTCTCCTCGGTGATTCGATGCAGAGCGTGGAGTAGAGCCGGGTCGAACTAGTCCTGAGTCTGGTGCCGCGATACCGCGATATCAAGCAACCGGGCCCGCACATGCGACGACCCCGCGATCCATGGGGCGGATCGCGGGGTCGTGTGGTGAACCTATGGTCAGCCGACGGCGACCGGGTGCTTCACCGTCTCGGTACCCGAGTTGCGCAGCTGCTCGAGCTTGGCGCCCTCGACGTCGATATCGGGAACGATGCGGTCGAGCCACTTCGGCATCCACCAGGCCCACTTGCCCATGATCACCAGCAGCGCGGGCACGATCACCATGCGGACCACGAAGGCGTCGATGGCGACACCGGCGGCCAGCGCGAAACCGAACGACTTCGCGGTGACGTCGGTTTCCATGATGAAGGAGCCGAACACCGAGATCATGATGATCGCGGCCGAGGTGACCACGCGGGCGCCGTGGTGGTAACCGGCGACCATGGCGTCCTTCGGCGAACGGCCGTGCACGAATTCCTCACGCATGCGGGTCACCAGGAACACCTGGTAGTCCATCGCGAGACCGAACACCAAGCCGATCAACATGATCGGCAGGAAGCTGACCAGCGGCTGTGGGTCCTCGATCAGCCCGAAGGTGCCCTCCTGGAAGATCAGCACGGTGGCGCCGAAGGTGGCCGCCATCGACAGCAGGAACCCGAGGGCCGCGGTGAGCGGAACCAGGATCGAGCGGAACACCAGGATCAGCAGGATGAACGCGGCACCGGCGACGATCGCCAGGTACGGCACGATCTTGCTGAGCAGCGCGTGGTCGACATCGGCGTAGATCGCGGTGGTACCGGTGATGCCGTACTGCATGCCGTACTGCGCCTGCAGCTCGGCCTCGGCGCCGCGCGCCGACTGCACCAGATCCTTGGTTTCCTGGTTGTTCGGACCGGAGACCGGGACGCCGTTGAGCATGGCGCCCTGCTTGTCCTCGCTCCACTGCGGCTCGGTGACGTAGTCCATGCCCTCGTAGGAGGCGAGCTTGTCGCGCAGCGCGCCGAGCGCCGCCTCACGCTGACCCTCGGGCGTGGCGCTCAGGTCGGCGACGACCATGAGCACACCGTTGCTGCCCTCACCGAAGCCCTCGGTGCGCAGGTCGTAGGCCTTACGCACGGTCGAGGTCTTGGGCAGGCTGTCCTCGCCGGGCAGGCCGAGGTTCAGGCCCGCGGCGGGTGCGGCGAGCGCACCGAGCACGACCACCGACAGGATCAGGGCGACCCACGGTGCCTTGCCGATCAGGCGGGCGAAACGCTGGCCGTTGGTGACCGAGTTTTCGTCCTCGGGATCGTGCTGGGCCACCAGCGGCAGCTTCGGCTTGAACAGCGACTTGCCGAAGGCGCCCATCAGCGCGGGCATCAGGGTGACGGCGGTGAGCACCGCGAACGCGGCGGCGATGGCGCCACCGAGACCCATGAAGGTCAGGAACTCCACGCCGACGATGCTCAGCGCGCCCAGCGCGATGATGACGGTGAGACCGGCGAACACCACGGCCGAACCGGCGGTGCCGAGCGCGGTACCGGCGGCTTCCTCGGCCGAATCACGCACCGACAGTTCGTGTTTGTAGCGCGAGACGATGAACAGCGCGTAGTCGATCGACAGCGCGATACCGATCATCGAGGCCAGGAAGGTGGTGAAGCCGGGCACTTCCATGAAGGAGGTGCCGAGCATGATCGTCGAGGTCGCGGCACCGAGGCCGACGATGGCGGTGACGATCGGGACGACCGCGGCGACGATGGCGCCGAAGGCGATCACCATGACGATCAGGGCGACGGCCATACCGATCAGCTCGGACTTGCCGCTCGGCTGTTCCTGCTTCATCGCGATGGAACCGCTGAGCTCGACGGTCAGGCCCGCGTTGCGGGCGTCGGCGCCGACCTCGAAGGCGGCGTCGCGCTCGGCGTCGGTCACGTCGGTGACGTTCTTGATGGTGAACGGCACGGTGAGCGTGGCGACGGTCTTGGGTGCGGACTCGTTGAGCACGTTGAGCGGGGCACCCGAGCAGGTCGACGGGTCAGGGTTGCTCAGGCAGCCCATCTTGTCGGTCATCTCGATCGGGTCGGCCAGCGGCTTGGTCTTGTCGACGATCGGCAGTTCACCGAGCTTGCCGATGAACGCGTCGATCGCGGCACGGTTGGCCGGGTCGGTGAGCTGCTGGCCTGCCGGCGCGGCGATCACGTAGGTGCCTGCCACGGCGTCGAACTTGAACTGTTCGGACATGCCGGGGAAGTGCTTGTCGAGGATTTCGTTGGCGCGAGCCGAGGGCAGCTCGGGCATGCTGAAGTCGTTGCTCATCGGCTTGCTGAGGGTGGCGCCGAGCCCGCCGAGCAGCACGAACAGCAGTAGCCAGACCGGCAACACTATCCATTTACGGCGGAAAGCGAACTTTCCCCATCGGTACAGGTATACGGACACGTGTCCCCGCCTCCACATCGCGAATGATTTGTCTACCGTGCGGTAGGTAGACTACCGACGGCGTAAGCGGAGGGGCAACCTCAATTTTATGGGCGCCGGATAGATCACAACCGATTCATGGGAGGATTGCCACATGGCTGCCCGGGACACCGCCGACACCGTTACCGCAGGTGGAGGCACTAAACAGGCGATTCGTGATGCCGCGCTCCGGCTGTTCGCCGCGAAAGGCTTCGAACAGACGAGCCTGCGCGAAGTCGCCGATATGGTGGGAATCACAAAGGCGTCGCTGTACTACCACTACGCGTCGAAGCTCGATCTGCTGCTGGCGATCATCGACCCGATCATCGATCACATGCGCGACATCGTCACCGATATCGACGCCGTCCCCTACGACAGCGAGGGCATCCGCGCCGTCCTGCGCACCTATCTGCGCGGCATGATCCGCCACCGCGACGCGGGCGCGCTGTGCGTGCGCGACACCGCCGCCATCGTCAACGCCATCGCCGACCGCTACCCGGATCTCATGGAACCCACTCGCGAGCTGCGGACCTGGTTGTCCGGACCGAATCCGACGCCGGAGACGATGCTGCGCGCGGCCGGTGCCATCGAGGTGCTCGGCGTGGCGCTGCTGTCGACCGAACTGGCGCCGGGAGCCACCGACGCGCTCGTCGAGCAGACGCTGCTCGACGCGGCGACCGCCGTGCTGGCCGGCGGCGCGACCGCGTAGGTTCGAGACCGTGCATATCACCGCAAGGGTCGATTACGCGGTGCGAACGTTGCTCGAGCTCGCCGCGGCCGACGGGGTCGTGAAGGCCGAGGCCATCGCCGCCGCGGCGCAGATCCCGCCGAAGGTACTCGAGACCGTGCTCGCCGAGCTGCGTCGCGCCGAACTGGTGCGCAGCAGGCGCGGACCGGACGGCGGGTACCGCCTCGGCAGGCCCGCCGAGGAGATCTCGGTGGCCGACGTGATCCGTGGCGTGGAATCGCCGCTGGCCTCGGTGCGCGGGCAGCGCCCCGAGGACGTGCGCTACCCCGGTGCGGCCGAGCCGTTGCAGCGGGTGTGGATCGCGCTGCGGGTGAACATCCGGGCCGTGCTCGAGAACGTGTCGATCGCCGATATCGCCGCCGACCGACTGCCCGGTTTCATGGATGAGCTGATCGCGGATCCTGGCGCCTGGGCCCGGCGCGAGCCACGTACTCCCGCTGACGCGTGATCTGTCCACAGGCTCGGGTTTATCCACAGGCCTGGTGAAACGCCTGGATAACCGGGGGACGCGGCCTCGCCGCACGCGGTAGCCTGCGTCCATCATGTTGATCACCCTGCTGCGGACCTACACGGCCCCGTACCGCGCCCAGCTGGCCGGGGTCCTCGTGCTCCAGCTGGTCTCGGTCATCGCGATGCTCTACCTGCCGAGCCTCAATGCCGACCTCATCGACAACGGCATCACCAGGGGCGATATCGGCTACATCTGGACCACCGGACTGTGGATGCTCGCGGTGAGCTGCGTGCAGATCATCGCCTCGTCGGCCTCGGTGTACTTCGGTGCGCAGGCGGCGATGGGCGCGGGCCGGGACATGCGCGGCGCGGTGCTGCACCGGGTCGAGACGTTCTCCGCGCGCGAGGTCGGCCTGTTCGGCGCACCCTCGCTCATCACCCGCTCCACCAACGACATCCAGCAGGTGCAGCTGCTCATCGTGATGTCGGTGACGATTCTGGTGATGGCACCGATCATGTGCGTCGGCGGCATCATCATGGCGGTGCGCGAAGACGTCGGGCTCTCGTGGCTGCTGCTCATCGCGGTGCCCGCACTGGCGCTGAGCATGGGCCTGGTCGTGGCGAAGATGGTGCCCGGCTTCCGGCAGATGCAGGAACGCATCGACGGGGTGAACCGGGTGCTGCGCGAGCAGATCACCGGCATCCGGGTGATCCGCGCGTTCGTGCGGGAACGTCAGGAGATCTGGCGCTTCGGGATGGCCAACACCTCGCTCACCGATGCCTCGCTGCGCGTGGGCAAGCTGATGGCGCTGATGTTCCCGATCGTCATGCTCATCTCCAATGTCACCGCCGTCGGGGTGATCTGGTTCGGCGGGCACCACGTCGACGACGGCACCATGCAGATCGGCTCGCTCACCGCGATGCTGTCCTACATCATGCAGATCCTGATGGCCGTGATGATGGCCTCGTTCCTGGCGATGATGGCCCCGCGCGCGGCGGTCTCGGCCGACCGGATCGGCGCGGTGCTCGAGACCGAGTCCTCGGTGCGCCCGCCGCGCCTGCCGCAGCCCTTCGCAGGCGATCCGGCGACCGTCGACCTGCAGTTCGCCGAATTCGCCTTCCCCGGTGCGGAGAAGCCGGTGCTGCGCGCCATCCGCTTCCAGGTGGCGCCCGGAACGACAACGGCCGTGGTCGGTTCCACCGGTGCGGGCAAGACCACGCTGATCAATCTGATCCCGCGCCTGATCGATGTCACCGACGGCGCGGTGTACGTGGGCGGCACCGACGTACGGCACCTCGACCTCGAAACACTGCGCGGCGGAATCGGATTGGTGCCGCAGAAGGCGTACCTGTTCTCCGGAACCGTCGCGAGCAATCTGCGCTACGGCAAACCCGACGCCACCGACGACGAGCTCTGGCACGCGCTCGAGGTGGCCCAGGCGGCCGACTTCGTGCGCGAGATGCCCCAGGGCCTCGACACCCCGGTCGCCCAGGGCGGCACGACGGTATCGGGCGGTCAGCGTCAGCGCCTGTGCATCGCCCGCGCGCTGGTGCGCAAGCCGCGCATCTACCTGTTCGACGATTCGTTCTCCGCGCTCGACGTGGCGACCGACGCCCGGTTGCGCGCGGCGCTCAAACCCGAGACCGCCGACGCGTCGGTGATCATCGTGGCCCAGCGGATCCAGACCATTCGCGACGCCGACCAGATCGTCGTCCTCGAGGACGGCGCGATGGCAGGCCTCGGCACCCATGACGAGCTGATGCAGCGGTGCCCGGAGTACCGCGGGATCGTCGAGTCCCAGCTCAGTGTGGAGGAGGCTCGATGAGGCCGGGTGGACCCGTCCCCGGCGCCCCGGGTACGAAACCGAAATCGTTCGTTCCGTCGCTGAAGCGGCTGCTGCGCAGACTCGCGCCGGAGAAGTTCGCCGTCGCGGTCATCATCGCGCTCGTCGTCACCTCGGTGGTGCTCAACACGCTCGGCCCGTGGTTGCTCGGCAAGGCGACCAACCTGGTGTTCGACGGGTTCGTCGGCAAGCAACTACCGGCGGGGCTGAGCAAGGACGAAACCGTCGAGATGCTGCGTCAGCGCGGGGAGAACACCCGCGCCGACATGCTCTCGGCCATGAACGTGATCCCCGGCACCGGTATCGATTTCGGTGCTGTCGGCCGGGTGCTCACGCTGGTCCTCGTGCTCTACGTGGTCGCGGCGGTGTTCGGCTGGCTGCAGGGGTATCTGCTCAATGTCGTCATCAACCGCACGGTGAAACGCCTGCGCGACGACGTGGAGAACAAGCTGCACCGCCTACCGCTGCGCTACTTCGACACCGCACCGCGCGGCGACGTGCTCAGCCGCGTCACCAACGACGTCGACAATGTCTCCCAGAGCCTGCAGCAGACCATGAGCCAGCTGCTCGTCTCGCTGTTCACCGTGGTCGGCATCCTGATCATGATGTTCTGGATCTCGCCGCTGCTGGCGCTGATCGCCCTGCTCACGGTGCCCGCGGCCATCGTCGTCACCGCGCAGATCGCCAAACTGTCCAAGCCGCACTTCGTGAACCAGTGGAAATACACCGGTGAGGTGAACTCCTCGGTGGAAGAGGCCTATACCGGCCACGAGATCATCACCGCGTTCGGCCGCAGCCGCGAAGTGGGCCGGGAGTTCGACGAGCGCAACGACAAGCTCTACAACGCCAGCTTCAAGGCGCAGTTCATCTCCGGCCTGATCATGCCCGCGATCATGTTCCTCGGAAACGTGAACTTCGTGTTCATCGCGCTGGTCGGCGGCCTGCGGGTGGCCACCGGCAATCTCTCGCTCGGTGAGGTGCAGGCCTTCATCCAGTACTCGCGCCAGTTCAGCCAGCCGCTCACCCAGATCGGCGCCATGGCCAACCTGCTGCAGTCCGGGGTGGCCTCGGCCGAGCGGATCTTCGAGATCCTCGACGCCGAGGAACAGAGCCCCGACCCGCTGGTGGAGAACTCGCGCCCGGTCGACCGCGGCCGGGTAGAGTTCGACGCGGTGTCCTTCGGCTACGACCCGGAAACCCCGGTGATCGAACGGCTTTCACTGGTGGCCGACCCGGGCCATGTGATCGCCATCGTCGGCCCGACCGGTGCGGGCAAGACCACGCTGGTGAACCTGCTGATGCGTTTCTACGAGATCGACGCGGGCACCATCTCCATCGACGACGTCGACATCACCACCATCACCCGCGATCACCTGCGTTCGCGTATCGGCATGGTGTTGCAGGACACCTGGCTGTTCCAGGGCACCATCCGCGAGAACATCGCCTACGGCAATCCCAACGCCTCGGAGCACGACATCATCGCCGCCGCCCGCGCCGCCTATGTCGACCGGTTCGTGCACTCGCTGCCCGACGGCTACGACACGGTGATCGACGAGGAAGGCGGCGGGGTGAGCGCCGGTGAGAAGCAGCTCATCACCATCGCCCGCGCGTTCCTGGCCAAGCCGTCGATCCTGATCCTCGACGAGGCGACCAGCTCGGTCGACACCCGCACCGAACTGCTCGTGCAGCACGCCACCGCCGCGCTGCGCCGCGACCGCACGAGTTTCGTCATCGCCCACCGGCTTTCGACGATTCGCGACGCCGACCTGATCGTGGTGATGGAGAAGGGCCGCATCGTCGAACACGGCAACCACGAACGCCTGCTCGAGGAACGCGGCGCCTACTACCGCCTCTACAACGCCCAGTTCGCGGCTGTGTCTAATTGAGCGCTGGCGCGCTCGAGTCGGCGGCCCCTGCGGTCCCGACGATCAGGCACCGTTGCTTGCTCCTTCGTCGCCTACGCAACGGCACCTGATCGTCGGGACGGCCGCCGACCGCCGACTTCGTCGGCGATCCCTCCTCGAGGTCGGGATGTGCGTGGCTGGCACCATGGGCGGGTGGCCGACAGCAGCGAATTCTCCTTCACGGTAGGTACCCGTCTCGACGGGGGCCGGCATGGGCGTACCGGTGTCATCGGCACGCCGCACGGGGAGATCGCGACGCCCGCCTTCATTCCGGTGGGGACCAAGGCGTCGGTGAAGGCGGTGCTGCCGGAGACGATGAAGGAGTTGGGGGCGCAGGCGCTGCTCGCCAACGCCTACCACCTGTATCTGCAGCCGGGGTCCGACATCGTCGACGAGGCGGGTGGGCTCGGTAAGTTCATGAACTGGGACGGGCCGACCTTCACCGACAGCGGTGGCTTCCAGGTGATGTCGCTGGGTGTCGGCTTCAAGAAGGTGCTCGCGATGGAGGCGGTCGGGGTGCGCTCCGATCAGGTGATCGCGGCAGGCAAGGAGCGCCTCGCCACCGTCGACGACGACGGCGTCACCTTCCGGTCCCACCTCGACGGCTCGAAGCACCGGTTCACCCCCGAGGTGTCGATGGGTATCCAGCACCAGCTCGGCGCCGACATCATGTTCGCCTTCGACGAACTCACCACCCTGATGAATACCCGTGGCTACCAGGAGAAGTCGCTGCAGCGCACGCACGAGTGGGCGCAACGCTGCATCGACGAACACGAACGGCTCACCGCCGCCCGCACGCACCGGCCGTACCAGGCGCTGTTCGCGGTGATCCAGGGCGCGCAGTACGAAGACCTGCGCCGCAAGGCCTGCCGTGAACTCGAATCGATCCGGGGCAGTGGCGGAACAGAATTCGACGGCTACGGCATCGGCGGTGCGCTGGAGAAACACAACCTCGGCACCATCGTCGGCTGGTGCTGCGACGAGCTGCCCGAGGCCAAGCCGAGGCACATGCTCGGCATCAGCGAGCCCGAGGACATGTTCGTCGCCATCGAGAACGGCGCCGACACCTTCGACTGCGTGAACCCCTCACGAGTGGCGCGCAATGCGGCGATCTACGTCGACGAAGGCCGGTTCAACATCAACACCAGCCGCTTCCGCCGCGATTTCACCCCCATCGACGAGAACTGCGACTGCTACACCTGCGCGCACTACACCCGCGCCTACCTGCATCACCTGTTCAAGGCCAAGGAGATGCTCTCGGCGACGCTGTGCACCATCCACAACGAGCGGTTCACCGTCCGCCTGGTCGACCGGATCCGCGCGAGCATCGAAGGCGGCTACTTCGACGAGTTCAAAAAGGAATTCCTCGGCCAGTGGCAAGGCCGCATCAAAGCCCCGGGGGAGTAGACCTGGTCGTTCGATTACCACGCTCTGGTGGCGGCATCGGCCGAGAGGCGAACGCCACCAGAGCGTGGTGATCAAGTGCCCAGCTGTCAGCGTGCGGCCTAGTCGTGGAGGGCGTCGACCCTCGCCGGGGCGTAGGTCGGCTCCTTCTTCTTGAGGATCGCGATGACGCGGTACGTGATGGGGAGGACGAGCACCTCGCACACCGTCTTCCAGATGAAGCCGACGATCACGAAGTTGACGAACGACTGCCAGGTGTCGATGCCGATCGCCGGGGCGGCGATCGAGCAGAAGATCAGGGTGTCGGCGAACTCGCCGACCACGGTCGACCCGATCAGCCGGGCCCACAGGTGCTTCTCCTTGGTGCGTTCCTTGATGAACACCAGCGTCGCCGAGTTCAGCAACTGGCCCACGAAGTATCCGGCGAGCCCGGCGAGCACCAGCTGCGGGGTGGTACCGAGGACGGTGCGGAACGCTTCCTGGTTCTCGTAGAAACCGGCGGCAGGCAGCCGGACGGCGACGAAGAAGCAGCCGACGGTGAGCAGCAGCGCCGCGAAACCGGTGTAGATGGCGTGGCGAGTGGCGCGGAAGCCGTAGACCTCGCTGAGCACGTCACCCAGGATGTAGGCCAAGGGGAACAGGAAAAAGGCGCCGTCGGTGGCGATCGGCAGGATCTGCAGCGGGCCGAGCACTACCGAACTGCCGGAGAAGAACTCCACGCCCTTGGTGGCGCAGATGTTGGAAATGATCAGCGTCGCGGTGAACACGGCGACGATTACCGGATAGAACCCCCGCGCTACCTGGGCGAATGCCGCATGCTCCGGCGCGGGGTGCCCAGATTCGGCGGGTTTGTCGAGCGAGTTTGCATCAGTCACGGGTTACATCCTCCCTCAGGCGCCCGAAGGGCCCCGCTCGAGCGCGCCAGCGCTCCAACCACGCATGCCATAGTCTGTAGCAATGACGAATCCCGGCGATTCCGACGAGTGGTGGAAGCAGTACGGCGGTTCCGGCGTGTCACCGGAGTCCGGCGCGCCGGGTTCGGTGCCGCAGTACCCGACCGCCCCGCCGTCGCAGCCTTCGAGCTACCCGTCCAATCCGCAGCAGTCCGCGCCGCAATACCCGCAGCAGCAGCCGCCGTCGCAGCCGCAGTACCCGAACTATCAGCAGCCTGCCGCGCCGCAGTATCCGCAGCAGCCGCAGTACGGCGGGTATCCGGCGGCCGGGGCCTACAACCCGTACGGTGCGTACCCGCAGCCGCAGGGCACGAACGGTCTCGCCATCGGTGCCCTGGTGTCGTCGCTGATCGGCCTGTGCAGCTGCGGTGTCGGTTCGGTGGTCGGCATCATTCTCGGTGTGATGGCGATCAACCAGATCAAGGAACGCGGGGGTGAAGGCAAGGGGATGGCGCAGGCCGGCATCTGGATCGGTGCCATCTCCCTGGTGCTCTGGCTGCTCTACATCGTTTTCGTGGTGGTCCTCGGCGTGGTCGGCGGGATGGATTCTTCGTCCACCTACTGACTTTCGCGGACAAACACAAGGGGCGCTTCCGGAATCCGGAAGCGCCCCTTGGTGTTTTCGCAGGTCGGAGCTGAATCAGCCCTTGACGACCTGGGTTCCGCCCGCGAGCTTGTCGTGCCAGCCCTGCTTGTTCGGGTCGTTGTTGATGGTGACCGCGATGTAGATGGAAAGGCCGGTGGTGACCAGGCCACCGAGGCAGTAGATGGCCAGGGGCGCAAGGAAGATGTTGCGCTTGAGCGAGGCCTCCGGGGTGAGCTTCGGCGCGCCACCGGGGGCGACGACCCGCAGGCCGAGCAGCTTCTTGCCGAGGGTGGTGCCCTGCGTCACTTCGAAGCCCACGTTGTAGCCCACGTAAGCGATGCCCATGATCACCCACAGGATGATGCCTGCGAGGAACGGGCTGTCCATCAGTGCCATACCGAGGACGAAGTTCAGGATTCCCAGCGGAATACCGATGATGAAACCGTCGATGACCCTCGCGCCGAGGCGGGTACCGAGGTCACCTGCCTGTGCGCCACCGAAACCCTGCTGGTTGTACGGATCGGCACCGTAACCGGGCTGCGGCTGTCCGTACGGCTGCTGGCCGTAGGCGGGCTGCTGCTGACCGTAGGGGTCGGCCTGCCCGTAACCGGGCACCGGCTGGCCGTATCCGGGAGTCGGCTGACCGTAAGGCTGCTGCTGCTGTCCGTATCCCGGCTGCTGCTGGCCGTAGGGGTCCTGGCCGTAGCCGCCGGGCTGACCGCCCTGCGGGTACTGATTGGGGTCGTAACCACCGCTGGTCATAAATTCGTCCTCGTCGTGATCAGTAGATCGGTCGTTGCGTACGTTACGGACATCGGTCTGGTTGGAACAACCCGATAGGCTCGAGTATCCATGGTTTCTCCGGGATGCGCGCCGGGTCGAAAACCGCGCGGAGCTCTGCCGTTGTGCGAGCGGCATATCCGAGTGAATCGGCGATCGCCGCCACCACGTCGCCGGGCGTGTTGCCGAGCGCGATCTGGTCGGAAAGGCTCACCGCCCCATCGCGTTTGGCGAGTCTTCTGCCTTCGGTATTGAGTACCAACGGAACATGGGCGTAGGTGGGCCGTGGCAGGCCGAGCAGGCCGGCGAGATAGGCCTGGCGGGGCGTGGACGGCAGCAGGTCGTCGCCGCGCACCACTTGATCCACCCCCTGGGCGGCGTCGTCGACCACGACGGTGAGGTTGTAGGCGGGGATGCCGTCACCCCGGCGCAGCACCAGATCGTCGACGGCGCCTCGGTAGCGGCCGTGGCGCAGGTCGGTGATCTCGTAGTCGGTCACGTCGGCGCGCAATCGCACTGCGGGCGAACGGCCTTCGGCCCGGCGAGCGGCACGCTGTGCGTCGGTGAGGGTGCGGCAGGTGCCGGGGTAGGCCCCCATCGGCCCGTGCGGTGCGGCGGCGGCCTGCTGGATTTCACGTCTGGTGCAGAAACATTCGTAAGTGCGCCCGGCCGCGGTGAGTTCCTCGATCGTCGACTCGTAGACCGCGAGCCGGTCGGATTGCCGCAGGACAGGGCCGTCCCAGTCGAGTCCGATGGCGGCGAGGTCGTCGAGCTGGCGCTGTGCCGCGCCCGGGCGGACGCGGTCGAGGTCGTCGATGCGCATCCGGAACGCGCGCCCGGTGCTGCGGGCGTAGAGCCAGGCCAGGATGGCGGTGCGCAGATTGCCCAGGTGGAGCTCGCCCGAGGGGCTCGGGGCATAGCGGCCTGCACCTGGTGAACTGGACACCTGTCCGATCCTAGTCGGTCGTGCGGCGCAGCCTCGGCCGCAGCTGTTCGTCGGTGAGCTGGACGCCGCCTTCGACGGCGTCGAGCAGCTGTTCGGCGTAGGAGATCAGGCCCGCACGATCGACATCGTGCTGCTGGGCATTCGCCGGGTAGGCGCCGAGCCGCTCGCAGGCGCGCCGCAGCAGCGTAGTCGCGCCCTTGGCGTTGCCGCGCTGGATGTGGGTCAGGCCGACGGCATATTGGGCAAGACCCTGCCAGAGCATCCGCTCGGCAACCGGCCCGTTCTTCCAGGCCGCCTCCAAAACCTCGTGTGCGTTGAATGCCAATCCGTCGTCCAGCAGTTGCTGGGCGAAGGTCAGAGTTTGCTGGGGGGTCAACTCGAGATCGTCGGGAATTCGGGCGACTCCGGCACTGCCGGGCGGCAGTGGTCGGCCCAGTCGGTCGCGTGGGCGGTCGTTACGGGCACGACCTGCGGCGTCGCGGTCACGGGAGATCATTCCCCCATGATCCACGTCCACTTCGGATGGTGCTGATGTGGCCTGTGAGGCGAGCAGGAATGTGACGTATCACGAACCAATCACATGGAAGTAAATCCGCATGTGTCAAGCCCGTGGGGAATGGGTAAGAGGGCCTGGCAATGCCGCCGCAAACGCAAACCTTCGCAAGCTTGGCAAACGGATATGAGAAAGCAAATTCTCATCCGCAAACTTGCGGAAGACCTGCTAGTGTTTCTTCCGCGGGGGCAGCCCCCGGAGGCGGAAACGCCTCATGCGCTGGTTCGTGCCGATCGGTTGCGCGTTCCGGGTGGCAGTGCTGTGGGTGCCACGAAGTAACTCGTCGGTCGCGCCGGAAATCGGAAATGCTGAACCGATTCGGCGGTGTTATCCCGTTCTCACTGATGCAAAGGAGCAAGTGCTGTGGAGGTTGATGTGACGGGCGCTGTGTGGCGCAAGAGCACCTACAGCGGTCCCGATGGAAACTGCGTGGAAGTCGCCTTTCTCACCGGCGGCGAGATCGCGGTCCGCGACACCAAGGATCACGGGCGTGGCCCCGTGCTGGCCTTCGGACCAGGAGCATGGCGAGCGTTTCTCGCCGACGTCACCGCAGGACAGTTCGCGCGCGGCTGAACCGCCGATGCGCCTGAACCGGGCAGTTCGGGCCCCGGGTCGATAGGACTCGGGGCCTTCTCTCGGCGTGGCCTATCGTGGCCGGGTGACCAGAATGGCCCCGCGCGACGCGACGATGTTCTGGCTGTCGCGCCGCACCGCCAATGATGTGTTCCTGCTCTACTGTTTCGCCGAAACCTCCACTCCTACTGAGGAACTGCGCGCCGCGGTTGCCGAACGCGTAGCGCTCATTCCCGATCTGTGCCGCCGGTTGCGCGAGACCGCGCGCGACCTCGACTATCCGCACTGGATTCCGGCCGAATTCATTCCCCAGCAATTCATTGCCCACCGGCCCGACGGCCTGCCGTGGCCCACTCTGCTCGACCGGCTCGGCGAACTTCTGGGTACCGGTGTCGATGCCACCGAACGGCCCTGGCGGCTGCATGTTTTTCGTGGTGTCCGTGATGCGCCGATGTCGACCGGGCCGTCGCTGGTGGCGGTGGTTCAGATCTCCCATGCTCTCGCCGACGGCACCCGTGCGGCCGCACTCACCAGATCCCTGTTTGTCCACAGGCTTCCCGATGTGCCTGTGGATAACTCGGTGAAACACCGAGTAGATCCTGTGAAAACGCCGGTGAGACCTGTGGATTACTGGGGACAACTCTGTGGATGGATGGATCCGAGTGTGCCTGGGGTACTACGTTTTCCCCAGCAGCTGATCGCGACGTTCCGCCGTGGTCTGGCGGCGGGCCGTGCTCAACGGGAACTCGCTGAACGCACTGCCGCCGGCGAAGTGCCCGCGCCCACAACCGGCTTCACGCCCGGTGCGCTCAACACGATGCGGCCCGTCGCGGCGCTCGATCATCAGGTCCGCATGCTCGTCGTCCCCGCGGACGCGCTGCGCCGCGCGCACGTCACAGTGACAGCGCTTGCGCTGACGGCGATTTCGCGCGCACTCACCACCTACCTCACCGAGCACGGTCGAGCACCGGAACGCCTCGGTGCCGCGCTGCCGATGGCTGTGCCCGCATCGAGCAACGCGCACAACAACTACCGAGGTCTTTCCATCGACCTGCACATCGAGGAACCAGACCTGCGCGTCCGTGCCGAACTGATCGCCGACGAACTGCGAACCCGTCGTGAACGCGCACTGAATCCGCTTCTCGCCGTGCAGGATCAAGTCGGTGAAACCGTTCCCGCGCTGTTCGCGGTACGTGACGTCGCCCGCGCCGACCTCGACACGCCCCCGCGGACGATCGACGGCAACACCGTCGTCTCCAGCGTGAACCGTGGCGCCGCCGACCTCACCTTCGCGGGCGCACCGGTCCTGTTCACCGGCGGATTTCCGGCGCTCGGCACCGTCATGCACCTGACCCACGGCATCCACGGACTCGGCGAAACCATCACGCTCTCCGTGCATTCCGACAAAGCGGCCGTGCCGGATCCCGATCGGTACCTGGCCCTGCTCGCGGAAGCGGTGGACGCCGTGCGTGGCTAACGCTTGCCGGCCCGCCCCAGTTCGTCGCCGATCGCCCGCAGCGCCGAACGCAGCGCGGTGGTCGCATCGGTGCCCGCCGCCTCACCCTCGATCAACCCGTCGATCCGGAACGGGCAGAAGTACCCCGAATCACCCTGGTGCGGGCGGCCGATCTCGATGAGGGGGCGGCCGGTCCGCTGCGCGATGGCGGTGGCGAGTGCCGCGTCGGCCGCACGCGGATCGCGCCGCACGCGGGGGAGGGCGGGCACCGCCTGGGCGTGCACCCGCTCGTACCAGTCGATCACCTCGGAAGGCGCGGCACGCGTGCCGGTTTCGTAGTGGCCGAGCGCGGCCCGGCTGTACGGAACGCGGGTGGCCAACCCCGCCAAGGACAATCCGGCTTCTTCCCGCAGCCGCCGCAACCGCGCGCCTACGAGTCTCCCCTGCTCGCCCCGACTGGACATGCAGCCATCGTAGAGAACTGTAGACGTTTGTAGACGATTTTTGCTGTCCAAAAGGTCTTGACAGTGACCATACTTTTCCCTGGCGGCTTCACCAGAACCATACCGCGCCACCCGTGCAGCACTGACACGTTCGGAGGGGAAAGCATGGACGTCTACCTGTGGATTGCCGTCGGCCTCTTGGGATTCGGGGCACTCACCCGGTACCTGCTGTTACTACCGCCCGCCGAGACCGTCACCGGCCGTCCGACCGTCGCCGACATCCGCCGCAGGATTCAGTCCGAGCGGGCACCCGGCCACGATTCGACGACACCGTCGCCGCGCAACATCTCCAGCAGGAGCTTCTCGGCGTCGGACTTCTCCCTGGCCAGCGCGCTCCAGCCGCGCACCACACCGTCGGGGCCGGACTTCGTCGTCCACGAGCCCACCGCATGAGCGCCCTGGGGGTGCAGCGAGTAGTAGATGGTGCCGACCGGGAAGGCGACATCCATGCCACGCACCCAGCCGGTGATCGCGTCGCCGTCCCATACCCGCATCTCACCACGCACGCCGGGCCCCGGATCGTCCTCGGCCGCAGCGGTTTCGGCGGTGTCGAGCAGCAGGTGGTCGCCTTCGTGCCGGATCGTCACCTCCGCTACCTCGACCTCGTCGCCGTGTTTCGCCGCCTTCTGCCAGGCTGCCCACCAGCGGCCCGCCAGGTCGACCCGGTTGTCGACGATCCCGGCCAGTTCCGCCAGCGAGATGCGCAACGCGTCGGCCAACCGGATCGCGACCGGAAGGGTCGGCGACTGCTCCTCGGATTCATACCGGGTGATCTGCCGCGAACTCACCCCGATGGCGGTGGCGAGCGCGGGCTGCGACAGCCCGAGCAACCGCCGCCGCTCCTGAATCACCTTCCCCGTCCCGGTGTTCATACAGTCATCGCCTCCATTGCCGGCCCCTACCGTCACACCCTGCCCGACACATCCGCGCCGGACCCGCCGCCACGGGTCGTCACCGGCGATATCGAACATCACTGGCGCACCGCACATGCCGACTGCGTGGCCGATTCTCCCATCTCTTCGCTCCAGCAGGCCCGTTTCGTGCTGACCGAGCACGACGGGTGCGGACCACGCTGCCTGCAGCACCTCGCGGCCACCGCGTACAGCACGGGTCTGATCGACGACATCTGAGCAGGTCGCGGGGAGTTACGAACGACACGTTGACGAACTCGTGACGAGGCGGCGAACCGGCACGAAACGCCGTTACGGTCGAAGTATGACAGCGGAGCACACGGCGGACGGCGACGATTCGTCCCTCGGACGCCTCGGTTCGCGCCCGCGTCTGCGCCTGCGCCGCCCGTTCTGGCGTCCGCTCGAACGCGCGACCGCGGACAACATCGTCGCCGCGCCCACCCCGCTGCGGCCGATCGACCTCACCGACGACGCCGAGGTGTCGCAGGTGCTCGATCTGGCGGTACGGGTGGGCGAGGTGGTGCTCGCCGCCGGTACCGGTGTCGGCGACACCTCCGCGCAGGTGCGCTTCATCGCCTCCACCTACGGTCTGGACAAATGCGATATCGACGTCACCTTCGACGCGATCCGCATCTGGGCCGACCGTGGCCCGTACCTGCCGCCGGCCAGCGATATGCGGGTGGTGAAGTACCGCTCGCTCGACTTCACCCGCCTCGCCGCCGTCGACCGGTTGACCCGGCGCATCCGCACCCAGGTGGTTCCGGTGGAGAACGCGCACGCCGCGCTCGACGAGATCGTCTCCGCCCGGCACCCGTATCCGCGCTGGGTGTCGACGGCGGGCTGGTCGCTGCTCGCCGCGGCCATCGCGGTGCTGCTCGGCGGTGGCGTGATACTCGCGGTGATCAGTTTCGCGACGACCGCCGTCATCGACCTGGTGAACCGGGCGCTGCATCAGCTCGGTCTGCCGTTGTTCTTCCAGAACATGATCGGTGGCGTCATCGCCTCGACCCCGGCGATAGCGCTTGCCGCGTTCAGTGACCAATGGCGAGCCGATGCGGCGCTCATCGTCGCGGCGGGTATCACCGTGCTGCTGTCCGGATTGCAACTGGTCGGTTCGGTGCAGGACGCCATCACCGGTGCGCCGGTCACCGCCGCGGCCCGCATGCTCGAAGTGGTGATGATGACCGGCGGCATCGTCGCGGGCATCGGTCTGGCACTGCGGATTTCAACCATTCTCGGGATCGAGGTGCCCGAGATCGCGGCGAACGCCGGACGCGATACCGAGTTCCTCGCGCTCAAACTCAGCGCCGGTGCGGTGGCGGCTGTCGCGTTCGCGATGGCCTGTTATGCCGAGCGCCGGGCCTTGTTCGCGGCAGCTCTCAGCGGCGCGGGCGGCACCGTGGCCTACCTCGTGGTCCAGGACATCGGGTTCGGACCGGTCGTCGCCTCGGGTGCCGCGGCCACGCTGATCGGCATGGCCGGTGGTCTGATGGCGCGGCGCGCGCTCACTCCGCCGCTGGTCGTCGCGGCCGCGGGCATCACGCCGCTGCTGCCGGGTCTGAAGGTGTACCGAGGGCTGTACGCCCTGCTCGAGGACGAAACGCTGCTCGGATTCGGGCAGATCCTCGGTGCCTTCGGTGTCGGTTGCGCGCTCGCGGCGGGCGTCATTCTCGGTGAATGGTTCGACCGGTTGCTCAGCCGCCGCGGCACACCGCGCGACTTCGACCCGACCTACACCAGCGACCGCTGACTCAGATCGCGCCCATCAGCGTGCGCGGTCCGTCGGCGGCGGTGTCGGCCGGGGCCGGGTCCTGGATCCGTGGCTTGCCCGCGGCCCAGCGCATCTGGCTGCGCGCGGCGGCCGCCTCGGTGGAGGCGGGGATGACGAGCAGCGCGAGGCTCGCGCCGTTGCTGCCGACCAGGTGCATGATGCGCGCGGCCTCGTCGGCGCCGGGTTCGTCGGCGGTCCAGTCGAATCCGAGCTGGGCCAGCTTGCCGATCTGCGGTCCGACCGCGGTGACCAGCTGGTGCATCTCGGTCATCGGCGTGTCGGTGCGCGGCCACCAGGCGCCGTCGATCGGGCCGGGTGCCGTCTTGCGGTCGCGCAGCATCAGCCGGATCGGGCCCGCCGTGTCGCGACCGATAGTCGTGTCAGGTGTACTCACGAAAGTTTCCTCTTGGTGTGTTCGGCCGGCGCTCTCGGCGCCGGCCGGTGTGCGCCGTCGGTTTCGACGGGCACGAAGCCTTTAATACCCAGTTCCGCTGTGTCTGCACGCGCGATTTATCGCGGCGACGACGGCGGTCGGGTGCGGTGGGGGTCTCCCGCACCATCGGGGGTCACTCTACGGACACCCACCGACAGATCCACCGGATTAAACGAACAGGGCCCCGACCGGCGAACCGATCAGGGCCCTGCTGTGGCGGAGGATAGGGGATTTGAACCCCTGAGGGCGTTAACCCAACCCGCGTTCCAGGCGAGCGCCATAGGCCACTAGGCGAATCCTCCGTGGAGCAGCATAGCGGGTCGACGGGGGCCGATGCCAAACCGGCCCCCATCTCACCCCGTTGACCTGCTATTTCTTCAGTGCGGTCAGGACCTTGCGGACCTGGGTTTCGGCGGCCGAGCGCAGGGTCGACTTGTCGACACTGCCCATCTTGTCCACCTCGATCTCCACCTTCACCGAGATATTGCTGTCGTGCGCGGCGACCACGTAGATGTAGTCGTTCGGGATGGAACCGTAGATGCGCTGCTCGTAGGCGTAGTACGCCTCCGTGCCCAGGCCGCTGAGCGGGCCGTGGTCGTAGTCCTTGCCGGTGGTCTTGGTGTCGTAGCCCTTCCAGCGCGAGTAGTCCGATTCGGTCTCGTAACTGGACTTGAACGCCACCTCGAGCGAGATCTTCGCGCCGGTGCCGCTGCGGCCGGAGTCCTGGTTCTTGGCATCGCAGTTGTAGGAGCCGCCACCGCCGTACTCCGAGGGCTCGCGCTCGGTGTGCGTGGTCGTCTCCCTGGTCGAGGACCACTGGTTGAGCACCGTGAGGTCGATCAGGTCGCAGGCGTTCTTGCCCTTCTGGAAGGCGTAGTCGCCTTCCCATTCGGACGGGTTGGGACCGAACGGGTTGGTCTCGTCGGCCTTGTTCGCGGCGAAGGCGATGAGGCCGATCACGAGCACGCCGACCAGCAGCACCGCGCCGCCGACGATCCACCACACGGCCTTGTTGCCCGACGACGGCGGGCGCGGCGGCGTCCCCCATTGCTGTGCCGGGTACTGCGGCGGCGCCGCGAACGGCTGTGCGGTGGCGCCTGCCTGGTACGGCATGCCGGTGTAGGGCTGCGGGTTGGCACCGCTCTGATACGGCGTCGCCGCCGGGGGAGCGGTGTAGGGGTTGGCGCCGCTGTGCTGCGGTGCGGGCGGCGCGGTGTAGGGGCCGGGCGTGCCGATGTCACCGCGCAGGATGGTCGGATCGGCCTGCTGTGGTGGCTGACCCGACTCGGGGCCTGGGCGTTCCCACCACTGCACAGTCGGGTCGGACGGCGGTACGTCGCCGCCGGGCGGTTGCTGGTTCGGGCCGGTCACGCGCGGAACCCCCTCGTAGTCATGGGGAACCGGGACCCCCCTTGCCGATGTCGCACTGATCGTAGCCAGCTTCGGCAGGGGATGACGTATCTATACGCCTACGTACACTGGTTGTTCCGTCGTCGGGCGAGCAGAAACGGAGCACACGTGGGCGTCGCGCGAACACCACGCGAACGGTGGATCGAAGAGGGGCTGCACGTGCTCGCCACCTCGGGTGTCGACGCGGTGCGGGTGGAAGCGCTCGCCAAACGCATCGGCGTCACCAAGGGCGGTTTCTACGGTTACTTCGCCGACCGCGAGGCCCTGCTGACCGCGATGCTGGAAGCGTGGGAGCGCGAGGCGGTCGACGAGGTGCTCGCCAAGGTCGACCACGCGGGCCTCGACCCCAAGAACCGGGCGCGCATGGCCGGTGTCCTCACCCTCTCCGATCACCGGCTGCTGCCCATCGATCTGGCCGTCCGCGACTGGGCCCGCCGCGACGACGACGTCGCCGCTCGCCTGCGCCGCGTCGACAACGCGCGAATGGCGTTGCTGCGCGAGACGATCGGCGAATTCTGCGATGATCCCGACGAAGTGGAAGCCCGCGCCCTGCTCGCCTTCTGTGCCGTGATCGGCGGGCACTTCCTCGCCGCCGATCACGAGGGCCGCACCCGCGTCGAGGTGCTCATCCGGGCCGCCGACCTGCTGTTCGAACCCCGAAATCGCTAGTACGCGCGATTGCGGCTACACTGGCCGACGGATCCCGCGCGGCGCGCATCCTGTGAACTCCCCCAGGGCCGGAAGGCAGCAAGGGTCAACGGGCTCTGCCGGGTGCGCGGGGTCCCCTTAAATTTCCGGACTCCGCTGCACACCTTCGCAGCGTGCGAGCCCATCCTCCCTGGATACCCTGCCGATTCCCGGCAACCGCCGGGTAACGTTGCGGGTACACCCACCTTGCTGCTTCGAAAGGCTGCCCAGGATGCCCCGGCAAACGCAGATCGGTTTGATGAGCCACGCGGAACTCGTGTCCGAGCACGAGTCCCAGACCGCGAACTACGCGACGCTCAAGACCGAGAAGCTCACGCTGGATCTCACCCGAGGTAAGCCGTCACCGGAACAACTAGACCTCTCCTCGCCGCTGCTGGCCCTACCCGGCGACGGCGACTTCCGCGACGGCACCGGCACCGACTGCCGCAACTACGGTGGCCTCACCGGCCTGCCCGAACTGCGCGCGATCTTCGGTGAACTGCTCGGCATCCCCGTCGACCAATTGGTTGCGGGCAACAACGCCAGCCTCGAGATGATGCACGACATCATCGTCTTCTCGATGCTCTACGGCACCCCCGACTCCCCGCGCCGCTGGGCCTCCGACGAGCCGATCAAGTGGCTGTGTCCGGCCCCCGGCTACGACCGGCACTTCGCCATCACCGAGGCGCTCGGCATCGAGATGATCACCATCCCGATGCGTCACGACGGCCCCGACACCCATGCCATCGCACGGTTGCTGGCAAACGACCCGCAGATCAAGGGTCTGTGGGCGGTACCGAACTACTCCAACCCCACCGGTGTGGTCTTCTCCGAAGAGATTGTGCGCGAACTGGTTTCGATGCCGGCCGCCGCACCGGACTTCCGCCTTTTCTGGGACAACGCCTACGCCGTACACCCCCTCACCGACACCGCCGCACCGGTGCTCGATGTGCTCGGCATGGCGGCGGCCGCCGGTCACCCGAACCGGCCGCTGGTCTTCGCCTCGACCTCCAAGATCACCTTCGCCGGTGCGGGCGTGAGCTTCTTCGGTGCGTCCAAGGCCAATATCGACTGGTACCTCGACCACGCGGGCAAGAAGAGCATCGGCCCCGACAAGCTCAACCAGCTGCGGCACCTGCGGTTCTTCACCGACGCCGAAGGCGTGCGTGAGCACATGCAGAAGCATCGGCGGTTGCTCGAGCCGAAGTTCGCGCTGGTGCGCCGGATTCTCGAGGATCGGCTCGGGGCGTCGAAGGTCGCTTCGTGGACCGAGCCCAAGGGTGGGTATTTCATCAGTCTCGATGTGCTCGAGGGGACTGCGGCACGGGTGATCGCGTTGGCCAAGGACGCGGGGATCGCGCTGACGGCCGCCGGGTCGGCGTTCCCGTACCGCAACGATCCCGAGGACAAGAACATCCGGATCGCGCCGAGTTTCCCGCAGCTGCCGGAGCTGGAGAAGGCGATGGACGGGTTGGCGACCTGTGTTTTGCTGGCGGCTACGGAGAAGCTGCTCGAAGCCTGATCACGAACGAAACCCCGCGTACCCCGCCTGCCGGGATACGCGGGGTTTCGCTTATTTCTTGTGGGCCAGGGTGGCGAAGACGGTCACCGAGATGTGGGTGTGGCCCTTGGGTGCGGCCTCTTGGAGGTCGGTGAGGAGTTGGTCCCGGGCTTCGGGGGTGACGGTTCCCCGCAGGACCGCGAGGTCGGCTATGCGGTTGACCAGGGCGCCCGCGCCGATGGTTCGGTCCTGGACCAGCGCGTGGGAGCCGATCTCGTCGACGGTCAGACCTGCGTCGGTGAGGAGGCCGGCCAGTCTGCGGCCGGAGAGGGGGTTGGTGGTGGAGGAGATCAGGGTGTCGATCACCGCGCGTGCCACCTCGGGGGCGCCGGGATGGATGATGGCGGTCGCCCAGTCGGCGTCGACGACTACCGCGCGGCCGCCGGGGCGAAGGACGCGCGCGATTTCGGTCGCGGCGCGGGCGGGGGCGGTCAGGTGCTGGAAGACGCGTTCGCACAGAACGGCGTCGAAAGTGTTGTCGCCGAAAGGCAATCCGTAGGCGTCCCCGGAGACGAAGGTGGCGGTGGAGCCGCGTTCGGTCGCGCGCCGGGTAGCGGCGGCGAGTAGGTCCGGGTCGGGTTCCACGCCGACGGCGGTGCCACGGGGACCGACCGCGTCGGCGAAGGTGAACACTTCCGAGCCGGTGCCCGAACCGATGTCGAGCGCGCTGTCGCCGGGCTGCAAAGAGAGTCGTTCATGGGTCCAGGCGCCGAGGGCGCGCACGCCGGGCTGAGTCACCTCCAGGTCATGGGCATCGATCAGCTGGGGTTGCCCCGCCCGATCGAAACGGTCCGGGCGTGGGGTGTAATCCGTCATTCGTACCGCCGATGTGGGTGCAGTGAAATGTGTCACGATGAATATATGACCCGAACGCTGTGCCTTGCCCAGGACGCCGAGGCCGATCAACTACTCAGCACCGACGATTTCGCCTTGCTGCTCGGCATGCTCCTGGACCAGCAGTACCCGATGGAACACGCCTTTCGGGGGCCGCAGAAACTGGCCGGGCGAATGGGCGGATTCGATCTGCGCCGTATCGCCGAGGCCGACCCGGCCGAATTCGAGGAACTCGCCGCCACCCCACCCGCCATCCACCGGTACGGCCGCTCGATGGCCCGGCGCGCGCAGGCACTCGCCAACTACATCATCGAGCACTACGACGGCGTACCAGCGAAGATCTGGACCGAGGGCGACCCCGACGGCAAGGAAGTGCTGCGCCGGTTGCAGGACCTGCCGGGCTTCGGCGCGCAGAAGGCGAAGATCTTCCTCGCCCTGCTCGGCAAACAACGCGGTGTGCAACCGGCGGGCTGGCGAAAAGCGGCGGGTGCCTACGGCGACGAGGGTTCGCGCCGTTCGGTCGCCGACGTCGTGGATGCCGAAACCCTCGCCGAAGTAAGGGAATTCAAGAAACAAGCGAAAGCCGCGGCCAAAGCGGCCGAGTGAATTCGGCGATTGCGATCTCGGTGCGTTTATTCCTCGTCAGGCAAACGCGTTTACCGGAAGCTTTCCGGCATGAAGATGAGGAAGTTCGCCGTGGTTGCGGCACTGTTGACCGTGGCGACCGGGGTCACCGCGGGCACCGTCAACGCGGCGCCCGAGCAAGCAGCACCGATCAACTACACCGCCGAGGTCGTCGACGAGTCGAGGGCCGTCGTCACCACCGATGCCGGATCGCTGGTCACCGAGGACGGCGCGTTCAAGATCAAAGCGGCCGATGGAACCACCGTCGCGGCCACCCCGCTGACGTTCCGGCTCGACGAGTTCGAGTTGCCGATCGCCGCCGAGATCTCGGGTAACACCGCCACCCTCACCCCACAGCTCGACCCGGCCAAGGCCGTGTACAAGCCGGTCGCCCTGCCGTACGAGGACAAGGCGCCCTGGAAGACGGAGTACGAGCGTGAGCAGGCCGCCTGGCAGCGCCTGACCTCGACGATCTCGATGGGTGCGACCATCGGCACCCTGGTCGGCGGGCTCGGCGGGGCCGCCGCCGGTTGCATCGCGGGCGCGGCACTCGGCCTCGTCGCCACCGGTGCGCTGCTCACCCTGTTCGGCCTCGGTCCGCTGGGCGGGTGCGTCGCGGGTGCGGCCGCCGTCGGCTTCCTCGGCGTGGTCGCCGGGCAGCTGTTCGTCACCGGACCGGTAGCCGTCGCCGCCGCGATCCAGTACTTCACCACCATCAACCAGCCCTTCACGCCACCGGCCAAGTAGGCCGTCCGCGCGCGAACCCCTCCCGGCGTCCTCGGGAGGGGTTCGTGCTGTGTCACAGCATCATTACGCCTTGCACTGCACCGCGCTGACCTGGTGATTTGCTGTGTGTCACCACACAATTCGCCGGTCGGTCTTGGATGGGGGCCGATTCGGTGTTAATTTGATTGTTATGTCCGGCAACCATCACTCCGCCCCGCGGGTCACCTACGTGACCGCCGCGCTGGGTCTGCGGTTGCCGTTGACGCGCGAACTGTGTCGTTCCTGCCGCTGCAGCTGAGCCCCTCGGGTTCGCGAGCTGCCACACCCCTCGTGTAGGCAAACCCGTTGTTGAAACGGGATTTTCGGCAAGGAACTGCATATGTCTGCCCCCATTCTCGACCGCCCCATTTCGCGGGTGGTCACCGGTCGTCCCCGAGTTTCGCGTCCCGTCGTCGCCCCCGAGCTGCGGCGCAGCGACAACCCCGCCGCCGCCGTGCTGCGTACCGCAGTCGGCGGCCCCATCTCCCGCGACAATGCGGCCCGCGCAACGGGTTTGAGCATCGCGACGGTGAACCGCCAAGTGGCCGCGCTGCTTTCGGCCGGTCTGCTGCGTGAGCGCGCAGATCTCACCGCCGCCGGTGCGGTCGGACGGCCACGGGTGCCCTTCGAGATCGACCACGACGCCTACCTCACCATCGGCATCCACATCGGCGCCGCGGCGACGAAGATCGTGGCCGCCGACCTGCGCGGCCGCATCCTCGGTGGGCTGGCCATCGCGACACCGCAGACCGGGCAGGACTTCGCCGTCACCACGGTCGCCCGCAGCGCCAAGGCGTTCCTGCAGCGCTGGCACCGGCGCACCCCGCTGTGGGCAGGCGTCGCCATCGGCGGACGGGTCGACACGCACACCGGTGTGGTCGACCATCCGAAACTGGCGTGGCAGGGCGCACCGCTCGGCCAGGTCCTCGGCGATGTGCTCGAGCTCCCGGTTTCCGTCGCACCCCACGTGGAAGCGATGGCCGCCTCGGAACTGCTGCTGCCGACCTTCGACGCGCGCGGCCCGGAACAGCCCGCCGACCAGCCCGGCAGCAGCCTGTACTTCTACGTCCGCGAGACGGCGGGCATCGCCGTCACCCTCGACGGGCGGGTACACACCCCGAGCAACGGCCCGGGTTCCATCGCGCACCTGCCCACCGGTTCGGACGTGCAGTGCACCTGCGGCAGGCGTGGCTGCTTGGAAGTGACCGTCGGCGATCGGGCGCTGCAAGCGCGTGCGGTCGGGCGCGGAATCATCCCGGCGCACAACGGAACCGCGGGCACCACCATCGCCGACCTGTACCGGGCCGCCGAGTCCGGTTCCGAGGGTGCCCGCGAGCTGCTCGCCGAACGCGCGACCATGCTCGGCCAGACCGTCGCCCTGGTCCGCGACATGCTCAACCCGGACCGGGTGGTCCTCGGCGGGCAGGCCTTCACCGGCTACCGCCCGGCCCTCGGCCACGTGGCGCGCGCGTTCACACAGAGCACCCAGCTGCCCCCGACCGACATCAGGGTCAGCGGATTCGGCGGCAAGGTCCAGGAATTCGCCGCCGTCGTCACCTCACTCAGTTCCATCTACGCCGACCCCCTGGCCGCCCTGCGTCGGATATAACCAACCGCAGCCACTGATCACGCACGCACATGGGTAACTCACCGGGCACGGGAGACCGGAACCAACCGCTTCAGTCTGGCCGCCAACGCCAGTCTCCCCGCACCTGAGTCCGGCCTAAATCCGCGGGGAGGCGGAAGAGCACGCGCCTTCCAAAGCGGTGATGAAGAACGGGAACTGGGAGGCGAAGCGGTGCAGGTTGCGGTCGCGGTCGTAGCCGGCGAACCAGTACAGGCCGGGCTGGGAATCGGCGGACGGATCCATATCGCGGAAGGTGCGGATCCAGTTGTCGGCGCGACCGCTGATCACCGTGTAGGGCAGGGCGCGGGAGAAGATCGTCTCCTGATCGATCGGTGGGATGCGGTCGCGTGACACCGAATCGAGTCCGCGCCCCATAGCCTTGATCCGGCCGACCACGGTGTCACCCAGCGTGGTTCGGGTCGGCAGGTAGTTCGGCAGCACGACCGCGGCCACCCCGGCCAGCAGGATCGCCACGCCGACCAGGGCGTGTCCGGCGGTCAACGCCAGGGCGACGGTGGTCGCGGCGCCGACGGCGATCAGCGCGGCGCCGATCCAGCGGGGCAGCATCCGCTGCTTCGGATCGGCCAGCGCGCCGGTCGACACCGCGTCGCGGCGCATGGCCACGCGGATCGGGTCCAGTTGCAGGCGCCCGGGTGCGCGCAGCTCGCGCACGGCGACGGTGTCGGTGCCCTCGGGCAGCAACATGTCGTAGACGACCCTCTCGTACTCGCGCAGTTGGTCGTCGGGCGCGTTCACGCGGCTGATCCGCCAGTCGTCCTCGCCGCGCGCGTTCACCGGGGCGATCCACAGGTAACGGCGCACCGCCAGGTCGACGACGGTGGCGGCGATGTCGACCGGGTCTACGTGCTCGTCGAGCAGCAGACCGGCCTCGCCGGGCAGGACACCGTCGGGGGAGGTGAATTCCATCCGGTCACCGGTGGTGACGAGCGGGTCGAACGTGTCGCTGGTGGCGCGGGCCGTCACACCGCGCTTGCGGGCGGTGAGCACGTAGGCGATCATCCCGGCCAGGGCCAGCAGCAGGGCGCCGAAGGCGGCGAGGACCGGGGTGGTGAAGGCGAAGAAGTTGTTCGAATCGCCGTCGCGCACATCGGCATTGGCGGGCACCGTGCCGGGCGGCATCTGCAGGGTGAGGTCGATCGCGTCGCCCTTGCGCAGGTCGGTCTGGCTCAGATACAGCACACCGTCGGGTTCGACGTGCACCTCGGCGCACGGGCGCGCGCTGCCCGCGGGGCCCAATTTGCAGTCGACGATGCCCATTTGGAAGCTCGGGCTGATCACCGACACATCGAGGGAGGCGATGTCGGCGTTGAGCACGCCGAGCCAGTGGAACATCTGCGTGCCCGGCGCGTCGGCGACGGTGTTGTGCACCGTATACGTGAACTTGGATTCACCGGGCTTGGCCTCGACGACGAACTGGTCGTCGACGGTGGTCGCGGTGCCCGCCCCGGTCGCGGACACATCGGTGACCTTGAACACCCGCTCCACACCGTCGCCCAGGCCCAGGCGCAACGGCAGCGACATCGTGAAGTTCCCGTCGGCGGGCACCGCGACGGTTTCGACGACCCGCAGCACGCCTGTCTCGGTCAAGGTGAGATCGGCGGTGATCGACACCCCCGCGGGCTGCGTGTGGGCTACCGGAGCGGCCGCGAGCAGGCCCGCCGAAGCGAGCAGCAGCGCGCCCGCGGCGCCCCCCCGAAAAGTCAGCATGGCTGCCTACTCTAGACAGCTTGCTATCCTGCGTCAGCGGCTGTCGGCGACGAACTAGACGAGGGGGTACGGGGGACGTGAACCAACCACCGTACGGCTACGGCCCATACGGGCCTGGTGGACGACCGGTTCCGCCACCCCCCGGCTATGGTCGTGCCCCGGGTTATCGCCCGCAACAGGGCTACGGTCCGCCCGGATACCCACCGCCGCAAGGGTATCCACAGCAGCGTCCGGCCTACGGACCGCCGCCGGGCTACCGTCCGCCGCCGATGCCCTACGGTCCGCCGGGCAGGCCGACTCCGCCGCCCCGCAAGCGACGCGGCGGTTTCACCTCGCTGATGTTGGTGGTGATTTTCCTCGTCGTCGGTGGTCTGGTGAAGTTCGCCGTGAACAAAGGCGTCGATATCGGCATCGACGCGTTCGGCCCGAGGCCGACCACCACCTACACGCCGCAACCCGGGAGCGCGCCCGCCAAGACCGGTGACAACCCGCTGGTCACCGATGCGGACGGCTCGCTGGTGCCCGCCTCCTGCGACTACGCGCCGTGGGGCACCCAGGTGGACAAGGCGCGCAAGTTCTTCGAGTCCGCCGCGGGCTGCCTGGAAGCGGCGTGGAAGCCGCTGATGGCCGCCAACGGACTGCCCTTCGAGTCGCCGACGCTGAGCATCACCGCGACCACCGACGGCATCACCACCCCGTGCACCGGCTCCACCAGCAACTTCGCCGCCTTCTACTGCGCGGCGAACAAGACCATCTACATGCCGATCAGCCAGTTGCAGACCGATCAGTTCCGCGACAACTGGGTGGTGTACCTGTCGGTGTTCGCGCACGAGTACGGGCACCACATCCAGGCGCAGTCCGGAATTCTGCGCAAGGCCAACAGCGAACGGGTCGACGCGGGGGCGCGCTCGACCAAGGGACTCGAGCTGTCACGCCGAGTCGAGTTGCAGGCCAACTGTTTCGACGCCATGTTCATCGCCGCGTCCAAGGGCGGCGGTTCGCTGTCGTCGGACCAGGTCACCCTCGCCACCCGCGATTCCTACGGGCGCGGCGACCGGCCGGGCGACATGCGCGACCACGGCACCGCCGACAACGGCGGCAAGTGGTTCGAAGCCGGCCTGGAAAACTTGACGCCCCAGTGCAATACCTTCATCGCGGCGGCCGGCGACGTGAGCTGAGTCAGCCGCGAGCGTCCTTGGCCAGCGCGCGCAGGCCGCGTTTGCCCGGGGCTGGCAGGTCGTCGCCGGTGTCGGCGAGCCATTCGGCGGTGACCAGCCAGCGGCGCTGGGCGTGCGCGTCGGCCACATCGAAGAACACGCGGCGGCCGCGGTCGTCACGCAGATCGCGCGACAGTGCCGCCCAGCTCGGGGCCCGGCCCTTGTCCACGGTGTGCTCGGCGACGAAACCCGCGACCATCTTCCCGATCATGTTCACCGGCTTCTGCGACACCCGGTTGCCGTATTTCGTTGTGTGCCAACGGCGGGCGGGGCACAGCGAGCCCGGGTTCGCGTTGGAGGCGATCCAGCCCGCGCGCTGCGCGCGTTCGATGAGCCACAGGTGTTTCACGGCGGTCGGCGCGATCTCCCCGACCCGGTCGGCGATGAGTTCGGTGATCTGGGGGTCGGCGAGGATGTCGCGGCGGGTGGGGCCGATGCCGTGCTCGGTCCAGTGCGCGGCCGCGAGCCTGGCCAGAATCCGGCCGAACTCGTCGATGCTGCGTTGTGCCCGCCTGCCGAGCCGTTCGATCCGTTCGGCCTCGCGGCGCATCTCGTTCTGCGCGGTGAGGGTGCGGATCGCGGCCATCGTCGGTACCTGCCCGCGCTCGAGCAGCTGCAGGATGGCGGCGGCGGTGGCCGGGTCGGCGGCCGCCGCGACGGGTAAGGAGTCGCGCTTGATGTCGAAGTCCTGTGGGCTGATCGCCCGGCTCAGCAGTCCGACCGCGGCGTGATCGCCCGCGAACTCGGTGTGGGCCAGCCAGGCGGCTGCGATGTCATCACACGACAGCACGATGAAACGTTCCTCCGGTCGATGCGGTGGGGGAGCGATCGGTGCGCGAAGGTTGTGCCCCGGTCGGGATGAGGGACCGGCCGGGGTCACCAACCTGATGAAGGTTTGGCCACCGAAGTTGCCGATAACCACGGTAGCCAGCCGCTTGCGCCGCTGTCACGACGGTTCACGGTTTCGTTACATCTGGAAACGGGTCGATATTCGGGGACCTGGTACGGAATTACGCGACAACCAGGATCGACGAACTCGTCCTGTCTCGATTCGCCGAATCGATAACCCTCGATAACCGGTCAGTTGCACCCACCGTGCCCGCTATGCGGCCATGAGTTGAACCTTTAACCACCATGTGATCTACAACACATGTAACCCGCTGTACCGCTATGCCTTTCGGCTCCACCTCTGCGGCGCCAGTCGGGATGTCACACCACACCGGTAGCCTTTGGGCCGTGGCTCTGTACCGGAAATATCGACCGGCGACATTCGCTGAGGTAGTGGGTCAGGAGCACGTCACCGACCCGCTGAGTACAGCGCTGGACACCGGCCGCATCAGCCATGCGTACCTGTTCTCCGGGCCGCGTGGCTGCGGCAAGACGTCCTCGGCGCGCATCCTCGCCCGCTCGCTCAACTGCGTGGAAGGACCGACCTCGCGGCCGTGTGGCACCTGCGGGTCGTGTGTGGCGCTCGGGCCGGGCGGATCGGGGAACCTCGACGTCATCGAGCTCGACGCGGCAAGTCACGGTGGTGTCGACGACACCCGTGAGCTGCGCGATCGTGCCTTCTACGCGCCCGCCGAGTCGCGCTATCGCGTATTCATCGTCGACGAGGCGCACATGGTCACCACGGCCGGTTTCAACGCGCTGCTCAAGATCGTCGAGGAACCGCCCGCCCATCTGATCTTCATCTTCGCCACCACCGAACCCGACAAGGTGCTGCCGACCATCCGGTCGCGCACCCACCACTACCCGTTCCGGTTGCTGCCGCCCGCGACCATGCGCGGACTGCTCGGCAAGATCTGCGAGCAGGAGCACGTGCCGGTGGAGGAGGCGGTGTATCCGCTGGTCATCCGGGCCGGTGGGGGTTCCCCGCGCGACAGCCTGAGCGTGCTCGACCAGTTGCTCGCCGGTGCCGGGCCGGAGGGTGTCACCTACCCGCGGGCGGTTTCGCTGCTCGGCGTCACCGATGTGGCGTTGATCGACCACGCCGTCGACGCGCTCGCCACCGACGACGGCGCCGCCCTGTTCGGCACGATCGACCAGGTGATGGAGGCGGGGCACGACCCGCGCCGCTTCGCCGTCGACCTGCTCGAGCGTCTGCGCGACCTGATCCTGCTGCGCGCGGTCCCGGACGCCGCCGAGCGAGGCCTCGTCGCGGGCCCCGGCGACGTGCTCGAGCGCATGCGCGACCAGGCCGCCCGCATCGGCCCCGCCACCCTCACCCGCTACGCCGAACTCCTCCACGAGGGCCTCGGCGAAATGCGCGGCGCCACCGCCCCCCGCCTCCTGCTCGAGGTCATCTGCGCCCGCATGCTCCTCCCGTCGGTCTCCGACACCGAATCCGCCACCCTCCAACGCCTCGAACGCCTGGAACGCGGATTCGCCGGTGGGGCAATCCCTTCCGCTCGCCCCACCGGCGAATCCGCGTTCCAGGCGTTCGAGGCGTTGGAGGGCTGGCTCTTATACACACCCCACGCCCCCCCCCACAACCATGCTCGAGATTGAGGTAGCCACCTAA
>NZ_JACBIU010000034.1:0-51042 GCF_013839555.1 Nocardia sp. GTS18 | reverse complement strand
CCACCCGAACTCGTCGTGCAACGGCTCGATCAGAACGCTGGGGACCGAACGGAAGGCCGCCGCGCCGAGGAGCGCGACGAAGCCGACGCCCGCGACGATCCAGGCGGGGTGCAGGGTTCGGCGGGGCCCGTCCACGAGCCGGTCGGCTACCCCCGGTTCGGGGTCGCTCGGGGCCTTACCGGCGGGCGGGGGGGGGGGCGGCCGGAGGCGGGGACGACGCGGTGCCAGGGGAGATCGGAGGAGTCGGTGCGCATGATCCAGCCGACCGTGCGCGGCGAGGACAGGCCTACGGCGGCGGCGAGGTCGCCGTAGGTGGCGACGCGGCCGGGTGGGATGGCGGCGACGAGGGCGCGCACCCGTTCCACCTGGTCGTCGGTCGTCGCGGGCACGGGCTACAGCACCGACGCGATGAGCGCGGCCGTCTCGGCGGGACGGGCCTGCGGGACCATGTGGTCGCAATCCCAGTCGTGAGCGGTGAAATCGGCGAGCTCGGCGGCCAGCGCACCACGGAATTCGGCCGTGACATACGGCGGCTGCACCTTGGCGGCCTGGACCAGCACCGTCGGCACGTCGGCGGGCGGCAGCACGAACGGACGGGCCAGCTGTCCCCAGTACGAGGTGATCGCCGGCTGGAAGGTGCGCCACCGCACCCGGCCGCCCTCGGCGGGCACCAGGTGCTCGGCGAGCTCGCGCTCGAGCTCGGCCGGGTCGACCTCGTCGGGGCCCCACGCGCTCACCTGTTTGTCCGAGCGGGCCTCGTCGACATCGGTGTAATCGGGTGAGGCCAGGTCGGCGGCGGCCACCTGTTCCATCAGCTTCGGGTCGATCCCGATGGCCGGATCCAGCAGCACCAGCGAGCGCACGAGCTCGCGATGGGCGCGCGCCAGATAGATGCCGACCGCGCCACCGAACGAATGCCCGACCACGACGACCGGGCCGTCGGTCTCCGCCCGCACGAGTGCGGCCACATCGGCGGCGAGAGTATCGATATCCCACGGCGGCAGCGAGGTGGAACGACCGTGTCCGCGCAGGTCGGGCGCGATCACCCGGGCCTGCGGCAGATGCCGGGTGGCGAGGGTTTCCCATCGGTTGCCATGGCCGGTGAGGCCGTGCAGGGCGAGGACGACGGGACCGTCGGCGGGGCCGAAACGTTGCACATGAAGCGACGACACGACAGTCATTGTGGCCGGTCGCGCGCTGTCGCGCAGCGTGTCCCCCGATGGGGGTGGGCGGGCGTGTCGGTGGGGTCTGTTGCAATAGCCGATGTGGTGCGATCGGATAGCTCGGTGCGACTCGTGCGCCGGACGACGCGAGCGCCCCGGCCGCGAGCCTGGGGCGCGCCTGTTCGCGCGCTGTTCGCCGAACAAGCCCAACCCGCCCCGCCGCGCCCCGGTTGGCTGCCCTGGCAGGTGCTCGGCGGCCCCGGCACGGGCAAGACCTCGCTGCTGGTCGACCTGGTCGCGGCCCGCATCACCGACGGTGCCGACCCGTCCTCGGTCCTTGTCCTCACCCACACCAAACACGCCGCCGCGGCCCTGCGCGACGCCATCACCCACCGGCTCGGCCCGCACACCGGCATCCCCGGTGCCAGCCGCGAACCCATGGTGCGCACGCTGCACTCCTACGCCTTCTCGGTGCTGCGCCGCCACGCCGAACGGCACGGCAACCCGCCGCCACGTCTGCTCACCGGTGCCGAACAAGACGCGGTCCTGCGCGAGATGCTGCGCGGCGACCTCGAGGACATCGAGCAGGGCGCGCGCGGACTGTGGCCACCGCGCCTACAACCCGCGCTCGCTCTCGGCGGGTTCGCCGAACAACTGCGTGACCTGATGTTGCGCGCCACCGAACGCGGGATCGGCCCCGAGGACCTGATGAGGCTGGGCCGCGAACACGACAACGACGCGTGGGTGGCGGCGGGCCGGTTCCTGCAACGCTACGAAGAGGCGTCGATGCTGCGCTGGTCGGTCGGTGTGGCCGCGCCGGAAGCCACCGCGCCCGCCCTCGACGCCGCCGAACTGGTCGGTGCCGCCCTCGACGCGCTCGCGGGTGACCGCAATCTCCTTGCGGCCGAACGTGATCGGATCCGCTACCTGCTCGTCGACGACGCCCAGCACCTGGATCCGCAAGCCGCGACCCTGGTGCGCGCGATCGGCAGCGGTAGCGCGAGCACTGTTGTCACCGGCGACCCCGACCAGGCCGTCTTCACCTTCCGTGGCGCCGACTCGCGGTTCCTCGTCGACCTCGACACGAGCCCCCAACGCCGAATCATCCTGCGCCACAACCATCGCAGCGGTGCGCCGATCCGCCTGGCCACCGCGCGCATCGCCGCCCGGCTGCCGGGCAGTGCGCGGCATCGGGTGCTGCCGGGGCAGGAGTCGCGCGCTGACCTGAACGAACCAGAAGCCGAGGTGGAATCGCGCGGTGGCGAGCCGGCAGCCGGACCGCCGCCGGACGACGAGACCAGCGTGCGGGTTCGGGTGTTGTCGACGCCCGCCAAGGAAGCCGCGCTGATCGCGGACCATCTGCGGCGGGCACATCTCACCGACGGCGTGCCGTGGTCGGACATGGCGGTGATCGTGCGATCGGTGCCGTTGTCGCTGGCGCCGTTGCGGCGGGCGCTGCTGGCCGCCGGAGTGCCGGTGCGCAGGCCCGCCGTGGCCGAACCGCTGGCGCGCAGGCGTGGCGCGGCGTGGATGGTGCTGGCGCTGCGGGTGCTGCTGGCCGGTGACCGGTCGCGGCCGGGATCGCGACGGGCCATCGACTCGGTGTTCTCGCCCGAAGACGCCATGGATCTGCTGTCGGGGCCGCTCGGTGGGGCCGATCAGATCGCCCTGCGCAGGTTGCGCCGTGGCATCCGCCGCAGCGTGCTCGACCTCGAACGCACCGGCGCCCTGGCGGGTACACCGCCCGAGGCGGCGGATCAGTTCCTGCTGTGGGACGAACCGCCGCCACCACCGGAACTGCCCGAGCCCGAACCGGATCCGATCGACGACGAGTGGCTGCCCCCGCCGCCGGACCCCGACGACCCGCTGCGCCCGGAGCCTGAACCGGATTGGGATGTCGCCGAACGACTTCCCGACGACATCGACGTTCTCGACGCCGAAACCATGCCACCCGCACTGGATGTCGTCGCCACCCCGACGCGCCCGGAACCGGCCGAGGTGCCGCTGATCGATCAGTCCTCGGCAGAGGTGCTGCGTGACCTCATCGTCGGTATCGGCGAGCCCCGTCTGCTCGACGGTCTCACCGAGGTGGAGGCGGCCCCGCTGCACCGGGTGCTGCGCGCCGTCGACAAGGCCAGGCAGGCCCAAGCGCGTGACAAGGGCCTCGAGGACGTGCTCTGGACCCTGTGGACCAGTTCACGACTGGAGCGCCGCTGGTTCCGGCAGTCCCGTCGCGGCGGCGCGGCCGGTATGCAGGCCGACCGCGACCTCGACGCCGCCGTCGAATTGTTCGACGCCGCAGCGGCCTACGTCGACCGGCTGCCCAAGGCTGGCATCGAGGGTTTCGTGGAATATCTGCTGCACCAGCAGATTCCGCAGCAGGGCAGGCCGATGACCGCCGAAACAGAGGCCGTCACGCTGCTCAGCGCACACGCGGCAGCGGGCCGGGAATGGGACGTGGTCGCGGTCGCCGCCGTACAGGAAGGCATCTGGCCCAACCCGCGTGCGCGCGGCACGTTGCTGCACACCGAGGACCTGGTCGACCTGGTGACCGGTGTCGACCCGGCGGCGAAGACGAACCGGGCGGCCCCGATTCTCGCCGAAGAACGCAGACTGCTGCTCGTCGCGTGCAGCCGGGCTCGGCGCTCGCTGCTGGTGACAGCTGTCGAATCCGTTGCGGGAGACCAGGATCTGGTGCCGTCTCGCTTTCTCACCGAGCTGCTCGGCGACGACGACACCGGCGAACCGGGCGCCCTGCCCGTCGCCGATCCCGGCCGCGCGCTGGTGATGCACGCGCTGGTCGCCGAATTGCGCGGTGTGGTCTGCGATCCCGGCGCCGACCCGCAGCGCCGCGACCGCGCGGCCCGGCAGCTGGCACGCCTGGCCGATGCCGGTGTACCGGGTACCGACCCCGACGACTGGTACGGCACCGCGGCGCTGAGCAGCGAGCGCGAACTGTGGGACGACGACGATTCGCCCATCGGTCTGTCCCCGTCGACCGTCGAACTGCTGCGCACCTGTCCGCTGCGCTGGGCGCTGGAACGTCACGGCGGCACCGACGGCGACAACCCGCACGCCGTGAAGGGCAACCTCGTGCACACCCTGGTGCAGGCACTGGCGGGCAACGTGCCCGAACACCAGGTGCGCGCCGCCCTCGACCAGGCGTGGAAGGCGATCGACCCCGCCACCGGCTGGCACTCCCGCCAGGAACTGCGCCGCACCGAGGCCATGCTCGAGACCTTCCTCGCCTGGGTGCGCACCACCCGTGGCGAACTCACCCAGGCCGGGGTGGAGGTGCCGGTGGACTGCGTGCTGCCGCCGCGCGCCGAAGGGGAACGGCCCGTGCGTATCCGGGGCCGGGTCGACCGGCTCGAACGCGACGCGCAGGGCCGCTTCGTGATCGTCGACGTGAAGACGGGCAAGACACCGATCAGCGCGAAGACCGTCGCCGACCACGCCCAGCTGGCCACCTACCAGGTCGCCGCCGCCCACGGCGCGCTCGACGAGGAGGACACCGAACCCGGTGAGCCGGGCGGTGCGCGCCTGGTCTACGTCGCCAAACCGCACAACAAGACCGGGGCGACCGAACGCGCCCAGGACCCGCTCGACGCCGAGGGACTCGAGCAGTGGCGAACCACCATTCACGACGCCGCCGCGGCCACCCGCGGCCCCGGCTACCTCGCGGTGCGCAACGACGGGTGCAGGCACTGCCCCGTCGGCGGTAGTTGTCCCGTGCGTGACACCGGACGGCAGGTGACCGACGAGTGAGCGGCGTGCGCGTCACCCCGCAGCGGCTGGCCGACGCGCTCGGCCTGCCGCCACCGACCGACGAACAGGCGGCTGTCATCGCGGCCCCGCCCGGTCCGACGTTGGTGGTCGCGGGCGCGGGTGCGGGTAAGACCGAGACGATGGCCGCGCGCGTGGTGTGGATGGTCGCGAATCAGCTCGTCGCCCCCGACGAGGTGCTCGGTCTCACTTTCACCCGAAAAGCCGCACAGCAGTTGACCTCTCGCATCCGTACCCGGCTCGCCCGCTTGGCTGGCGCACCGCTGGTGCGCGAGATCGATCCCAGCGGTGCGCTGCGCACTGTCATCGCGGGCGCCGAACCGGAGATCAGCACCTACCACTCGTACGCGGGCAGGCTGCTCACCGCGCACGGTCTGCTGCTGCCGGTGGAACCCTCGGCCGCGCTGCTCACCCAGACGCAGCTGTGGCAGCTCGCCCACGAGGTGGTCCGCTCCTGGGACGGCGACCTCGATACCGACCGCACCCCCGTCTCGGTCACCGAGGCGGTGCTCGCGCTGTCCGGGCAGCTCGCCGAGCATCTGGTGGAGCCGGAGGAACTCGCCGAAGCCCACGCCGAGCTGGAAAAACTCGTCTACACGTTGCCCGCCGGACCGCGTCAGCGCGGTGGTCCGAGCCAGAAGCTCCAGGACGTGGTCAACGCCCAGCGCGAGCGCGTCGCCCTGCTGCCGCTGGTCCGTCAGCTCGCCGAGGCACTCGAGCGCCGAGGCGCTCTCGACTTCGGCTCGCAGATGTCCCTGGCTGCCCGCCTGGCCGTCGACCACCCGGAGGTCGCCGCCGCCGAGCGCGCCCGCTTCAAACTGGTCCTGCTCGACGAATACCAGGACACCGGCCACGCCCAACGCGTCCTCCTGTCGGCCCTGTTCGGCAATGCGAAAGCGGTAGAACACAATCGGCGCACCGAGCCGGTACGTGTGCGGGCATCGGCCACGCCCGACCATGCGACGCTGTGGTCGGACGACCCAGCCCACGGTGAAATCGGCCCCGACGGGCGCCGGGCAGCTGGCTCCAGTCGCCACGGTGATGGGGGTGGTGAGCGCCGCGATGGCGTCGCAGGCGAAGGTCGCCCTGGAGAGTCGGATGGTGAGGGTCGCCGTGGTGAGGCGGATGGTGAGGGTTACCGCGGTCAGGCCGATGGTGAGGGTCGCCATGGGGACGGGGGCGGTGGGCGGCGCGGTGGTGCCGGCGGTGGTGAGCGCTACGTTCGTGCAGATGGCGGCGGCGCCGATTCCTCGGACTCCGGCCTGCTGGGTGAAGACGGTACTGGCGGGTCGGGGTGCGGAAGTAGGGGTGGGGAAACAGGTTCCGGCGGGCTTGCGGTGACGGCGGTCGGTGATCCGATGCAATCGATCTACGGGTGGCGTGGTGCATCGGCGGCGAACCTACCTCGGTTCGCGACGGATTTCCCTGTGCGCGAGGGTGTTCCGGCGCCGATCCTGCCGTTGCTCACCAGTTGGCGGAATCCGCCGGAAGCGCTGGCGCTGGCGAATCTCGTGGCCGACCCGTTGCGGTTGCGGGCGCGCGCGGCCGGGGGTGCGACTGTGGATGCTCTGCGTGCCAAGCCGGATGCGCATGCGGGCACTGTCGAATTGGCGCTCACGGAAACGGTTGCGCAGGAGCGCGACTGGATCGCCGAGCGGATCGCCCGCGAATGGATCCAGGCACGGGAAGACGGTAAACCGCCGCCTACATCCGCGGTATTGATCCGGCGCAACGCCGATGCCGCACCACTGGCCGAAGCCTTGCGCGAACAGGGTCTTCCGGTCGAAATCGTCGGTCTCGGTGGCCTTTTGGCGACCCCCGAGGTGGCCGACATCGTCGCCACGCTGCGACTAATCGCCGAACCGGGCACCGGAAGCGCGGCGGTGCGCATCCTCACCGGCGCGCGCTGGCGCATCGGTGTCGCCGACCTCGCTGCCCTGGCCAAGCGGGCGCGCATGCTGTCGATCGGCAGCCTGTCCGGCGATGCCTCCACCGCGATCACCGACGCGAGCGGGCTGGCATCGGCCCTGCGCGAGGTCGCCCCCGAACCGACCGAGCGGGCGGGACTTGCCGACGCCATCGCCGACCCCGGTCCGGCGGAGAACTATTCGGAGGCGGGTTACGCGCGCATCATCGCACTCGGCGAGGAACTGGCCGCCCTGCGCGAACGCAGTGGGCAACCACTGGTCGAACTCGTCGCCGATGTCGAGCGGACGATCGGTGTCGGCGTGGAAACCCAGACCCGCCGCGCCATCGCGGGCGGTGGCGCGGGCCGCGAGCACCTGGATGCTTTCGCCGAGGTCGTCGCGGGCTACGCCGCCGATTCGCGTGCCTCGCTCAGCGGCCTGCTCGCCTTCTTCACCGCCGCCGAATCCGTCGAAAACGGTTTGGAGCCGGGCGAAGTGGAGGTCGCCCGCGATCGCGTGCAGGTGCTCACGGTGCACGCGGCCAAGGGCCTCGAATGGGAGGTCGTCGCGGTGCCGCACGTGAGCGCCTCGGTGTTCCCCTCGACCACCGCACTGAGCACCTGGCTCGGCGCCCTCACCGAACTCCCCATCACCCTGCGCGGTGACCGCGCCCAGCCCGACGCCGCCGAAGGCGTCCCGGTCCTCGACCTGAGCGGCGTCGGTGACCGCGCCGAACTCGAACAAGCCATCGCCGAGCACCGCGACGCCCTCAAGAGCCGCCGCCTGGACGAAGAGCGCCGCCTGTTCTACGTCGCCCTCACCAGAACCGAACGGGTACTGCTGGTTTCGGCCTACTACTGGCCCGAAACCGGCACTTCGCAGAAGGGGCCGTCGGAGTTCCTGCTCGAACTCAAAGAGGCCAACGACGACCCCGACAGCCCCGCCCACGGTGTCGCGACCGTCGTCCGTTGGGACGACAAACCATCGGCCGACGCGGCCAACCCCTTCGCCGACAACCCGCCGACCGCCCAGTGGCCCCGCGACCCCCTCGGCGACCGCCGCGACCCCATCGAACAGGGCGCCACCCTCGTCCGCGAAGCCCTCGACCAGTTACGCAGCACGCCGACCGAATCCGCGCCCGAGGACGACGATCCCGAAGGCTGGGCCAACGACGTCGACGCCCTGCTCGCCGAGTTCACCGCGGCCGAACTCGCCGAACAGCAGGTGGAACTGCCCGGTCAGCTCCCCGCCACCGCACTGGTCGAACTGCGCGCCGACCCCACCCGCCTGGCCGCCCGCCTACGCCGCCCCCTGCCCTACCCACCGAACCCGATGGCCCGGCGCGGCACCGCTTTTCACGCCTGGGTGCAGTCCTGGTACAGCACCGACCAGTTGCTCGGCCTCGACGAACTGCCCGGCGCCGCCGACACGGCGGGCCCCGCCGATCAGGAACTCGCCACCATGCAGGCCGCCTTCCGTCGCTCACCCTGGGCGCACCGCAACCCCATCGACGTGGAAGTGCCGTTCGAAACCAGCATCGCGGGCACAGTTATCCGCGGCCGGATGGACGCCGTCTTCGCCGAACCCGGCGGCCGCTGGATCGTCGTCGACTGGAAGACCGGCGCCGAACCCGGCCCCGCCGACGAACCCGCCGTCGCCATGCAGCTCGCCGTGTACCGCCTGGCCTGGGCCCGCCTGGTGGCCGCCCGCACCGGCGAATCCGAGGACGCGATCCTCCAACGAGTCGGCGCCGCTTTCCATTACGTGCGCTCCGGCCGCACCATCGCCCCCACCGACCTGGCAGGCCCGGACGAACTGGCCCGCCTCATCCACGACGCCGCCCCGGAAAACAAGGACACCGAACAGCAAGCCCCCCACTGAGCCGATACTCTTCCCGCGAAGCGGAAAACCACGACCGGTGGAGGCGGTGTTCAGCGCCGAACCCGCGGCGCCAGCTAGTCTTCCTCGCGAAGCGAATACGACGGCCGGTGTCGGCGCGTCGCGGCCTCTGGACTGACCGAAGGGTGCGACGAAGGAGTGCCCGTAGGGAGGGAAGGGGCAGCGTTCCGTACCGAGACCCGCGACGCCAGCTAGTCTTCCTCGCGAAGCGAATACGACGGCCGGTCTCGGCGCGTCGCCGCCTCTGGACTGACCGAAGGGTGCGACGAAGGAGTGCCCGTAGGGAGGGAAGAGGCGGCGTTTAGCGCCGAGACCCGCGGCGCCAGCCGCCAAAAAAGGAGCGCGACGATGTTCGACAAGCGCCGCCCGCTCGGGCTGAGTAGCAGTCCCGACTACGCGCTGGTCGGTTTGTTGCGCATCCCGGTCGAGCAGATCAGTCCCTGGACCTCGCTCACCCGCCGCGTCCTTTTCGCGATCCTGCTGCTGTTCACCGCCGCGGGCGTGGTGTATCTGGGCCGCCACGGCTACCGCGACAACTCCGGTGACGAGTTGTCGTTCCTCGATGCGATGTACTACGCCACGGTGTCGCTGTCGACCACCGGGTACGGCGATATCGCCCCGATCACCCCGTCCGCGCGGCTGGTGAACATCATCGTCATCACACCCCTGCGTGTCCTGTTCCTGATCGTGCTGGTCGGCACCACTCTCAGCGTGCTCACCGAGCGGTCCCGGCAGGCGTTCAAGATTCAGCGATGGAGGCACACCGTGCGCAATCACACCGTTGTCGTCGGTTACGGCACCAAGGGACGCACCGCGATCGATGCCATGCTCGGCGACGGTGTGCAGGCTTCCGACATCGTCGTCGTCGACACCGATCCGATCGCGCTGGAGGCGGCGGCGGGTGCGGGTCTGGTCACCGTGCACGGTTCGGCGACCAAGTCCGATGTGCTGCGTCTGACCGGCGTGCAGCGGGCGTCGTCGGTGATCGTGGCGACCAACCGCGACGACACCGCGGTGCTGGTCACCCTCACCGCCCGCGAACTGAACAAGACCGCCAAGATCTGTGTCGCCATCCGCGAGGCCGAGAACACCCACCTCGTGCGCCAGTCCGGCGCCGATTCGGTGGTGGTGTCGTCGGAGACGGCGGGCCGGTTGCTGGGGATCGCCACGACCACCCCGACGGTCGTGGAGATGATGGAGGACCTGCTCACCCCCGAAGAGGGTTTCGCGGTGGCCGAGCGTGAGGTGGAGCCGAGCGAGGTCGGCGGGTCGCCGCGTCACCTGTCCGACATCGTGCTGGGCGTGGTGCGCGACGGTCAGCTGATCCGCGTCGGTGAGCCCGAGGTCGACGCGCTCGACGCGGGCGACAAGCTGCTCTACATCCGCAACGGCGGCAAATAGCGGCACCGGCTAGGCTCGGCGATGTGTCCTTCCGGCTGAAAGACGTTCCGCTGCTGTCGCGTTCCACCATCGATCGGGCCGAGCACGTGCGGGTCGATCCCGCCGCGCTGCGCGAGGGTTGGGGTAAGGCCCGGGTGCTGCGGGTGGATCCGCGCGGGCGGGTGCGGGTGGACGGCGGCACCGTCGTCCTCGACGCGGCCACCGCGTTCGGTGATTTTCCCGAGGACCGGGCGGTGTTCCTCGGAGTCGCCGAGGGCGCGCACCTGTGGGCGGTGCGGGAGCCGGAACTCGAGGGCACGCTGAAGGATCTGCGCACGCTCGGCGCGGTCGACGACTTCACCGCCGAACTGCTCTCCACGGCCTACGCCCTGCTCAACTGGCACGACCATGCCGGTTTTCACGGCGGTGACGGGACCTCGACCACCCTCGCGCGCGGCGGCTGGTCCCGGTTGACCGGCACCGGCGTCGAGGAGTTCCCCCGCATCGACCCCGCCGTGATCGTCCTGGTCCACGACGGCGCCGACCGTGTACTGCTCGCCCGCCAGCACAGCTGGCCGCCCGCGATGTTCTCGCTGCTCGCCGGCTTCGTCGAAGCGGGTGAATCGCTGGAACGGTGCGTGGAACGCGAGGTCCGCGAGGAGGTCGGTGTCGACCTGCGCGAGATCCACTACCTGGGCAGCCAGCCGTGGCCGTTCCCGCGCTCGCTGATGGTCGGGTTCGCCGCCGTCGGCGATCCCGCGCAGGAACTCGCCTTCTCTGACGGTGAGATCGAAGAAGCGCACTGGTTCACCCGCGACGAGGTCCGTGCCGCGCTGAATCTCGGCGACTGGTCGACCCGCGACACCAACGCGCGCCTCCTCGTCCCCGGTTCCATCTCGATCGCCCGAACGATCATCGAATCCTGGGCGGAGGTCTGAGTTCGAATTGACAGGTCGGGGTGCGGTTTTCGACGTGCCCGGCCCTTTTGTCTTGCGCACAGGTAGGTACTGACTGTGTTTTTGGAGCGCTGGCGCGCTCGAGCGCGGCCCCTGGGGGGCCGCGAGTTAGCCGCCGTTGCTCGCGCTTCGCGCATGCGCAACGGCGGCTAACTCGCGGCCGGGCCGCTACGCCGCTTCGCGGCGGTCCCTCCTCGAGGTCGGGACGTACGGGGCCGGGAGTGCGGTTATGACGGACTGAAAGTAGTGCCGGGTAGCTGGGAGTGCGGCGGCCACTGCACTCCGATGTGATCAGCTCTGAGCCGCCAAAGCCTGCTTGACCTGCGCCAACGTCGGATTCGTCGCAGTCGATCCATCCCGATACTTCACCGTCGGCACGACGTGGTTGCCGTTGTTGACGCTTCCCACGAAGTCGGCCGAGGCGGGATCCTCTTCGATGTCGATCACCGTGTACGTGATGCCCGCCTCGTCGAGCTGGGTCTTGAGGCGGCGGCAGTAGCCGCACCAGGTGGTGGAGTACATCGTCAGGTCAGGGGTTGTTTCGCTCACGCGATGTGCAACGTCTCGACCGGCCCTGGTGTTCCGGCCGGGTTCTTGTCGGCGGGCGCTGTCATGATGGTGGCCGTGTCAGCACTCGATCTCGCCGCCCTCGACCCGGAACAGGCCGCCGCGGTGCGGGCACCGAGGGGACCGGTGTGTGTGCTCGCGGGCGCGGGTACCGGCAAGACCAGGACCATCACCCACCGCATCGCACACCTGATCGCAGGCGGTCACGTGAAAGCCGACCAGGTCCTGGCGGTGACCTTCACCGCGCGCGCCGCGGGGGAGATGCGCGGCAGGCTGCGGGCGATGGGCCTCGGCGGTGACGCCGGGCAGGTGCAGGCACGCACCTTCCACGCGGCGGCGCTGCGGCAGCTGCGGTACTTCTGGCCGCAGGTCGTCGGCGATGTGCCGTGGCGGTTGCTCGACAGCAAGTTCCCCGTGGTCGCACAGGCCGCCAACCGGGCGGGACTGGGCAGCTCGACCGAACTGATCCGCGACCTTCTCAGCGAGATCGAGTGGGCCAAGGCCTCGCTGATCGCCCCGGAGGACTATCCGGCGGCCGCCGCGAAATACCACCGCGACGCCCCGGTCGAGGTCACCCGGGTGGCCCAGGTCTACGCCGGGTACGAGTCGGCGAAAACCTCCGCCGACGGCCTGCTGCTCGACTTCGACGACCTGCTGCTGCACACCGCCGCCGCGCTCGAGGACTACCCGGCTGTCGCCGACGAATTCCGTGGCCGATACCGCAGTTTCGTCGTCGACGAGTACCAGGACGTCACGCCGCTGCAGCAGCGGGTGCTCGACGCCTGGCTCGGCGAGCGCGACGACCTCACCGTCGTCGGCGACGCCAACCAGACCATCTACTCCTTCACCGGCGCCACCCCCAACTACCTGCTCGACTTCTCCCGCCGCTTCCCCGACGCCACCGTCATCCGGCTCGAACGCGACTATCGCTCCACCCCGCAGGTGGTGTCGCTGGCCAACCGCGTGATCGGGGCCGCGCGCGGCCGCATCGCGGGCACCCGGCTCGCGCTCGTCGGCCAGCGCCCCGACGGCCCGGAACCCGAATTCGCCGAGTACCCCGACGTGCCCGCCGAGGCCGCGGCCGTCGCGGGCAAGATCAAGAAGCTGATCGCCGCGGGCACACCGGCGGCCGAGATCGCGGTGCTCTACCGGATCAACGCTCAGTCCGAACCGTTCGAACAGGCGCTCAACGAGCGCGGTATCCCGTTCCAGGTGCGCGGCGGCGAAGGGTTCTTCCAGCGCCAAGAGGTGCGCCAGGCCGTACAGAAGCTGCGTCAGGCCGATACCCGCGACGACCTGCCCGACGAGGCGCGCAGCGGGGGTGGACTCATCACGCTGGTCCGCGCCGAGCTGGCCTCGGTCGGGCTCACCGCCGAGGAACCCGCCGGCGCCCAGGCCAAGGAACGCTGGTCCGCGCTGCTCGCACTGGTGCAGCTCACCGAGGAACTCGTCGGCCACGACCCGGAGATCGACCTCACCGGGCTGCTTCGCGAGCTCGCCACCCGCGCCGAGGCCAAACACCCGCCGACCGTCGAAGGCGTCACGCTGGCGTCGCTGCATGCGGCCAAGGGCCTGGAATGGGACGCGGTGTTCCTCGTCGGCGTCAGCGACGGCACGCTCCCGATCCAGCACGTGCTCGGCGACGACGGCAGCCCGTCCGACCAGGCGGGCCTGGAAGAGGAACGCCGGCTGCTCTACGTGGGCGTCACCCGCGCGCGTGAACATCTCGCGGTCTCGTGGTCGCTGGCCCGCGCCGAGGGTGGCCGACGGGTGCGCAGGCGTTCGCGGTTCCTCAACGGCCTCGTCCCCGACGACTCGCCCGCCTCGCGCATCGCCGCGACGGCCACGGGCCCCAAGGACGCCGACGGCAAACGCCCACTGTGCCGGGTCTGCGCGAAACCGCTGATCGGCACCTACGCCTCCATGCTCGGCCGCTGCAGGCGCTGCCCGGCCGAACTCGACGCCGAATTGCTCGCGGCCCTGCAGGAGTGGCGCGCGGAGAAGGCGGAGGTCCTGCGCGTGCGCGACTTCGTGGTGTTCACCGACACCACCCTCACCGCCATCGCCGAACAGCTCCCCGCCGACGACAAGGGGCTGGCGGCGATCGCGGGCATCGGCCCGAAGAAGATCGAGCAGTACGGCGCCGATGTGCTCGCGATCGTCGCGTCGCGGATGCGGGCGAAGACACAAAACCCCAGGTAGAAAATAGGTTGTCCGGTTATCGATCTTTGCCTATGGTGGACAGCACGCACCGAGAGTGATCTCGGCGCGCGGAAACTATCAGCACACGAGTTCAGGAGGGAGGCAGTCAGATGAACAGCAACACCGCATTCGTCGCGATGGGCAATCGCGACCTGGTGAACGAATTCATGGTGTCCGCCTCCCGGGGGGTCCTCGCTCTGCAGGGGACCGGTCTGTCCGGCGTCGATACCAAAGCTGTCCCGATGACTGTCATGCATCGGCACAGCCCTATTCGTCTCCAGGACAAGCCCATTGTGGGTTGGCAGCCGACCGCCGTTCCGGCATCGGCAGACACCGTCGCCGATGAGGCCGGATATGCACCGGCAGTCTTCGGCGGCGCAACCCGCCTCCGCGTCCACCCAGCGACCGTGCTCAGGTCTCGACACAGATGTCGAACTAGGTAGGAATTCCTCCCTAGACCTCCTGGCCACGGATCGCGAGAAGCGAAATCCGTGGCCATTGTTTTCGGCTCCTCAGCCGCAGGCTCCGGGTTCGCACACCGAACACCACGACTGCAACGAGCTGAAGGAGAACGACGTGTTCACCGCCCAGGACTGGCCGACGGCCACTACTGACGTGACATGCCGAACCGTGGCGCAGACCCCTCGCGTCCGTGAGGTCACCACCAAGACCCTGCCCTGCCGGGCCGGAAACCCCGATCTGTGGTTCGCCGAGAGCCCCACCGATCTCGAGCAGGCCAAGCAGCTGTGCGCCTCCTGCCCGATCCGTAAGGGCTGCCTGACGGCGGCCATCGACCGCGGCGAGCCGTGGGGTGTCTGGGGCGGTGAGATCTTCGACCAGGGTGTCGTGATCGCCCGCAAGCGCCCGCGTGGTCGCCCGCGCAAGGTCGCGATCCCGGCATGAGCGGTCAGCGGCTGGAGGCGGCAGCGGAGTGTAACCACGCAGGCCGCCCGAGCATGCCGCATGAACACAGCATGAACCCCGGAAAAGGGTTGTACCGCAAGCGAACCGCTCACCGTGCGTCGGTGGGCGGTTCGTTTGTTCTGTGCGGCTAGGAGGCTTGCTCGGCCGGGAAGCCGGGCACCCAGGTGCGGACCAGTCTCATGAAACCCAGTTCCGCGTCGAGCTGGGCGAGGATGCCGACGGAGCCGCCGAGCACGCGGAAGATCATCACGTACTCCGCCGGGAGTTGCAGCGCCCGAGCGGTTTTCATCTCCGGACTGGAGAATTCCGATGCCTTGCCCGCGACCCGCTGCATCCAGGCCCTCGTGAAATGGAAGGTGTCGGTGCGGATCGGGTCGCTGAACGGGCGCAGGTAGGCCTCGATCTCCTCGTGTGTCACCTTGCGACCCGGAATCACCCACCCGTGCTCGTAGAGCAGCCGGGTGAGGGCCTCGTGGTCTTCGGCGACCGCCAGCGCCAGCATCTCGCCGAGGATGCGGGGGAAACCGCCGGGCATCGGCGCGCAGGCACCGAAGTCGAGGACGGCCAGCTTGCCGTCGGGCCGCACGAGGAAGTTACCCGGATGCGGGTCGCCGTGCAGGAGGCCGACCAGCTCGGGGGAGGAGAAGTGGAAGGCGCCCATCAGCTCGGCGATCCGATTGCGTTGCGCGCGCGTACCCTCCGGGTCGTCGGCGCCCGCCTTGATGAGCGCCGAGACCGGCGTGCCGTCCAGCCATTCGGTGACGATCACCTTCGGCGCACCCGCCACGACCTTGGGGACCACGATGTGCGGGTGCCCGTCGAAGGCAGCGGCGAAGCGGCGCTGGTTGGCCGCCTCGATGCGATACTCGAGTTCTTCCTCGGTGCGCTCGGTGATCTCGGCGAGCAGCGGCTTCACGTCCGCGCCGGGGATCACCGACGCCAGCAGACCCGACATCCGCGACAGAGTCTTGAGGTCGGCGCGCAGCGCCTCGTCGGCGCCGGGGTACTGCACCTTCACCGCCACCGCGCGCCCGTCCGACCACACCGCCCGGTGCACCTGACCGATGCTCGCCGACGCGGCGGGGGTGTCGTCGAAGGACTGGAAACGATCACGCCACTTGGTGCCGAGCTGCTGGTCCAGTACCCGGTGCACCGTTTCGATCGGCATCGGCGGTGCGGCGGCCTGCAACTTGGTGAGGGCCTCGCGATAGTGCTCGCCGAATTCCTCGGGCACGGCGGCTTCCATCACACTAAGGGCCTGGCCGAACTTCATCGCGCCGCCCTTGAGTTCACCGAGCACGGCGAACAACTGCTCGGCGGCCTTCTGGTTCAATCCGGCGTTGATCTGCTGCTTGTCACCCCCGACGAGCTTCTTGCCGAACCCGACGGCGGCTCGCCCCGCGATGCCGAGCGGAATTTTGGCCAACTTGGCATTGCGGCTTGAGCTGCGGCGCACGATCTCGGACACGCTACCCATCATGGCCGAACCTGCGGCCGCTGTGCCATGGGAATGCTCACACCGGCGATCATCGGGTCACCTCCGCGCGATGACCGGCCAGTGTCCGGCAGCCGCATTCCGGGTGCGGTGGCCACGGCCTGCGGTGCAGTTCGTGCGAATCGAGGTCGAGTTCCATAGTGGCGTCCAGGGTCGCGGGCCGTCGTCGCGGTGAGCATTCGACGATGGCTTCCAGCTCGCCGAGCGCCAGTGCGGTGGTCGCCGCCACGCCGGCAGGGGAGGCGTGGCCGGTGCGGCCGAGCAGTTGCGCCGCCAGGTGCGGCCAGTCGTGGTCGAGGCCCGCACGGGTGAGATCAGCGCACCGCAGGCAGCTGGTCTGACCGGGCAGGACGAGGGGACCGACGACGCCGATACCGTCACGCACGCGCACCTGCAGGTGCGGCACCCTCCGCAACACCAGGTCGACCGACAGACGCGGGTCGATCATCAGCGCGTCGGTGAGTACCACCAGATCGCAGCCGGGGGCACCGACCACCACCTCGGGGCGGAACGTGCGCGATCGTGAGGGCCGGAAACCCATGCGGCGCAACCCGATCGTCACCGCGTCGGACAACGGGCCGAGCCCGTGCACGGTGATCGACCGGATCTTGGCCTGTTTGCGCTCGGGTTGCAGCAGCAGCCCCGCCCGGTCGATCGCGGTGAGCAACGCGACGGTGCGATCGGGGGAGATACCGAATTCTCCGGCGCGCCAGATGATCTGCGGCCGCGACTGCAGACCGTCGAGCAGCCGGAGGAAGGCGAGCACCGTGCCGGTGTCGAGCTCGGTGGTCTCGAGGACGAGCGCGCGTTCGGGGTCCCAGCCCAGTTGCACCGTGCCCGAGGGCCGGACCAGAGTGGTCACCCTCGGGTGCAGCATCGGGCCGCGCAGTGGTGTTGTGGTCGTCATGCCAGAAGTATCGGCATCGCCTCGCCTGCGACCAGGGCCCGAAAGCCCAGTTATCCACAGGTTTTGGGCGTGTCGCTTCGACGATCTCGCCTTGTGAACAGACGATGTTCCGCCCGTCGTTACGGCGATTCGAGACGGAGCCACGCCGAAAAGCCGTGTCGCGCAACCACCGGCGGAAAGTTTTTCACCGCCGGTGGTCGCGCACCCTCACGAGTGGTCGGACTCCGGGTCGTCGCCGGTGTCGTCGGACTTCTTCTCGTCTTGCTGCGCCTGGTCGCGCTCGCGGGCCTCGGTCTCGGCGAGCTGGGCCAGCGGATCGTCGAAAGCGCCTGTGCCGCCGCCGATCACGGAGTCGATGAACCCGGCGGGGGAGTCGAGGTCGGTGGAATCGGGCAGCAGGTCGGGGTGTGCCCACACCCCGTCGCGACGCTCCATGCCCGCGTCGTCGGTGAGCCTGCGCCACAGCGCCGAGGCCTCACGCACCTTGCGCGGGCGCAGCTCGAGACCGACCAGCGTCGCGAAGGTCTGCTCGGCAGGCCCACCGGTCGCACGGCGGCGACGCAGCGTCTCCGACAGCGCCGTCGCACCGGGCAACCGCTCGCCGACCGCGTCGGAGACCACCACGTCGACCCAGCCCTCGATCAGCGCCAGCAGCGTCTCCAGACGTTCCAGTGCGGCCTTCTGCTCGGGCGTGGTCTGCGGTTCGAAAGTGCCCTGCGAGAGCAGTTCCTCCAGCTTGGACGGATCGCTGAGCATCATCGGATCGATGTTCTGGGCGGCGTCCTCCAGCGCGGAGAAGTCCATCTTGATGCCGCGCGCGTACGCCTCGACCGCCCCGAGCACCTGCTGACGCAGCCACGGCACATGCGCGAACAGCCGCTGGTGCGCGGCCTCACGAGCGGCGAGGAACACCATGATCTCGCTCTCGGGCTGCTCGAGTCCCTCGCTGAACGAGGCGATCGCGCTCGGCAGCAGCGCGGCGGTTCCGGCCGGTCCGAGGGGAAGACCGATATCGGTGGAGGTGAGCACCTCCTTGGCCAGCTGACCGAGCGCCTGACCCAGCTGCGAACCGAACGCGAGCCCACCCATCTGGCCGAGCATGCCGACCATCGGACCGGCGAACTGCTTGGCCTCCTCGGGCAACTGCGCGGTCCACATGCCGGAGATCTGCTCGGCCACCGGGTCGCACAGGCGCTTCCAGGTGGGCAGCGTCTCCTCGATCCAGTCGTTGGCCGTCCATGCCACGGTCTTGTTCGCACCCGCCGGAAGGACGGTCGAACCGTCGAGCCACAGCTCGGCCAGGTGCGCCGCGTCGGCGACGGCGGAGGAGGTCTTCGCGGCGATCGGTGCGACGGTGGCACCGAGCTGCTGACGCGCCAGCCGCTTGGCCACGTCGTAGTTGACCGGACCGGACTGGGCGCCGCCCGGGCTGCCACCCTGACTCATGCCGCTGATCATCTGGCCGAGCTGGGTCAGCATCTGACCCAGCTGCGACGGGTCGAAACCGCCCGTGCCGCCCGCCCCGAAACCGAACGGATCCGATCCGCCGGGTCCGTTCGCCTCGTCGCGACGCTTACCGGACTCGTCGTCGTCGCGGTTCGAGAAGCCGAAGGGGTGATCGCTCATGCCTCTTACGTTACGCGGGACCTGCCGGTCCACGGTGTTCGCGCATCGCGAAATCGTCGGCGGGGCCGACGGCGCAAAAGCGTGCCACTACCGTCGCCCGGCGAAGGTGATCACTACTGTGGTCGGAGTGAATCGTCGGATCCTCACCCTGATCGTGGCCCTGGTACCCGTCCTCGTGCTCGGCGTGGTCGGCAGTGTGGTCACCGTTCCGTTCGTCGCACTCGGCCCCGGCCCGACCTTCGACACCCTCGGACAGGTCGACGGTAAGCAGGTGGTCGACGTCACGGGCGCACCCCTCGATCCGACCACCGGTCAGCTCAATATGACGACCGTTTCGGTCCGCGACGAGCTGAACCTGTTCGAAGCGTTCGGGTTCTGGGTGAGCGGTGAGCACGGCCTCGTCCCGCGCGCCGAGGTGTACCCGCCCGGCGTGTCGCGCGAAGAGGTCGACAAGTCCAACCAGCAGGACTTCAAGGATTCCGAGAGCAACGCCGAGGTCGCCGCGCTGCACCACCTGAAGCTGCCGACGGTGGTCCTGGTGCGCGGTGTCGTCGAGGACGGCCCGGCCAAGGACATCCTCGCCGCCGACGACCAGATCATCAGCATCGACGGCAAGCCGATCAACGCGCCCCGAGAAGTGATCGACCTGGTCGGCACCAAGGGACCCGGCGACGTCATCACCGTCGTCTACCGGCGCGGCGACGTCGAGCAGACCACCCCGATCACCCTCGCCGCCCGCCCCGACGACAGCAACAAGGGCTACCTGGGCATCGGCCTCGGCGAGGGTGGGCGCCCGCCGCTGAAGGTGGAGTTCAACCTCGCCGATATCGGCGGTCCCTCGGCCGGGCTCATGTTCAGCTTGGCCCTGATCGACAAGCTCTCACCCGGCGAACTCAACGGCGGCAAGTTCGTCGCGGGCACCGGAACCATCGACCAGGACGGCAAGGTCGGCCCGATCGGCGGCATCCAGTACAAGATGATCGCCGCGCGTGAGGCGGGCGCCGAAACCTTCCTCGTGCCCGCCGCCAACTGCAACGAGGCAGCTCAGCGCATCCCGGAAGGGCTGCGGCTGGTGAAGGTCGACACCCTCGACACCGCGATCACCGCCCTGTCCGACATCGAAGCGGGCCGCGAACCCATCAGCTGTGCATGATGGCGGCTGGCGCCGCGGTTCTCGACGCTGAACCCCCGCCTCTTCCCTCCCTCCGGGCACTCCTTCGTCGCACCCTCCGGTCAGTCCAGAGGCGGGGGACGCGCCGAGAACACGGCAGTTGATCACTCGAGAGTGTGGTGCAGGGCCTCGACGAGGCCCGGTGCCAGGTTCGGGTAGGTGCGCAGGTCGAGGTCGCCGAAGCCGTCGTCGTCCTCGGGACGGATCTGCAGCAGGCACAGCGACGCGCCCTGGCGCAACACGCCCGCGATGAGGCGGGCGTCGCGGCGGCCCGGGTGGGCGTGGGCGGCGGCGCGCCCGGCCGCGTCGGCGGCTTCGTCGTCGGCGAGCAGCGGAACGAGCGCCTCGTCCAGATCGCTCTCCGCGTCCGGCGGCAGCACCACGATCTCCTGGACGAGCACGCAACCCTCGACCGCGGGCGGCCAGGTGGTGGTGGCCAGGAATTCGTCGAGCGCCATCGAACCGCCGGTGATGTCGTCGGGGAAGGCTTCCTGGGCCACGGGTGTCAGTTCGCTGCCGTCGTCGAGCTGATCCTGCAGGTCCGGTTCGGCCGCGGCCAGGTCGGCGGTCGGCACCAACGCGAACATCTGCGGCGGATTGCCCCAGCCCTCGGCGTCGGCGAACTCGACGACCTCGCGCACACAGCGGGCGAGGAGAACTTCGGCGTGCTCGTCATCGGTCACCCGACCATCCAATCATTTTCGGCCCTGCCGCTTGCATGGTGTCCGATTTCCGTAGAGTGGGCGCCAACGATCCCGAACAGGATCACCCGCAACATCGGACTGCGGTGTCCGCGCCCGGAATCGGTCGCGGAACCGCCGGAGCATGGAGAGTGGCACCGTGGGCATGCGGCCCCCCACCGGCTTACCTTCGTTGTCCCGACGCAGCCGTGTGCTGCTGGTGACGGCTGTCGTCCTCGCGGCGCTGCTGCTACTCGGGCCCCGCCTCACCGACGCCTATACGAACTGGTTGTGGTTCGGCGAGGTCGGTTATCGCAGTGTGTATCTGGGCGTGTTGCGCACCAGGTTCATCTTGTTCGTCGTGATCGGCCTGTTCGTCGGGCTCGTGGTGTGGGCGGCGCTGCTGCTCGCCTACCGTTCGCGTCCGGTGTTCGTGCCGGTCGCCGGGCCCAACGATCCGATCGCGCGCTACCGCACCACCGTGATGGCGCGGCTGCGCTGGTTCGGCATCGGCATCCCGGTGCTGCTCGGCCTGCTGTCGGGCCTGGTGGCGCAGTCGAATTGGGCAACGGTGCAGCTGTTCCTGCACGGCGGCGACTTCGGTCAGCAGGACCCGCAGTTCCATCTCGACATCGGGTTCTACACCTTCGACCTGCCGTTCTACCGGATGGTGCTGAACTGGCTGTTCGTCGCCGTGGTCATCGCGTTCTTCGCGAACCTGGTGACCCACTACGTGTTCGGCGGCCTGCGCCTGGCCGGACGCGAGGGCGCGCTCACCCGTGCCGCTCGGGTGCAGCTGGCCGTGATCGCCGGCATCTTCGTGCTGCTCAAGGCCGTGGCGTACTGGTTCGACCGGTACGACCTGCTGTCGAGCACGCGCAAGGAACCCACCTTCAGCGGTCCGTCGTTCACCGATATCAACGCGGTACTGCCGGCCAAGCTGATCCTGCTCTCTATCGCGGTGATCTGCGCGATCGCGTTCTTCGCCGGCATCGTGCTGCGCGATCTGCGGGTGCCCGCGATGGCGGCGGCGCTGCTTGTGCTCTCCTCGATCCTGGTCGGCGCGGTGTGGCCGATGGTCGTTGAGCAGTTCTCGGTGCGACCCAATGCCGCCGAGAAGGAAAGCCAGTACATCGAGCGCAATATCCAGGCCACGCGCGAGGCGTACGGCATCACCGACGACAAGGTCGAGTATCGCGACTATCAGGGTGTGAGCACCAAGAGCCCGCTCGAGGTGCCCGCCGACGCGGCGACCATCGGCAATGCCCGGCTGCTCGACCCGAACATCCTCTCGCCCACGTTCACCCAGCTGCAGCAGCGCAAGAACTTCTACGGCTTCCCGGAGTCGCTCGACATCGACCGCTACAACGTCAACGGCGAGCTCCAGGACTACATCGTCGCCGCGCGCGAGCTGCATCCGGCGGCACTGTCGGGTAACCAGAAGGACTGGATCAACCAGCACACCGTCTACACCCACGGCAACGGCTTCGTCGCCGCGCCCGCCAACCGGGTGAACAAGCCGCAGTCCGACGCGCAGAGCGCATCGGGTGGCAGTGATTCGGGCTATCCGCTGTTCACGGTGAGCGACCTGTTCACCGAGAAGGACAAGCAGCAGATCAAGGTCGACCAGCCGCGCATCTACTTCGGCGAGCTGATCTCCCAGACCGACCCCGACTACGCCATCGTCGGTACCGCCGAGGGTGAGGCACCGCGCGAATACGACTCCGACACGGCGCAATTCACCTACGACGGCAGCGGCGGCGTGCCGGTGGGCAACTGGTTCAACCGGTTGGCCTTCGCCGCCAAGTACGCCGAGCGCAACATCCTGTTCTCCTCGGCGATCAGCGAGGACTCCAAGATCCTGTTCAACCGGTCGCCGCGCGACCGGGTGCAGAAGGTCGCGCCGTGGTTGACCACCGACGGCAACGCCTACCCGGCGGTCGTCGGTGAGCGCATCGTGTGGATCGTCGATGCCTACACCACCCTCGACAAGTACCCCTACGCGCAGTCGACCTCGCTCGACGGCGCCGTCGAGGACAGCATCGACAAGAAGACCGGCCGGGCCATCCCGCGCAAGGAGGTCAGCTACATCCGCAACTCGGTGAAGGCCACCGTCGACGCCTACGACGGCACCGTCACCCTGTACGAGACCGACACCAACGACCCGGTGCTCAACGCCTGGCAGGGTGTCTTCCCCGACGCTGTGAAGCCGGAGAGCGAGATCTCGGCGGAACTGCGCGCCCACTTCCGCTACCCGGAAGACCTGTTCAAGGTGCAGCGCGAGATGCTCACCAAGTACCACGTGGACAACCCGCGCGAGTTCTTCACCAACAACGCCTTCTGGTCGGTGCCCAGCGATCCGACGATCGAGGGCGGCACCTTCAACCAGCCGCCGTACTACGTGCTGCTCGGTGATCCGAAGACCAACAAGCCGGTGTTCAACCTGACCTCCTCGATGGTCGGCTACAACCGCGAGTATTTGTCGGCCTACATCTCGGTGCGGTCGGACCCGGAGGGCTACGGCAAGTTCACAGTGCTGCAGCTGCCCGGCGAGACGCAGACGCAGGGTCCGCAGCAGACGCAGAACTCGATGACCACCGCCGACGCGGTGTCACGGGAGAAGACGCTGCTGTCGAACTCGAACAAGATCCGCTACGGCAATCTGCTCACCCTGCCGGTAGCCGACGGCGGCATCCTGTACGTGGAGCCGTTCTACAACGAACGCAACACGGGTTCGTCGACCTTCCCGCAGCTGCTGCGTGTGCTGGTGAGCTACCGCGACTCCGGTGGCGGTGTGAAGGTCGGTTACGCGGCGACCCTGGCCGACGCGCTCAATCAGGTGATCCCAGGGGCAGGTTCGCTGGCGACACCGTTCGGTGGCGACCCGTCGGTGAAGCCGAAACCGGGGGCGACCCCGCCGGTCGACCAGGGCTCGACCCCGCCCGCCGGTGGCGTCGTTCCGCCGCCGCCCGCGTCGGGCACCCCGTCGACGCCGACTCAGGAAGCCGCCGCGGCCGAGCTGAGCCGCAAGATCGAGGCGGTGCGCACCGCGATGCGCACGGGCAACTTCGCCGATTTCGGTAAGGCGCTCGAGGAACTGGACAAGGCCGTGCAGGCATACCAGGACGCCGGCGGCCGGTAACGGTTCGCGACACAAGAAGGCCCCGCCGGAATCGGCGGGGCCTTCTTGCTGCAGGGGGAAAAGTGGATCAGCCGGCGATCTGCGCGATCAGCGGGGCGTTGGCATTGAGCAGGTCCTGGTACTGACCTGCGACACCGTACTGCTCGGCCAGGGCACGGCCCGCGGCGGTGGCCTGGTCGACGGCGGCGCGCACCTCGCTGGGGGCCTCGGCGGGCAGCTCGACCGGGAGCTCGACGGCAGGCTCCTCGACGGGGGCCGGGATGGGCTCGGGCTCGGCGGCCTGCAGGTACCGGCCGCAGTGCGGCCACGCGCCGACACCCTGGGTGGCGAGCACGTTCTCCGCGACGCGGATCTGCTCTTCCTTGCTCGCGGTGTGGGCCGAGCCCTGTCCGCCGTTGGCAGCCCAGGTGCTCTGCGAGAACTGCAGGCCACCGTAGTAACCGTTGCCGGTGTTGATGCCCCAGTTGCCACCGCTCTCGCACTGGGCGACGCCGTCCCAGTTGTGGGCGGCGGCGGAGGCGGTGCCGGTGGCGAGGCTGAACGGAACGGCAACCAGGGCGCCGGTGACGGCGGCGACGCCGAGGGCACGGGTGCGGAATTTCCGGGTTTCAGTCATGGGGGAGACGCTAACCAAGAATTGCGCGCCGATCACATCTTGATAACGGACTCATTGTGTGATTGGAACAGTCGTCTTTTCGAGGTTTATGCGCCGTATCCGGCGGGAATACATAATCGCCGAGCGGTTTGTGATTGCACCGTTATGTGCCCGAGATCACGGCGAAATAGTGACCCCAGTCACTGGTTCAGGTGCGCGATCCCGGTTTGGCCAGAATCAGGTGATGGTCATCACAATCGAACGCTTCCTCGGCGTCCCCATGTTCGTGAAGATCGCTCCGGAACCGCGAAAAACCCGGCCTGACCTGAAGATTTGGCATCTACGCTAACCCGTGTGTAATGTTGTATTCACCGACGCGGGGTGGAGCAGCTCGGTAGCTCGCTGGGCTCATAACCCAGAGGTCGCAGGTTCAAATCCTGTCCCCGCTACAAACGAAGACGGTCCTGACCACAAAGTCAGGACCGTCTTCTTTTTTGTCCAGGTGCCGGACGGCTGAGTCTCGCGACCCTGTTGACCGTCACCGTTCCCGCTGTTCACCGTCGGTGACATGTACAAGGACGTAGCCGACACCGTGTTCCCCAGGGATTCCCCGGCATAGGTTCGAGACGGCCTCGATGGCCGCGTGAGGTCGACCGCCCCACGCTTCGGCTGATGCTCCTGGGGAGGGACCACATGTCGCGGCCCGGTAGTTTGCGAACCTGCGCGATCGCCGCGCTCGCCGTCGCGGCGGCGATCACCCCAGCCCCGGCCTGGGCAGGCCCGTCGCTGGTCGACGACGTCCTGCCCGCCCCCTCGCTGCCCGCGGCGTCCACACAACTGGTCAAGGACCTGCCCGCCGACGTCGCCGCCCTGTGGCAAGCCACCCGCGCCACCCCCACCGGCGACCCCCTGTTCGACGCCTGGCCCGCCGACCTCGCGGACCGGCGCCCGGGCGAGATCATCGAACAGCGCGATGTGACGGCCACGGCGGCGCCGTTCGCGGTCGTGCCGATCCAGCAGGCCTTGCTGCTGAAATTCCGCACAACCGACTCGCGGGGCGCGCCGTCCTTCGCGACCGCGACGCTTCTCGTCCCCGCTGCCGCGCCCCCGTCCGGAACGACCAGGCAGGTGGTGGTCAACGCCCTGCCGATCAACTCCCTCGGCGCGACCTGCACGCCGGGATACGGGCTCGCACACGGTGCCCACCCGAAATTCAACATGGGCGACCTCTTCCCACCGACGATGGCCTGGGCGCTGAACCGCGGCCATGCGGTGCTCGTGCCCGATCACGAGGGACCGTTGATGGCGTACGCGGAGCCGACGGTCGCCGGGCACGCGGTGCTCGACGCGATCCGCGCGGTGCGTGCGGTGCGCCCCGAGGTATTCGGCGACAGCCGGTTCGCCGTCGGCGGGTACTCCGGCGGCGCGATCGCCGCCTACGGCGCCGCCGTGCTGCAACCCGAATACGCACCCGAACTCGGCGACGCGCTCGCCGGCGTCGCCATGGGCGCGCTGATCAGCGACTATCCCGCCATCGCCGCTCGCTTCAACGGCAGCTTCGCCTCCGGAATCCTGATGGCCGCGGGCTTCGCCGTCGCCCGCGAGCACCCCACCCTGCTCGCCCAGCTGAACCATCTCGGTCAGTGGGTGGCGACCTCGCCGATCCGCGACCTCTGCGGTGACAGCAACGGCCCGCTCGGTCTGCTCGGCCTGCCGGTGGATGTCGGGATGTCACCACCGAACCCGCTCGCCTCCGACGCGATCCGGGAGATCTTCACGCGCACCGACCTGAGCGGCCGCACCGCCGACGCGCCGCTGTACATCTATCACGGGCAATTCGATTTCGGCGTACCACCGGAGCAGGGCCTCGCCGTCGCCAGGCGGCACTGCGCAGGCGATACGCAAGTGGTCTTCCGGTCGTTGCCCACCGAACACAGTCTCGGGATGATGGCCGGTTGGTCCGGTGCGATGGAGTGGATGGATGCCCGGCTGGCCGGGACACCAGCGCCGCGGGAGTGCCCCTGACCGTGGCCGCGACAAAAGCCGATGGCGCCGCCCCTGGTGGGAGTCGGCGCCGTCGGCGGTAGAGCGTGTGGTCAGGCGTCGAGGTCGCTGGCCACCAGCTCCGCGATCTTGTCGAGGGTCGGCTGATCGTCGGAGCTGATGACGACCTCCGCGCCCTGACCCGCGCCGAGGGTCATGATCATCAGCGCCGACCCGGCATCGACCGGATCGCCACCCGTGAGCGCGATGGTGACGGGCACGCCCGCCGCACCGACCGCCTCCGCGATCAGGGCGGCGGGGCGCGCGTGCAGGCCGACCGAGGAGCCGACGGTGACGGTGGTGCTCGGCATGGGTTTCTCCTTGTTGTGCGAGGTGACGTTGTGCGAGGGGACTTAGGCGGTGGCCAGAGCAGGTGACTTCTTGCCGGTGAGCTCCTTGGCGAGGGTGACGCAGGCGGCGCCGACGACCGTGCCCGCCAGCACCGACACGATGAACCACAGCACGTGGCCGATGGCGAAGAACACGAAGATCCCGCCGTGCGGTGCGCTCAAGGTGACCTCGGTGGCCATGACCATGCCGCCGGTCACCGCGCCGCCGACCATCATCGACGGCAGCACCCGCAGCGGGTCGGCCGCGGCGAACGGGATGGCGCCCTCGGAGATGAACGAGGCGCCGAGCAGCCAGGCCGCTTTGCCGTTCTCCCGCTCGGCCTCGGTGTAGAGACGGGGCCGCAGCGTGGTCGACAGCGCCATCGCGAGCGGCGGAACCATGCCCGCCGCCATCACCGCGGCCATGATCCGCAAGGTGGTGTTGTCGGTGACCGACAGGCCCGCGGCGGCGAACGAGTAGGCCGCCTTGTTCACCGGCCCGCCGAGATCGAAGCACATCATCACGCCGAGGATCACCCCGAGCGCGATCGCCGAACTACCCGAAAGACCGCCGAGCCAGTCGGTGAGCGCGTCGGTGACCGCCGCCAGCGGCTTGCCGAGCAACACGAACATCAGCACACCGACGATCAGCGACGCCAGCAACGGAATCACCACCACGGGCATCAATCCGCGCGCCCACGTCGGGACGGGCAGCTTGCTCACCCACAACGCCGCGAAACCACCGATCAGACCACCGACGAGGCCGCCGAGGAATCCCGCCCCGACGACGAGAGCGATCGCGCCCGCCGTGAAGCCCGGTGCCAGGCCGGGCCGGTCGGCGATGGCGAAGGCGATATACCCGGCCAGCGCCGGAACGAGGAAGCCGAACGCGAGCACACCGATCTGGTTGAGCACGGCGGCGAAATAGGTGGCCAGACCGCCGTCGGGCAGGTCGGTGAGCGAGTTGTTCAGCACGATGTCTTTGGCGCTGTCGGAGATCTCGTAACCGCCGAGCAGGAAACTCAACGCGATCAGCAGACCGCCCGCCGCGACGAACGGGATCATGTAGCTCACGCCGGTCAGCAGGATCTGCCGCAGCCGCGTACCCCAGCCGATGCCTTTGGCCGCCGGCTCACCCGTCGTGGGTGCTGCTGCCCCGCCGACCGTGGCGGCGCCGGGGGTCCGCGCGGCCGCGACAGCCTCGGCGATCATGGTGTCCGGTTCGTTGATAGCCCGTTTCACGCCGGATTCGATGACCGGTTTCCCCGCGAACCGGCTCCGATCCTTCACTCCCACATCGGTGGCGAAGATGACCGCGTCGGCGCCGGTGATGGTTCCCGGATCGAGCTTGGCCCCACCGCTGGATCCCTGCGTCTCCACCGCGAGGTCGACACCTGCCCGCTCGGCGGCGGCGGCGAGGGAATCGGCGGCCATATAGGTGTGGGCGATGCCGGTCGGGCACGCCGTGACCGCCACGATCTTCGTCGGTGTCGCCGACTTGTTCAGGTCGGTCGCGTCAGCAGGGGTACCCGCGTCACCGCTCGATTCCGCATGACCGGCGGCATCGGATGAGTCAGCAGCATCTTCACCGGATGCGGCAGTCCCTCCCGTATCGGTCGCGCCCGCGCCGGACGATGAGGCAGTGGCCGCACCCGCACCGACAGCATCGATCGTGTCGGCTGCCGTTGATGCCGCACCAGTGGCACTGGTCGCGCCCGCTGCCGAAACGCCCGCACCCGTGGCCGTGGGGGCGCTGGACGCGGGCGGGGGATTGATCACCCCGTCGACCAATGCGACAACCTCGGCGGGCGTGGCGGCCGAGCGAAGGTCGTTGACGAAGGCAGGGCGGACCAGCGCCCGGGCCAGGGACGACAGGAGCTTCATGTGGTCCGCACCCGCGCCTTCGGGGGCGGCGATGAGGAACACCAGGTCGGCCGGTCCGTCGGGCGCACCGAAGTCGACGCCGGGGGCGAGGCGGGCGAAGGCGAGCGAGGGTGCGGTGACCGCGCTCGCCCGGCAGTGCGGGATGGCGATGCCGCCGGGTAACCCGGTCGCCGATTGGGCCTCCCGGTTCAGCGCGGCCTCGCTCACGGCGGCCGCGTCGGTGGCCCGGCCCTGCTCGGCCAGCTTGCCTGCCAGTGCGGTGATGACCGATTGCTTGTCGGCGCCGAAGTCGGCGCCGAGGGTGACCAGGTCTTGGGTGATGATCGAATCGGCCATCGTCGTGTCTTTCCGGTGTCGGGTGGAGCGGGATCGAACGGGAGGTCAGCTGGTCGCGGTGTCGCCCAGTGCCTTCGGCAGCGCGTCCGGGAGCGGGTGGGCCATGACGGCTTCGAGCAGGATGTCGGCGGGGCCCGGCAGTTCCGTACCGGGCAGCGCGGTGGCGGCGCTGCCGTAGGCGACGGCGGCGCGCAGCCGATCGGCCGGGTCGAGGCCCGCCAGGTCGGCGAGCAGGTACCCGGCCAGTGCGGAATCGCCCGCACCGACCGTGCTGCGCGCGACGATCGGCGGCGCACCGGCGAACCAGGCGCCCTCGGCGGTGACCAGCACCGCTCCCGCCGCACCGAGGGTGGCGAGCACGGCACCGACGCCGTGCTCGATCAGTGACGTGGCGGCCTGCGCCGCGGCCGTGGGATTCTCGAGGTCGACAGCGTCGAGCCCCGTGAGCTGGGCCAGCTCCTCGCTGTTCGGTTTGATGAGATCCGGTACGGCAGAGCCCGGTTCGTCGAACAGGGCGAGCAAGGGCGCCTCGGAGGTGTCGACCGCGATCCTGGCCGATCCGGTGGCCGACAGCTCGCCCACGAGCCGCGCGTACCAATCCACGGGCACACCGGGCGGCAACGAACCGGACAGCACAACCCACGAAGCGCCTGCGGCTGCTTCTGCCAGCGCGCCGGCGAGTGCGTCGAGTTCCGGTGCTCGCAGCGGATGCCCGGGTTCATTGATTTTCGTTGTGGTGCCGTCGATTTCGGCGATCGTGAGATTGGTCCGTGGGGCGCCACCCGTCGGCACGGCACGGAACGCGATGCCCGCGCCGCGCAATCCGCTCACCACCGGGTCGTCCTCGGTGCCCGGCAGTACGGCCAGCGCGGACACCCCGCCCGAGGTGAGCACGCGTGCCACGTTGACGCCCTTGCCGCCGGGCTGGGAGGTGACGTTCGCCGCGCGGTGCACCTGCCCTCGGCGCAGCGGTTCGGTGAGTGTCACCGTCCGGTCGACACTCGGGTTCGCGGTCAGTGTGACGATCATGCGAGCACCACTTCGATTCCCTCGGCGATCAGTTTGTCGTGTGCGGCGGACGGAATGTCGGTGTCGGTGACCAGCACGTCGATATCAGCGGTGGTACCGAAGCTCACGAAGTCCTCGCGCCCGATCTTGGAGGCGTCGGCGACGACGACCACGCGGTCGGCGGCCGCGATCATGGCCCGCTTCACGGCGGCCTCCTCCGGGTCGGGGGTGGACAGCCCGTGCCGAACGGTGAGCGCGTTGGTGCCGAGAAACGCGACGTCGACGCGCAATTCGCCGAGTACGCGCAGGGTTTCGGCCCCGACTGCGGCCTGGGTGACACCGCGCACGCGCCCACCGAGCAGATGCGTCCGCACCCCGGCGTAGCCGGTGAGCCGCGTGGCGACGGGCAGCGAGTTTGTGACGGCGACCAGATCCAGATCGACCGGCAGGGCGGCCGCGACCCGCGAGGTCGTCGTGCCCGCGTCGAACAGCACGCTGCCACCGGACGCGGGCAGGTAGCGCTGGGCGAGTTCGGCGATGCGGTCCTTCTCGGCGGCGCGGGTGCTGTCGCGTTCGACGGTGCCCAGCTCGATGGTGGTGAGCGCGCCCGCTCCGACGGCTCCGCCGTGTACTCGCCGGATCAGGCCGAGCCGGTCGAGTACGGCCAGGTCGCGGCGGACGGTTTCGGTGGTCACCCCGTATTTGTCGGCGAGTTCGGCGACGGAGACGCGACCGTGCTGCCCGATGAGGGTCGCGATGGCCTGCTGCCGTTCCTCGGCGTACATGGTTCCTCCGGTTCGTGAATGTGTACTCATGTTGTTTTATGCCCACTTGTGTGGCTTTGTCAACGACTTTTGGTGAGCCGAGTCACAATCGTTGCCGAGGGGCATGGCGAGGCCGCGGCAGCCGGGGCGAGAGAGGCATCCGCATAACGCGGGCAGAACAGGAGGCGGCCGCACAGTCGGGGCCGGGATGGGGCCGCGCGATGGGGCCTGCGCACGGCTGCGCGCTCTAGCGGCGCGTGAGCCGGAAGGGCTGAGCGTCGAACGCTCGGATCCAGAGGGAGGGTCAGTCGAAGCCGAGGTCGCTGGTGAGCGGATCGCGTAACGCACCTTCGGCGGCGCGTAGTCGATCGGTGACCGAGGTGAGCAGATCCATCGAATCCTGCGACAGGCCGAGGGCGAGCCGGGTCAGGTGGCGCACGCGGTCGCAGTTGATGCGCTTGGCCAGTGCTGCATCCGGATCGGCGGGAGCGGCCGAGTGTTCGACGACGGTCACGACAGGGGCACTCACAATCTCGGAACGCGCTGCTGGGGGTAGGTGCTGCCTACGTTGGAGTATGACGCACCTTACATGGCCCCGGCGGCGCGCGAGGGCGGGTCGCGTGCGAAAGTTCAGCGATGAGTCAGTTCGCCGACTATCAGAACGAGATCTATCTCACCGCGCTCGGGGGCGTTCTGCCCGAATTCCCCATGGACTACGCCACTCTCGAGCGTAAGGCCACCGCCGCCCTGCCCGATACGCTGCTGCATTACATCGCCGGGGGCGCCGGTGACGAGCTCACCCAGCGCCGCAATGCCGAAGCCTTCGCCGACTGGGGGCTGCTGCCGCGCATGCTGGTCGGCGCGACCGAACGCGACCTCACCGTCAGCGCGTTCGGGCACACCTTCGCCAGCCCGCTTTTCCTGGCGCCGGTCGGTGTGATCGGCCTGGTCGGCGAGCAGGGGCACGGTGACATCGCGGTCGCCGAGGCATCGGCGAAAACCGGTGTGCCCGCCATGTATTCGACGCTGATGGAAGATCCCCTGGAAGAGGTTCGTCCGCACGCGGGCGACACCCCCTCGTTCTTCCAGCTCTACACCCCCAAGAACCGCGAACTCGCGGAAAGCCTCGTACACCGCGCCGAAGCCGCAGGTTACGCGGGCATCACCGTCACCCTCGACACCTGGGTGCCCGGCTGGCGTCCCCGCGACCTGTCCAGCGGCAACTTCCCACAGCTGCGTGGGCATGTGCTGAAGAACTACACCAGCGACCCGGTGTTCCAGGCGATGGTCGGTTCCGACGACCCGAAGATGATTGTGCTGCACTGGGTTTCGACCTTCGGTCACTCGCTGACCTGGGAAGACCTGACCTGGCTGCGCTCGCTCACCGACCTGCCGCTGATACTCAAGGGCATCTCGCATCCCGACGACGCGCGCCGCGCCATCGACCTCGGCGCCGACGGTATCTACTGCTCCAATCACGGTGGGCGCCAGGCCAACGGCGGGCTGAGCGCGCTGGAGACCCTGCCCGAGGTCGCCGCCGCGTGTGACGGCCGGGTGCCGGTGCTGTTCGACTCCGGTGTCCGCTCGGGCGCCGACGTGGTGAAGGCGCTCGGACTGGGTGCGACGATGGTCGGTATCGGCAGGCCCTACGTCTACGCGCTGGCTCTCGGCGGGGTGCGTGGTCTGGTGCATCTGCTGCGGTCCTACGCCGCCGAAGCCGACCTGCTGCTGGCCGTCAACGGCTACCCGGATGTGGCCGCCGTGCGCGCCAACATCCGCCGGAGCATCCACGGCAACGTCACCCGCGGCTGAGTCCTGGGCCGCAAAACCCGCTCCGGGGGCGGGTTTTGGGGCCCCGTCTACGGCCTCGGCCGGAACTTGTCGGTGGGGTGCGGCATCATCAGGGGCACACGACGCTCTAGCACGCACCAACCTCCCGGAGTCCACGATGTCCTCGCCGAGCACCAAGTCCGCATCCCGTCGATCAGCTCCCCGGGTTCTGTCCGAGGCCGAGCTCGCGCGCATCGCAGGCGAGCTGGCCGAGGGCAAACCGCCGATGGTGTGGTTCACCTCGGCGGCCGTCGGCATCGAGGAGGGCAAGTCCGGCAAGATCGTCGCGCTCGGTGACCCGGCCGACGGCGACTTCCTGCAGGTGCGCCCGACCGGTTCCAAAGATGTGCTCTCGTTCGGCCCGAGCGAGGTGACGCTGACCAAGCCGGCCCGCGGGACTACCGTTGCGCCCGGCGGCGCCAAGCCCGCCACGCACCACGTTCCCGAGCCGAGCAACCGAAAGGACACCCCCGTGACCCAGCCCTCGTCTCCGCCGAGTGCCGCGCCGAAGCCCGCCGCGCCGCGTTCGCTCGCGCCCGTGCCCGACGAGGCCACCGCCGCAGCGAAACCGGCGGCGCCGCGTCCGGCCAAGGCCACGGCGGCGCGCAAGCCCAAGGCACCCGAGGTCACCGTCACGCTCACCGGCACCGCCGACGGCGAATGGACCGTCGACGTCGTCAACGGCAAGAAGCGCAGCGTCAAGGGGCTCGCCGTGAACAGCGGCGCGGTCGCCCAGGCGGCCAAGATCCTGCACCCGGAGGTCGAGGAAGTGGTCGCCGGGATCCTGGAAGCCGCGCGGGAGGTGCAGCAGGCCAAGGTGGCTCAGCTGCAGGCCGAACTGGAGGCGGCCAAAAGGCTGCTCGCCGAACTAGGGGACTGACACCTCACACCGCTGTACTCGTCGGGTCGGCGGCGCGGCGCAGCGCCCGCCGGAAGCCCGGCCGGTGCATGTCGTCGTGAAAAGTCAGGCCGAGGCGGTGTTCCTTGGCGTGATACATGGCCGCGTCGGCCTCGCGGATCAGGTCGTAGACGGTGGTGTCGCTGGGCCGGGTGCGCACGCACGCCACCCCGATACTGGCGGTGATGGGGATTTCCCCGCAGCTCAGCTCGAAGGGTCGCACGAACGCGCCGAGCAGATGTTCGGCGAGGACCGCGGCCTCGGCGCGGGTGCGCGGGGAGAGGACGACGAATTCGTCGCCGCCGTAGCGTGCGGTCACGTCGGTGCGCCGCGCCGTGCGACGGATGCGGGACGCGGCCCGCGCGATCAGCTCGTCGCCGATCGCGTGGCCGTAACTGTCGTTGACCATCTTGAAGCCGTCGAGGTCGATGAACAGCAGGCACAACGGTTTTCCCGCCCATTGCGTGCGCAGCCGCTGCGGTGCGCGCAGCAGTGCGGCCCGGTTGAGCAGTCCGGTGAGCACGTCGTGGTCGGCCCGGTACTGGGCGCGGCGTTCGCTGAACTGGCTGCGGGCGATGGCGCGCTCGCTGCGTACGAGCACACCGACCAGCAGCGAGGTGAGCAGCAGGCAGATCACCATCCGGTCGCCCGTGCCGAGGTCGGTGCCGACCACGCTCATCAGCGAGGCGCCGACCAGGGCCACCGCGATCACGCCCGCCCGCCTGCGCGAGCGGTGCGGATGGGCTTCGGCGCCGTCGCGGCTCACGTCCATCGTCGGGTGCAACGCGGCCAGTCCCGCCAGCAGATAGGCCAGCTGGTGCGGCACCAGGCCGAATGCGCTCTCGGGCGCGAGAAACCCTGCGGCCGAGAGGCTTTCGACCACACCCGAGACCAGCACCGCGAGCAGTGCCGCGTGCAACAGCCGCAAGGCGATGTCCGACCGGGCGACGGTCACGAGCGAGTGTGCCAGGGCTGTGAGCAGCAGTGCGTCGATCACCGGGTAGCTGGTGGCGATCACCGCGTCGACACCGCTGTTGTGGCGCAGAATCGGCGAGATCAGGAACGTCCACGAGGTCAGCAGCGCGCTGATCCCGATGAGGGTCGAGTCCAGCCAGGAGTCGCATGCGCCGGAGAGCCTGCGCGGCTGCAACCAGCCGACGGCGGCCAGCGCCAGGCACACGTAGGCGGCCAGGGTGCTCAGATCGTCGGCCGGATGCCAGGTGGCGTGCGTTTCCAGTTCGCGAATCGTGGTTCCTGCGGCGAAAAGGGGGATGGACGTGGCGAGCAGACACCACGGCAGCCGGTTGGCGGGCCGGAACCGGCGCAGACCGATGCCGATCATCGTCAGACTGCCCGCGGCCACGATCAGGAGCAGCAGGAACGACAGGGGGCGCCCACCGAGCAGCGGCGCGATCGCGATGACACCCACCGCGCCGAGCGAAGGCGTCCACCAGCGCGTACCACCCCGATGTGCTGTGCCGACCTTCATCAGATCCCCCTCGATCCGCCGCGACGCGCCGAGAAAACGTGGAGCCGGGGAATTCGGTTCGGGGTGTCGGCCGAGGAGCACCGAGTGTCGTTGTCCGAGTGGAATTCCCGGCCGGCGGGCGCGCCGACGCTGAAAAACCTTTACAACTGAGTCGATCATGACACGTCCCGCGCCGTCGCGATGGGGATTCGGCTGCCGCGCGGGTAGACGGTGTTTGATGGTCCGCAGGGGTGGTGAGCGGGGGCGGTGAGAAGGGAGTGTGGGTGGACAGGTGGATCGCGCCGGGCCGGGTCAACATCATCGGCGAGCACACCGACTACAACGACGGGTTCGTGCTGCCGATCGCGTTGTCGCTCGGGGTGGTGTGTGCGGCCGGGACGCGTACGGACGGCCGGGTGCGGGTCGAGTCGGCACAGCGGCCGGGTGAGGCCGTCGAACTGGCCCTGGATGATGTTGGCGGGCAACGCGATCAGCTGCCCGGCTGGGCGCGCTACCCGCTCGGTGTGGTGTGCGAGTTCGTCGCGGGTGGACGCCCGATCCCCGGGGTCGATCTCGAAATCGACGGCGCGGTGCCGATCGGTGCGGGTCTGTCGAGTTCGGCGGCGTTGTGTTGCGCGGTGACGGTCGCCCTGCGTGACCTGTTCGCGCCCGGCCTCGACGACCGGGCAATGGTACGGATCGCGCGTGCGGCCGAGAACGGTTTCGCCGGTGTGCCGACCGGCATCCTCGACCAGTCCGCCGCCATCCTGTGCACCGAGGGCCACGCCCTGTTCCTCGATGTGCGTGCCTACCTGAACGGCGAAGCCGGTGCGGTGGAACAGATCCCGTTCGATCTGCGGGCCGCGGGGCTGGCGCTGATCGTCGCCGACACCGGTCACCCACACGACCTGGCCGACGGCGGCTACGCCGAGCGGCGAAACGAATGCGCGGCGGCCGCCGCCGTCCTCGGCGTGCACGCCCTGCGTGACGCCACCGAGCTGAACATGGCCCGCCTGCACGATCCGGTGCTGCGCCGCAGGGCGACCCACGTCGTCACCGAGAACGATCGCGTCCTCGACGTGGTCACCCGCTTGCGTTCCGGCGCCGACCCGCGCGCCATCGGTCCCTTGCTCACTGCCTCCCACCGGTCACTGCGCGACGATTTCGAAGTCTCGACACCGGCGCTCGACCTCGCCGTCGACGCGGCGCTCGACGCGGGCGCCTACGGTGCGCGGATGGTCGGCGGCGGATTCGGCGGCAGCGTGCTCGCCCTGGTCGAACGCACCGACGCCGACCGGATCGGCGCCGCGATCGGGCGGCGCTTCGCGGCCGCCGGCCTGGCCGCGCCCCGGGTGATCACGGCCGAACCGGGGGCGGGCGCCCGCAAACTGGATTGAACGGTTGCCCAATTGTTCACCCCGTTTCGGGTGTGACGCGGGGCACGATCACGCACAGTGGTACCAACCGAAAACAGTTCGGCGGGCGTCGCAGCCCGCGCCGTGTGAACGACGCTCTACGCCGCCCGGTTCCCAGTTCAGGAGGGATCCACTGTGCCGCTTGCTAATTCGCTTCGACTGGACGCGGCTCCGGTCGATTACGCGCTGGTCGCCCTGTATTTCGTCTTCGTCCTCGGTATCGGCCTGATCGCGCGCAGTCGGGTGTCCTCCAGCGTCGACTTCTTCCTGTCCGGCCGGTCGCTGCCCGCCTGGGTGACGGGCCTCGCCTTCATCTCCGCCAACTTGGGCGCGGTGGAGATCATGGGCATGTCGGCCAACGGCGCTCAGTACGGCTTCCCCACGTTCAACTACTTCTGGATCGGCGCCGTGCCCGCGATGCTGTTCCTGGGCGTGGTGATGATGCCGTTCTACTACGGCTCCAAGGTGCGTTCGGTGCCGGAGTTCATGCGCCGGCGCTTCGGCACCGGCGCGCATCTGGTAAACGCGCTGAGTTTCGCCGTGGCGCAGGTGCTGATCGCCGGGGTGAACCTCTACCTGCTCGGCACCATCCTGAATGTGCTGCTCGGCTGGCCGCTGTGGATCTCGGTGGCGGTCGCCGCGGCGATCGTGCTCTCGTATGTCACCCTCGGTGGGCTCTCGGCCGCGATCTACAACGAGGTACTGCAGTTCTTCGTCATCGTCGCCGCGCTGCTGCCGCTCACCCTCGTCGGACTGCATCGGGTCGGCGGTTGGGACGGGTTGCAGGACAAGGTGAGTGCGTCACCGGGCGGCGCCGACCAGTTGCAGACCTGGCCGGGCAACGCGATGAGCGGGTTCACCGACAACTTCGCCTCGATCATGGGCATTGTGTTCGGCCTCGGCTTCGTGCTGTCGTTCGGCTACTGGACAACCAATTTCGTGGAGGTGCAACGAGCCCTCGCCACACATTCGATCGCGGCCGCGCAGCGCACGCCGATCATCGGCGCCTATCCGAAGATGTTCATCCCGCTGATCGTGGTGATCCCCGGCATGATCAGCGCGGTCCTCGTCCCGCAGATGATCGAGTACAAGCAGCAGGTCGCCGCGAACCCGGACTTCGAGGGCGATGTCACCTACAACCAGGCGCTGCTGTTCCTGATGAAAGAGGTGCTGCCCAACGGGTTGCTCGGCGTGGGGCTGGCCGGTCTGCTCGCGGCGTTCATGGCGGGCATGGCGGCCAATATCTCCGCGTTCAACACCGTGTTCAGTTTCGATCTGTGGCAGCAGTACGTGCGCAAGGACCGGTCCGACGGCTATTACCTGCGGGTCGGCCGGCTGGCCACGGTCGGTGCGACGGTGGCGGCGATCTTCACCGCGTTCATCGCGGGCGGGTTCAGCAACATGATGGACTACCTGCAGACGCTGTTCAGCTTCTTCAACGCGCCGCTGTTCGCCACCTTCATCCTCGGCATGCTGTGGAAGCGGATGACCGCGGCCGCGGGGTGGATCGGCCTGGTCAGCGGCACGCTGGCCGCCATCGTGGTATTCGTGCTCAACGAGACGGGGGTGACCTCGTTGTCGGGGCAGGGCGCCAGTTTCGTCGCCGCGGGTGTGGCCTTCGTCGTCGATATCGTCGTCAGCGTGGCGGTGACGATGGTGACCCGGCCGAAGCCGGCCGCCGAGCTGGTGGGCCTGGTGTATTCGGAGACCCCCAAGGCGCTGCGCACCGACGCCGACGCCGACTCGCTGCCCTGGTATCAGCGGCCGGTTCTGCTCGCCGGGATCGCGCTCGTGCTGGTGATCGCGCTCAATATCGTCATCGGATAAGGAGTCGTCGCAATGCTTTTCGATATCCGCACCATCATCGGTGCCCTGCTCGGCCTCTACGGTGTCGTGCTCGTGGTCACCTCACTGCTGCAGGACTCCGCCGCTCAGGAGGTGAAAACCGGTGGGGTCGACGTGAATCTGTGGGCCGGGCTCGGAATGGCCGGGGTGGCAGTGATATTCGTCGGCTGGGCGCTGCTGCGTCCCGTGCAGGTGCCCGAGGTGCCCGAGCAGACGCTGGAGGACTTCACCCACTAGGCCTCGATCGTGCCGGGAATGCCGTCCTGCACGACGAAACTGGCGCGAGTGCTGATGGGCGCGCCCGGCGAACGCACGTACGGCACGACCCGGAAGTCGTTGCGCCACAGCTGATGGTCCAGCTCCACCCGCACATAGCCGCGTTGCTTGTTGTAGAACCGCATGTGCGGGTTGGCGGCCAGCAGGGCACGGCCGGTGTCGGGGAAGTCCTCGCCGTCGCCGCCCGTACTGATCGAGGTGCCCGTGAATTCGGTGGCCACCACCGGTGATTCGGGATCGGTGTAGTCGCGGTGCAGGTCGGCGACGTAGTTCTCGTGCCGGTCACCGGTGATCACCACCAGGTTGGCCACGTCGTGGTCGACGGCGGCGCCGAGCACCGCATTGCGGTCGGCGATGTAGCCGTCCCAGGCGTCGGTGCCGAGCAGCAGATCCGGGCCGGGGTCGTAGTCGGATTCGGCCATGGCGACCTGGTTGCCGAGGATCTGCCAGCGCGCGGTGGACGCGGCGAAACCGTCGACGAGCCAGTCACGCTGGGCCGCACCGAGAATCGAGCGCCCGGTGGAGTACCGGTCGGCGCAGTCGAGCACCGCTTTGCCGTCGCCGCAGGCTTGCTCGTCGCGGTACTGCCTGGTGTCGATCATGGTGAATTCGGCCAGGTCACCGAAGCGGTAGCGGCGATGCAGACGGATCGACGAACCCGACGGGAGCTGGGCCAGACGCATCGGCTGATGCTCGTACATCGCCTGGAACGCGGCGGCTTTGCGGCGCCGGAACAGGAACGGCAGGCGGTGCACGTCGTTGCCGAGGCCGGGATGCTCACCGGCCCAGTTGTTGTCGAGTTCGTGGTCGTCGAAGGTGATCAGCCAGGGGAACGCGGCGTGGGCGGCTTGCAGGGGCGTTTCGGCCTTGGCCTGGGCATAGCGCAGCCGGTATCCGGCGAGGTCGACCGCTTCGCCCTCGAGCTGCGGCGGCAGCTTCACACCGCGCCGGGCGACCACCCACGAGGACTCGTAGATGTAGTCGCCCAGGTGGACGACGAGATCGAGGTCCTCGGCGGCCATGTGTTCATAAGCGGTGTAGTAACCCGAGCTCCACGACTGGCACGAGGCGAACGCGAATCGCATCCGCTGCGTCGACCGGTCCGGCGGCGGCGCGGTGCGGGTGCGTCCGACCGGTGAGATGGCCGAGCCCGCGCGGAAGCGGTAGTAGTACCAGCGATCCGGCGCCAGACCGGTCACCTCGGGATGCACGCTGTGCCCGAGCGCACGGGTGGCCACCGCCGAACCCCGGACGACGACCTTGCTGAATCGTTCGTCCTCGGCGACCTCGTAGTCGACCGTCACCGGGTCGACCGGCATGCCGCCGTACCCGTCGGGGGCCAGCGGGTCGGGGGCGAGCCGGGTCCACAGCACCACGCCGTCGGGTGTCGGTTCGCCGGATGCCACGCCGAGGGAGAACGGTTCGCCCAGGAAGCGTGGCGCGGGAAACGGTGCGCTGCTCGCCGCCGACACCCCGACCGCCGCCACGATCGACCCGGTCGCGCCGTATCGGAGGAATTGCCGCCGGTCGATCGCCATGCCCCGATCCTAAGCATCCCGCGCCGGGCAGACCGTGCACGCGAGGAAAGAGCTGGTCGCCGGGCTGAAAGCGGCTGTCGGCGAGGCGGTTTCACCTCGCCGACAGCGCACTCAGCTGTTCGGGTAGGCGCGGGCGGCCAGGCCGAGCGCCACGTCGATCAGGAAGAACCCCAGCAGGCTCAACCCGAGCAGGGGCACGAACCACCCGATCACCACGGCCGCCGCGACGAGCGGAACCGTGATCCACAGCGACGTCTTGCGCAGCACTCCGCGCCGCGGGGGCATCGGCAACGAGCCCGCGCGGGTGGGCCGCCGCTGCCACCACATCCGGTAGCCGAGGACGATCATGACCACGAGACCGAGCATGATCGCCAGCAGCAACAGCTGGTTGACCAGGCCGAACAGCAGACCCATGTGGAAGGCGATACCCCAGTTGGTGAGCTTTGCCATCAGCGGCCAGTCGGCGTAGGCGAGCCGATCGGTGACCGTGCCGTCGCCGTCGACCGCGACGGAGTCGATCGTGTAGGTGCCCGGCCGGCGCAACTCCTTGACTCCGAAGGCGGCGTCCGATTCCGCCGGAACAGTGATCTCGGCGGCCTGGGTGATGCCGTTGGCACGCGCGGCCTCGTAGACCCGATCGATTTGGACGATGCGGGCGCTCTGGTCGGCTGGGGCCGGTGTGGTGGTGCCGCCGCTGTGGTGGTCGCCGCCGGCGGTGGCCGGTGCCTGCGCGCCCGGGAGCGCGACGCTGACAGCCGGGGTGGTCCAGCTCATTTCCTCACGCAGCTTCGTCACGTTCTCACCGGCATAGACCGACCAGGTCAGACCCGTCGCCGAGAGCAACAGGACCACCGGGAGCGTCCACACACCGATCGCGCCGTGCCAGTTCATCTTCCGGCGTCTCGGCTGCGAGAGATCCGGCGCCACCAGCCACCGGGCACCGTTGCGCGCGCGACGCTTGCGCACCCGGTTCACCCACAGCACCAGCCCGAACAGGGCGATCACCCACAGCCAGGAGGCCGCGAGTTCGCTGTAGAGCCGACCGGGTTCACCCAGGTGCAGGCTCCGGTGGAACTCGCTGAGCCAGGCACGCAACGGCAGCGCGCCACCACTGCCGTAGACGACGGCCTCGCCCACCGGCTGGGCGGTGTGCGGGTCGACGAACACCGAGAGACGTTCGGAATCACCCAGCGAAGGATCGTTGAACAACACCCTCGTGGTTTCACCGTCGGCCGCGGCCGGGGCGACAGCCACCAACGCCAGGTCGGGCTTGCCGGCGACCGCCGCGCCCACCTGCGCCGACAATGCCTGATCCGGCCCGGAGGTCTGCACCTGAAGCAGATCCCGCGACACGAACCCTTCGATCGTCGGCGCGATCGCATACAGCGCGCCGGTGAGCGCCGCGATCAGGATGAACGGGGCCACGAAGAACCCCGCGTAGAAATGCAGCCGCATGGCCAACGGAGCGACCCGCATCCCGCGCCGTGCGCGAGGTGCCCGCTCACCGTCCGCGACCGAACTCTCGGCCGGACGAATATCGGTAATACTCATCATCATTCGTTTCTGAAGTAGTGAAGCCCGGTGTTCACCATCGCGAGCAGCAGCCACCGCATGTTTGAGCGCTCTCGCCGAGGTAGGCCTCGGCAGCTCGCGCAGAATCGACATCCGCGCTGGAAGACACGAGCCACCGCGGCTTTCGCCGGCCCGGGCGCTCCGCCGACACGAAGTCGGAGTTGTCCGGCACGAGCCCACCGAACGACTTTGCGCGGCATGCCTCGGCCGCCGCTGTGCGAGCCACAGTGGCCGACGCCGTGAGGGGAGCTTCCAGCTGCCGACCACGATGAGCCGCCAGAGCGGAGCTGTGCGAGCGCACCGACCTCCGCGATCAAGACGAGCGGGCGCGCACGAAGCCAGTCGGCCGGCGAGACCCACAGCCGCCGAGCACGGGGGCATGCATTGGTGACCAGTGCACGAGAATGCGCGCACCGGGAAAGGTCAGAAGGCGAAGGCGAGAGGCGGGGCTCGGGTGCGCAGCGATCGCGCTGTGAGGACGCGCAGAATGACGCGGTCGCGGTGGGTCAGGCGCAGAGGTGCGCGACCGGGAATGCGCGGGGTGCGGTAGCGCTGGGGGAGGGCGCGGGCCAGCAGGGCGCCCACGGCGCGGTAAGCGGCTTCGGCGCCGATGACGACCACCGCGGCGAGCACCGCCGCGACAGTGTGCGCCGTGAGCATGCCGAGGCCGAGCGAATCCTCCACGTGGTGTCCGTGACCGGACCAGCTCATCGTGGTGTGACCCACGAGTTGACCACCCAGCAGCACCACCGCGAGCCCGCGCGCACCGTGACGCACCGGCCCGGCCACCAGCGCACCGACCACGGCCGACACCGCCGCCAGCAGCACGACCGTGGTGCTGCCCGGCATGGCGCTCCCGGCGGCCAGCCCGTGGGCGGCCAGCGACAACGCACCCGACATCGAGCCCGCACAGGCACCGCGCACGCGCGCGCCGAGGGCACGCGACGGCGCGGACGCCTGCCGGAACTCGATGATCACCGGCCGATGATAAAGCACCGCCGAGACGGGTCCCGACGGTGCGACGGGATCACTGCCCGTCGATGTCCATCTCGATCAGCGGCTTACGCAGCAGCTTGCCGGTCGCGTTGCGGGGGAGTTCGTCGAGGAAGATCACTTCGCGCGGCACCTTGTAGCGGGCCAGGTTCTGGCGCACGAAGTCCTTGATCTCGTCGGCATCCCGAGCGGAGTCGGGCCCGGGCACGACGAAGGCGCGCAACCGTTTCCCGTAGTCGCGGTCGTCGACGCCGACCACGGCCGCTTCGAACACGTCGTGGCGGCCCGCGATGAGGTTCTCCACCTCGAGCGGGAAGACGTTCTCACCGCCGGACACGATCATGTCGTCGTCGCGACCGTCGATGTAGAGCAGGCCGTCGGCGTCGAAATGGCCGACGTCACCGCTGGACATCATGCCGTCGACCATCTCCTTGGTCCGGCCGTCGGTGTAACCGGTGAAGGCGAAACCGTTGTCCACGAAGATCGTGCCGGTGACGTTCGGCTCGGTGATGGGCTTGCGGTTCTCGTCGAGCAGCACGATGCGGATACCGACCGGCGGCTTGCCCGCGGTGGTCGGCGACTTGCGCAGATCCTCCGGGGTCGCCACGGTCATCACCGCGCATTCGGTGGAACCGTAGAGGTTGTAGAGGCTGTCGCCGAAGTAGTCCAGGCAGCGGGTCACCACATCGGGCGCGATGGCCGAGCCCGCCGCGAAGATCACCTTGATCGTGGACGGGTCGTACTTCGCCAGGATCTTCTCGTCCAGGTCGAGGATGCGCTGCAGCATCGTCGGGACCACGACCAGCGAATCCGCCTGGTACTTCACGATATTGGCCAGGGTCTGTTCGGGGTCGAACTTGCGCTGCTGGAAGATCACCCGGTTGCCCAGCGCCAGACCGAGGGTGAACTGCGACAGACCGGTGCCGTGGAAGATCGGCGCCGCCATGATCATCGTGCCGTTGTAGGGCAGCGGCACGCGGTCGACGAACTGGGCCGACGCGAACGGGCTCACCTTGTCGCGCGGGGCACCCTTGGGGGTACCGGTGGTGCCGCTGGTCAGGATGACCATGCCGCCCGGCTTGCTCGGCGGGGTCAGCGGTTCCACCGAGCGCCCCGAGATCAGCGACTCGACCGTCGGGATCGACGGGTCGACACCGTGCGCCTCGTCGACCCAGGTCAGGATGCGCGGGATCTCGGCGGGAATGGCGCTCATGAGATCCATGAATTCGCTGTCGTGCAGCACCGCCTTGACCTTCTCGCGGGTGGCCACGTCGGCGAACTGCGGTTTGGCGAAGCCGGTGTTCATCAGGACCGCGCGCACGCCGAGCTTGCCCGCCGCGAGCAGGCTCAGCACCATGCCACGGTGGTCACGCGCCAGCACGGCGATCACATCGCCCTCGCTGATGCCACTGGCGCGCAGCCCACGAGCCAGGGCGCTCGACTGCTCGTCGAGCAGCCCGAAGGTGAGCTCACCGCGTTCGTCGACGATCGCGCCCGCACCGGGTCGCGTCTGGGCGGCGTGCATGACCACACCGGCGAACGGGCCGAATTTCGACACATTGCGGAACGAGCGCGCGGCATGGTCGAGACGCAACGGGTTGAACAGCTTGCGGTCGACCATGACCTTGACACCGAGGGCGAAATCGCCCGCGCGTCGAGCCGTGCCGCCTAGCGCGGGCAGAGACAGAGACATCGAACAGCCTTTCGGCAGACCGAGCCCGCGTCACCGCGGGGCCGGACCGCGTCTTCGAGATCCAGTGCTGGTGCTAACAATAGCAAGCACGACGCTCTTACTGTGTCGCCCGTCTCAGCGCTGAGCCATCACTGTGACACCTCATAGTCGATGAGCACCCGGCGCAGGATCTTGCCGGTGGCATTACGGGGCAGTTCCTCGACGAACACCACCTCGCGCGGCACCTTGAAGCGGGCCAGGTTCTCCTTCACGTGGGCCTGCAGCGCGGCGGCGTCGGGCGTGTGGCCGGACTCGGGAACGACGAAGGCGCGCAGTCGTTTTCCGAACTCGGGGTCGTCGACGCCGACCACCGCCACATCGAACACCTGTGGGTGCTCGATCAGCAGGTTCTCCACCTCCTGCGGGTAGACGTTCTCGCCGCCGGAGACGATCATGTCGTCGTCGCGGCCGTCGACCATGAGCAGGCCGGACTCGGTGAAATGGCCCATGTCGCCGCTGGACATGAAACCGTCGATGATCTGCTTGTGCCTGCCGTCGGTGTAGCCCTCGAACGGGGCACCACTGCGCACGAAGATCCGGCCCTTGGCACCGGGTTCGCGGACCGGCTGGTCGTGCTCGTCGTAGAGGCGGACCTCGCAGGTGATGGGGGAGCGGCCGACCGTGCCCGGCGCCTCCGCCAGTTCGGCGGGGTTGGCGATGGAGGCGATGGCCACCTCGGTGGAGCCGTAGAGGTTGTAGAGCACCGGCCCGAACACCTCGGTGGCCCGGATGCACAGCTCCGGGGTGAGCGCCGACCCGGCGAACAGGATGACCTTCAGCGACGACAGGTCGTATTTCGCGCGGACCTCGGCGGGCAGCTCGGTCATCCGGTGCAGCATCGTCGGCACGCAGACCAGCATCTCCACCTTGTGCTCGGCGATCGAGGCCAGCGTGGCCTCGGCGTCGAAGCGGCGCCGCATCACGATCTTGTTCGACAGGATGGTGCCGACCAGCCAGGTGCCCAGACCCGTGCTGTGGAAGATCGGCGAGACGATCATCATCACGCCGCGCTTGGGGAAGGGCACCCGGTCGACGAACTGCGCGGTGGCCATCGGCGTCACCTTGGTGCGCGGCGCGCCCTTGGGCAGGCCGGTGGTGCCGCTGGTGAGAATGATGAAACCGCCCGGCTTGCTCGGCGCGGGCAGCGGCTCGGCGGAGTTGGCGGCGATCAGGTCGTCGAAAGTGGTTGCGCCCGACGGGATCTCGGCGCCCTCGTCGACCCAGGTGAGGTAGCGCGGCAGGTCGGCGGGTAGTGCGTCGAGCAGGCCGAGGAACTCGCTGTCGTGCAGGATCGCGCGCACCTTCTCGCGCTCGCACACCTCGGCGAACTGCGGTTTGGCGAACCCGGTGTTCATCAGCGCGATGCGCGCCCCGAGCTTGCCCGCGGCGATCATCGACATGATCAGACCGCGATGGTCGCGCGCCAGGACCGCGATCACCATGCCCTCGCTGATCCCGGCCGCCTGTAGACCACGGGCCACCGCCGTGGACTGGTCGTCGAGTTCGCGGTAGGTGAGTTCGCCGCGTTCGTCGGCCAGGGCGACCTGTTCGGGGGCGACGCGGGCGGAGTGCCGGACCAGGGTGGCCTGCGGGCCGTAGATCTTGGACTCTTTCATCGTCCGCAGGGTCTCGAGCGGCTTGGTGGGATCGGAAACGCCACGCGAACGCAGAACACCGAGGGCTTTCACCGTTTCGAGAAGATGGGCCACGTTCACTCGACTACCTCCACACATCGTTTGTCTCGATGCTCACGGTAGCAGTGTGGTGGCCTGCGTCACAGTGGCAAATCAGGGCAATTGGGACAATTCCCAATCATCGCTGCGCGCTGGCCAGCGCGGCGAGCAGCGGAACCAGCCTGCCCTCGGGCACCTCGAAGCGGCCGAGGCCCGCGGTCTGCAACCAGCCGACCGCGGCCAGCTGACGCAGATGCTGATAGATCTCGGCCGAGGTGCCCAATTCGGCGATGGCCGCCAGGTCCGCGGCGGTGCGGCGACCGTACACGATCTCGCGGAGCAGTCGCAGGCGTACGGGATCGGCAAGGGCGGCAAGGCAATTGGCCGCTTCGATGGTCCAGATGTCGCCGACGATGGCGTCGGTGGCGTACTGCGCCTGCCAGTCCACCCGCTCACCTGTCGGCAGCTTCAGCGCGCCTGCCAGCAGGACGCCGCCGTTGCGGTCGCCCGCGTCGTCGAATTCCGCGCGCAATCGCGCCACCGCCCAGGGCAGCCGCTCGTCGGTGTGCGCGGTGCCTTCGAGGGCGGCGACCCGCCGCTCCAATGCCTCGAGTCGCTCGTCCAGATCCACGCGGTCGATGCTATTGGAGCGCTGGCGCGCTCGAGGTTCGCGGCCCCGCAAGTCCCGACGATCAGGCACCGTTGCTTGCTCCTTTGTCGCCTACGCAACGGCACCTGATCGTCGGGACGGCCGCGAACGCCGCTTCACGGCGATCCCTCCTCGGGGTCGGGATGTCGTTGGTGCGGAGGAGGGGCCGCCGGCGACTGATCGTGTTCTCGGCGGTTATCGCGTGACGGCGCCGAACGACGGCTGCTGGATGTGGCCCAGCCGGTAGGCGTAGCCGTCCGGCTGGCCTGCGTCGGGCCAGCGGTGCCACAGGCTGCCGTACACCGCCGCGACGATCAGGCCGCCGCCGGTGTTCAGCGGTGCGGTGCGGATGGTGGTGTCGACGGGGACGTCCATGTGCTCGGTGAGCACAGCGGTACCACTCTGCCCGTTCGACAGGTTCAGCCACATCACCTCGAGCTTGGCGCCGTTCTGATTCGGCGAGATGGTGCCCGGTCCGCCGAAGAAGCCGAAGCGGAAACCGTCGACATCGAGCGCGATACCCGAGCCGTACACGCCGGGTCCGCCACCGTTCTGGCCGATATCCGAGGTGGCGGGGATCTGGAACGGCTGGGCGGGCAGGGCGACATCGACCGTGCCGTCGGCCACGAGTTGGTCCAGCGCGGCGAGGGCACCCGGGTTGCCCGCGACCGAGGTACGCAACTGGGAAACGGCGGCGGCCACGTCGACGGTCTTGGTTTCGGTCGGCTCGGCGGCCGCGGGGCCGGCGAAAACAATGGCGGCGGCGGCCGAGGTGGCGGCTACCGCGGTGGTGAAACGACGCATGAAACTCTGCATAACCAGCTCTCCTAGAGTGTTCCTGGTACAGCTTTTCCTGTCGATGGCACCGTAACGGAGACCTGGATCACGTTTATCGCCCGCCCCCGCGAAAATACAGTTCAGGGCATGGGGGCTACGTGCACCTTGTATCCGCGATACAACTCGGGTTTCGCGGTGAGCACCGGCATGTCGAGATTCTGCGCGGTGAAGACAACCGGTGCGATGAGCGGCCAATCGGTGTGATTGTCGGCGATGGGAACGGTGGTTCCCGTGCGAATGGCGCCCGCCGCGTCGAGATCGGCCCAGCGCACCGCGACCCGGTTGTCGAGCAGGCGGCCGAGTTCGTCGACATTGTCGACCGCGCGCATGGCGGCCATCAGGCTCACCGTCGGCACCACCATGATGCGGCGCTGCTGGGTGAACTGGCGCATGATGACCTGCCCGAACAGCGGGGACAGGGCGAGCGAGGTGAGGGCGGTGTGGTCGGCGACGCTCACCGGCGGCTCGCGCTCGTGCCGTCGAGCGCGCCCATCACCTTGCTCAGTTTCGCCTCCGCCTCGGCGATGTCCTCGGCGGAATGCTGTTTGATCCGGTCGTCGAGCCTGCCGAGGATCTGTTCGCGCAGGTCGTCGTTGAAATAGGCGGGCGGCAATGCCGCGTGCCGCAAGACTTCCGCCGGTACCACTGCGACCAATTCTTTCCCCTCCCTGGTGACGATCACCGGTCGTCCGCTCGCGGACACCCCGTCGAAAACACTACCGAGCTGACCCCGTAATTCGGTCAGCGGAACACTGTCGTAATCGGCCATATCCCACTGTACATCGCTGTGTACAGTGGGACACGGCGAATTTCGGCTCAGGCGGCCTTGCGGGCCGGCTCGCTGCGGTACCGGGTGACGGGTCCGTCGATGCCGAGCAGCCGCCACGCCAGGCGCGAAACCGGGTTCATCAGCCCGCTGTTGGTGGCCAGGGCGCGTACATCGCCGAAGATGTTGCGCATCATGGTCTGCGATTCCGGGTTCGACCAGTAGGCCTCGCGCATCACCTCGGCGGGGATGTCGAACTTCTCGACGAACTCCTTGGGCGGGGTCATGATCATGTCGAGCATGATCCGCATCGCGACCGGGAACAGCACCGACAGCAGGGATTTGGTGACCACGTTCATGCCCGGCACGTTGCGGCGCAGGTACTCGTGGGCGAAGGAGATGTGGCGGGCCTCCTCGGCCACGTGGATCTGCATCACCCGGTGCACCATCGGATGCAGGTCCACACCGCCGCGCAGCAGCGACTTCTGCAGGTGATCGATCGGTTCCTCGCCGCCGAGGATCATCGTGAAGAACAGCTCGGGGAAGTACTTGACCGCGGGCCAGATGATCATCGTGAGCTTGCGGTCGATCGTGCCCATGCCGATCACATCGCGGTAGCCGATGCGGTTGATCATCTCCTGGAACATCATCGTGTGGTTGCACTCTTCGGCGGCCTCGTGCGTGACGTACCGGAATTCCGGGTCACCGTTGGGCACCGAGATCAGGTACTGCATGAGGCCGCGGATGAGCAGCTGCTCGAAATCCAGGCCGACCTTGGCGATACCGGCCTGGCGCCACATCCCGATGGCGATCTGCTTCTCGATCGGTTGCGCCTTGTACCAGGGGTGACGGCCGAGCGGGTCCTCGTCGGGCATGATCCAGCGCGGGTCGTCGCTGTGCACGGCGAACTCGGGCGAATCCCAATCGATGTCGACATAGGGATCGAAGTGCCGGTTCACCGAGCCTTCGGACAGGTTGCGCAGGATCTCGTGGTACTCGGGATCGGTCGCGGTGTTCTTGGCTGTCGACAGCATCAGCGGTGTCTCCTTCGTGTGGCGCAGCTCGCACGTTATATGAGACCCGGGGTCTCAGACAAGTGTCGACTCGCCGTAGGATGAGGCTGCTCCACGGAATCCGATCGCCCCGCCGCGCACCGAAGGAGTGAGAACCCGATGCCTCGACTGACACCGGAGAAGGCCCGTTGGCCCGCCCTGAAGGTCGACACCTGGGCCGATACCCGCGACACCCTGCACATGTGGTCGCAGATCGTTGGCAAGCTGAAGATGGCGGGCACGCCGCTGATCAACCACTGGTGGAACGTCACGTTCACGGTGAGCGCGCGGGGGCTGGCCACCGGCGCCATCCCGGTCGACGGCCGCATTCTCGACATCGAATTCGATTTCGCCGCACACGAACTCGTGCTGCGCACCAGCGACGGACGCCGGGCCACGCTCGCGCTGCGACCACGCACCGTCGCCGATTTCTACGCCGAGCTCGTCGCGGTGCTCGGACGCTTGGACATCACGGTCGATATCGAGGCCTCACCGAACGAGGTCGACCCCGCGATCCCGTTCGCCGAGGACACCGTTCATCAGTCCTACGACGCCGATGCGGTCGGCATCTACTGGCAGCAACTCGTGCAGGCGAACCGGGTGTTCCAGCTGTGGCGAGCCGGCTTCGCCGGAAAGTCCAGCCCGGTGCATCTGTTCTGGGGTTCGCTCGACCTGGCCTGCACCCGCTTCTCCGGGCGTAGCGCGCCCACGCATCCCGGCGGGGCACCCAACTGCGCGAACTGGGTGATGGAGGAGGCGTATTCGCGTGAATGCGCCAGCGCGGGTTTCTGGCCCGGCGGAACCGAAGGCATGTTCTACGCCTACAGCTATCCGGCCCCCGACGGATACTCGTCGCGGCCCGTGGGACCCGACGGCGCGCACTGGGACGCGGCACTCGGCGAGTTCGTCCTGCCGTACGAGGTGGTTCGTGAGTCGGACGACCCCGACGCCACCCTCCTGCACTTCCTCGATACGACCTACGCCGCCGCTGCCGACCTGGCCGACTGGGATCGGGCGCTGCTCGACGTGAACCCGCACCGCCTGGACCGCCGCCTCCACGCCGACGACACGACAACCATCTGAGGTCACTCCCGTTCGGCGGTCTTCTCCGCTGCTTCCCGGCGCTGCCGGTAGAGCAGGATTCCCGCCGCGACCAGCCAGATCACCGCGTAGACGGCCGCTCGCATCGCACTCCAGTTCGCGGCGAGCAAACCGATCGCCACGCCACCGGCCACGCCCAGGATCATCACGGCATTCGGCTTCGAGTTCTTCCCCACGGTGCGAATCATCGCACGTCGATGAGTTTCGGGCGGTCGCGTCGTCGGTACCGGTAGCGAGCGACGAATGGGAGACGTGGTCATGGACGACGCGCAGGTGCAGAACTGGGTGCGAGCCGAACGGCTCGCCCTCGCCGACTTTCTCGAAGACCTCACCCCCGGCGAATGGGCAACGCCGTCGCTGTGCCCCGGCTGGACGATCCACGACGTCCTCGCTCACGTCAGCACCACCGATACGCTGCGCGAGACCCTCGTGGCCGTCCTGCGTGCCAAGGGCAACTGGAACCGGATGAACGCCGACATGGCCACCACCCGCGCCGCCCGCCACACCCCGGCCGAACTGCTCACCGAACTCCGCGCCTTCGCCGACTCGACCCGCCGCGCACCCGGCGCCGGCGTCCTCGACCCCCTGGTCGACATCATCGTCCACGGCCAAGACATCGCCCGCCCCCTCGCC